>NZ_JBLZNJ010000005.1:0-196685 GCF_051194155.1 Halorubrum zhoui | reverse complement strand
ACCAGTCGAAGGTCAAACTCGAAGAGGGGCGGTACACGTCGAAACGGATTCGACGCCTGTACCGACGCCGGACGAGACGGCGCGACCACGCCATGGACGCCCTCGCCCGCGACCTCTTCGAGCGACTGTACGAGGAGGGCGTGGCAACCGTGTACGTCGGCGACCTCACCGACGTACTCGACACGCACTGGTCGGTGCGAGCGAACCAGAAAACGCACAACTTCTGGGCGTTCCGGGCGTTCGTAAATCGACTTGCGTGTACCGCCGAGGAGTTCGGCATCACCGTCGAAGTCCGGCCCGAAGCGTGGACGACTCGGACGTGTCCGCAGTGCAGTTCGACGGAGAACACGACTCGGCACCAAGACACGCTCACGTGCACCTGTGGATTCGAGGGCCACGCGGACCTCACGGCGTCGGAGACGTTCCTCCGACGCCACGAAGCAGACGTACAACGGCCGATGGCACGGCCCGTATGCCTCAAGTGGGACGACCATTCATGGTCGGCGTCACCACGCGCTCACCGTCCCAACGAGGAGCATACAGACCAGAGTATCCTACGGTCGGCGTAGGAGAAAGTTGCCCCCGTGGGGGGTGGCGCTAATGCCGGACCCTCAACGCGAGGAATCCCACGGCTTCAGCCGTGTGGAGGATGTCAACCGCCCGTCACACGCTCACGATCAGCCAGAGGTTCCACCCGGTGAGCACCAGCCCGAGGATCGTCATCGCCACCGGAGGCCAGTAGTACGAAAAGCGCTCGTGGGTGCGGCCGCCCTGGACGCTCACCGAGATCAACACGAGAAACACGAGCAGCTTCAAGAGGACGAATCCAGGAAGCCCGGCGGTCGACAACAGCGTGTTCACCACCGGATTCCCCTCGATCAGTCCGGGCACGACGAGCACCGCGTACGTGGTCGAGAGGAGGTCACCGACACCGTAGGTGAGCGCCGCCGCGAGCCACAGCCCGACGAACTCGCCGCGGTGGGTTCGGTACCGTGGCTCGGACGAGTCACGGAGCGCCAGCGGAACGGGATCCCCCTCGACCGACTCCGGAGCGGTCTCGAGCGCGTCCGCGTCGGCCTCGCTCGCGGCGAGTTGGGCGAACAACGAGTCGACCTGGCGTCGTCGTGCGGCGAGTTCGCCGACCAGCTCGCGGTACCGGTCGTCGTCGGCCAGTTCGTCTGCCGGGCGACGCGCCTCCAGTCGGCGTTTGCGGGCGACGAGCCCGAGGTACGTCTCGACAACGTCCATGACCGCGTTGCGGTCGGAGAGGCGTTCGACGGTCTCACAGAGCGTCTCGCGGGTCACGGGTCGCGGGACGTACTCGTCGAAGTCGAGTCGGAGGACGTCCGCACTCACGTGCTCCCCGGAGAGCAGTCCGATCTGGCAGTCGACGTGGCGGGCGCGGAGGCGGCCGAGCAGGTCGTCGCGGTCGGCCGTCTCGAGCGAGCCATCGAGCAGCACGACGTCGACGTCGTCGTCGAGACGGTCGAGGGCACTTTCGGCGTCATCGGCGGTCTTGATGGTGCAGTCGTCGAGCCAGGTCGCGTACTCGGTCGCCCGCTCGTCGTCGCCTTCGATCAACAAGACGGTGGCGTCGAGTGTGCGGGCCATCGAGGGTCTGGCTCACAGTACGCGTTCGAGCTGATAAGCGTCCGGGAAGCGCGAGACGTCGACGACCAGGCCTTCAAGCGGTGCTTGAACCCGTCTAAGCGGGTCGGTACTAAGTAGAGAGGGAGCGAACGTGTGTCATGTTTCGACGGCGGACGGTCGTGCTCGGCGCGGGTGCGCTAGTTGGCGGTAGCGGGGCACTCCTCGGAAGTGGTGCGTTCAGCTCGGTACGAGCGGACCGGACGGTCGAAGTCGAGACCACGACAGACGCTGCGGCACTCGTGGCACTGGCCGACATCGACGACAGCGCGAACAGCATCGAGTACACGACGGTCACCGACGACGGACTGCTCACCGTGGCGGTCCCGAACCTCAACCTGAACGCCGTCACCCACATCGACCGTGTCTTTCAGGTGCGCAACAACGGTACCGAGCCGGTCGTACTCTACTTCGAGGAGATCGGTGCAAACGGCAGACCGATCGACCTCGGTGCACGGGCCACGGAGTTTGGCCTCGACAGCATCGACCAGCCGGGGAACAACGGCATCGTCGATCCACAGATTGCCGACCTGTCGAGTCCGAGCCCGCCAGAGCGGAACGCCGGATACGACGACATCGGCGTGTACGTTGGCGTGGGCGACTCGCTCGAAGTTGGACTGTACGTCGACACCTCCGACAGCGACCTCACGGACGGACTCGGTGCGGGTGGAGCGTCGGGTATCACGGCCGACGACGTCCTGATGGAACGGCTCGTCGTCTACGCGAGCGCGACGGCTGCGCGTGAGGAACGCTACCTGTTCAAAACGATGTCGCCGTGACGCCGACGCGTGTGCACGTCGAGCGCAGACGGTATCTCGACTAACAGAGGAGTAACACACTAGCCCAGCGGTGGCGCGCGCCTCGCGAGGTCGCCGCAGGCGGCCTCACGAGCGCGTGCGAGGGATGAGCGAGGGAGCGAAGCGACCGAGCGAATCGGCTGGGGAGGGTGTGGCGGTAATTGGCGCCCGGCTACCGTGTGGTCGTCTCGATCATACAACCACCACACGCATAGAGAATCGGCTGGGGAGGGTGTGGCCAACTGGTGTCCGGCTGTCGCGCGGTCGTGTTCGTCACAGACATACCCGCATATGCGTACCGAATCGGCCCGGGAGGGTGTAGGTAAAATCGTGTCCGGGTGTCACAGCGTCGTGATCGTCACAGCTGTTCTATCGACGTATGCGAGCGAATCGGTCGACAAGAGCGTGTGGTCACGTGGTGTCGGAGGTCGCACGGTCGTCTCGTTCACACAACTATCACACACGTACTGCGTCGGTCCAAGGTAGGGAGATAAAGTAGTATCCAGCTGTCGTGCATTCGTGGTCGTCACATCAATCATAGTACCGTACGAGAGAATCTGCGTCAGAGCGTGTAGCTGTGGAATCGTGTACACAGCCGAACGCAGTGTACAGTGTTCAAGCAGTTCGTTCTGTGCCTTCTGCCGGTGATTACACGACTGAATTTCCATTAATATTATGATAAGTAACTCTCTATGAACAGTCACAATGCCGAACAGACGAAGCGTGTTCATTGGTCTGAGTGGAGTAGTCGCAGGTGGCGGGGCACTCCTCGGCACGGGCGCGTTCACCACGGTGACCGCAGAGCGGACAGTGTCCGTAGAGACTGCTGGGGACGCGAGTGCACTCTTACAGCTGACCGGTAACGAGGACTACGGCGACGACGATACCGACGTAGCGGAGCACGTGAGCACGACAGATACTGGAACCCTTCAGCTGATCTTCGACAGCATCAATCGTAACGCCGTAATTCGGTTCGACGACCTTCTGAGCGTAGCCAACCAGGGCACTCAAGAGATCAAACTCTACGTCAACGTAGACGCCGGTGAGGAGGGTGTCGACCCGATCTATGGGCAAGGGTATACGAATGACGGGCCACTCGACGTTCTGTACGGTGGCACGTACACTGCCGATGCAGACGGGCAAGGTGATTCGGACTCCATCGTCGGCGGAAATGTGAACCAGACGCCACGAGCAAATCCGCTCACACTCGATAGTGGTGACTCTGCGACGCTCACCGTGGTTATCGACACCCGAGGCACCGGAAGCCAAAGCTGGGACGATGGGGAGATACAGTTCGTCGCAGAGTCGTAGAGCAGACACACGGCGTCACACGTAGATGCCGCGCTCAGAATCCCCGAGCGAGTACTACCTGTGTACCACTATCGGCTCACGTACATGCTGTGTACAGAGCGGTGCGGGCAGACGAGGGTGCCCGTACCTGTCGGGCACGGTGTCAGCGCCTCATTGGACGGTGTACGAGGCAACTACCGTCGCGTCATCAGTTCCCGGACGCCACACGATCTCGATTATATCTCCGGGTTGGAGTGTGTCTGCACGGTGTTCATTGTTCGCATCAAGCGACCGGCTGAGCGTCCCAGTATTGTGGAAAAACGAGGGATCACCGCTCGAAGACCCTTCAGCACTCGTGTACACCTCACCGAACACCACGATACGACGTGTATCGTTTGGAGACACGTCTGTGTCGAATGGGTCTGATGCATACGTCGCGTACCCAGGGTCGGTCGGGTCGTACACATCGTACCCAGGGTACGAGACGTCGAGATCCGAGTCGGTGACAGTGACCCCGAGGTCAGCGTGAGCGATCTGCTGGGTGCCAGTGTAGTGAATCGTCACCGACCGAACGTTCTGATTGGCCGGTTCGACGTCGTTGAATCCGTTCGTCTCGACGACGGTTCCGCGTTCCTGCGTGAACTCGAACTCGTCGGCGTCCGGTGGGGTCGACGCTGGACCTGCATCTTCAGGTGACGGAGACTCCGTCTCCTCAGTGCGTGAATTGGTCGTCTGCGCCACAATACGGAGCGTGTACGCACCGGCTGGAAGAGACCGTGTGTCGGTGCCACCCCCGACGAGATCTACCGAGAGCCCGATCGTGATCTGTTCGCCGGGGCCGAGCGCATTCGGCATCTCATCTGGTGAGAGCACGTCGCCACCGTTCGGAACGACAGCTCCGACAGGCGGATCACGCGTGTCGACGGTAACTGAAAACGTCGAATCGAGATCGAGGGTCGCAGCGGTCGGGCCATCGACGATACCTACCGACAGCGTGCGTACCGGTCGAGTGCCGTTGTTTTCGACCGTGATCAGGCGGCGAACCGTCGTGCGTGCGCGGCGGTTGAGGCCACGAGACCCATCAGCACCTCCAATGGCGAGTTGAACCGTGCCCGCGGAATCGGTGGTGACGTACGCATTCTCTACGTCTGTGGTGGTCAGGTCGCGGTCAGTAGGCCGAAGCGCGAGAAATGCACTCGCGTCCCCCGCCGTGGTGACGGCAACGGTTCGCTCAGCTGAGACACTCGAGAAGGCTCCGGTCCCGAGGAGTGCACCAGCGCCACTGATCGCTCCACCTACGACCAGCAGGTACTCGCGACGACTGCTCATAGAACAGGTACCGTCTCGTCTGGCTTAAGTAAGGTGAGCTTGCGGTTCTCAATTGCTAAAATCAGCGCCGTACGTCTGCGTGTTACAGCGAGAACGTGTCCCACTGCTATTGACAACACGTTTTTACATCTCTCAGTCCAGCAATCACACGGCCCCTATGAACGCCAGCTCGGTGCGTGTGCTCCTCGTCGACGACGACCCCGACCTCGCAGACCTAGCAGCGACGTACCTCACGCAGACCGAAGACCGACTGACCATCGACACGGCACCTGGCGTCGACGATGCGCTGGCGCAGCTTTCACACACGGAGTACCAGTGTATCGTCTCCGATTACGAGATGCCGGGGCAAGACGGGCTCGCGTTCCTCCGACAGGTACGTGATACGCACCCGGAACTCCCGTTTATCTTGTTTACCGGCCGAGGAAGCGAAGCGGTCGCCAGCGAGGCGATCTCCGCTGGCGTCACCGATTATCTACAGAAGGACACCGGCACAGAGCAGTACGAACTGCTCGCGAACCGAATCACCAACGCGGTCGACCAACGGCACGCGGAAAAACGCGCCCGAAGAGAGCAGAGACGCTTTGAGACGTTGTTCACCCAGCTGTCACAGCCGACCGTCGAAGTCGAGTACGAGGGCGACGAGCCGATCATCCAGCGCGTAAACGAGGCGTTCGAAGAGACGTTCGGGTACGATGCCGATACCCTCGTCGGGCGGTCACTCGATAGCTACGTCGTACCACCGGATCGAACGGCTGAGGCGACGGCGATCAACGAGCACGTTCGAGACGGCGGGTCGATCGAAGCCAGAGAGGTTACGAGAGAGACCGCAGACGGCCAGCGAGAGTTCTTGTTACAAAACGCCGTCTACGAGGATGGGTCGGGAGGGTTTGCCATCTACACCGACATTACCGCACGCACCGAGCGCAGAGAGGAACTGACCCGCAGCCAGGAGCTGTTACGACACACCGAACGGTTGGCGAACGTCGGTGGGTGGGAAGCAGACGTCGCATCCGAGCAGATGCAGTGGACGGCGGGCACGTACGAGATTCTGGAGAAGCCCGCCGAGAGCAGCGTCACGCCGACGATTCAGGCGTCGCTCGACTACTACCACCCCGCGGACCGACCAGTGATCGAAACGGCGGTACGGAACTGCCAGAACAACGGAGAGCCGTTCACGTGTGAGCTCAGAGTACAGACGGAGACGGGAGACGAACGATGGGTCACCGCCCGTGGCGAACCCGTCTACGAGGGGGACGAAGTCGTCGCGATGCGAGGTGCGATCCACGACGTGACCGCCGACAAGGAGCGCCAACAACAGCTCACCCGCTCTGAACACCTCCTTCGATACGCCCCGGAACAGCTGCTCGTCATCGACGAGGAGATGACCGTCACGTACCAGAGTCCGCCATCACCGCAGTGTGGATGGGCACAGCGAGAGTTCACCGACAACAACCCACTCGAGCACGTGCATCCGGACGACCGATCACGCGTCGCTGCCCAGCTGAACACGGTGGTACAACAGCCAGGCACGGTGTCGACGGTGGAGTGTCGCGTGCGAGATGCTGACGACGACTGGCGGTGGGTCGAGAGCCGTCTACAGAACGTCGCCGACACCGACGTAATCGACGGCATTCTCGCCGCGATGCGGGACGTGAGCGCACGAAAGCGTCAAGAACAACAGCTGACGCAGTACACGAGCTTCTTCGAACAGCTCCAGGAGACGACACAGACCCTGCTCCAGTCGACCGACGCCGCGTCGGCAGCTGCTCACGCCATCGAGAGCTTCGAATCGATTCTCGAGTTCGACGTCGCGGGTATCTGGTTGAGCACGGACGATCAGCGTGCGCTCGAACCGGTCGCCACCTCGGAACGCGGATCTGATATCGTGTCGGATCCGCCGACGTACACCCCGGATACGTCGTCGCTCTCGTGGACGGCGTATCAGAACCAGGAGCTGGAGTACGTCAGCGACGTGCACGAGCGGGACGACAGAGCAGCTGCAGACACGCCGATACACAGCGAGGTGATCGTGCCGCTGGGTAGACACGGGCTGGTGAACATCGGGTCGACCGAACCGGATGCGTTCAGTGCAATAGAGATCGATCTCCTCTCGGTGTGGTGTGATACGTTGACGCTCATCTTCGCTCGAATCGCTCAGCTGCGGGTGTTACAAGAGCGAGAGATGGCACTGGCTGACGAGCGTGATCGGCTCGAAGAGTTCACGGCGACCGTCTCACACGACCTGCGTAACCCACTCAACGTCGCGATGGGCCGTGCCGAACTCGCAGCGAGCGAGTGTGAGAGCAGCCATCTCGAGACGGTCGTCCGCGCACTCGACCGAATGGACGACCTCATCGACGACTCGCTGTCGCTCGCTCGACAGGGGACGGTCGTTGGAGACACGAGCGCCGTCGAACTCGAAGCGATAGCCAGAGAGTGCTGGCAGAACGCCACCGTCGGTGCGGCGACGCTCGTCGTCGAAGAGACGGCCGCGATCTATGCGGACGCCGATCGAGTCCCACAGGTCTTCGAGAATCTGTTTCGTAATGCCGTGGTTCACGGCGGAGAGACGGTGACCGTACGCGTCGGGTGTACCCCGGAGGGATTGTACGTCGCAGACGACGGCGCGGGGATGACCGCTGAGGTGAAAGACCACCTATTTGAGACCGGATACACGACGCGGGACGAAGGAAGAGGGTACGGACTGGCCATCGTGGAGCGAATCTGTGAGGCACACGGGTGGACGGTGGACGTGAGTGAGAGCGACGCGGGCGGCGCTCGGTTCGATATCACGGGAGTCGAGTTCGTGTAGGGCGATCCGTGTACCGACGCAGATCGGGCACGCGAGCCGTGTGACGCTGAACTATTGGTGACAGAGAGGCACAAACGCAGTCACTCACGGCGGCCACGGGACCGTCGTCACGGCGCGGTTATTGGAGTCGCCGTCACGAAGTGTAACACGAACCTCGTCAGCTTGGTCGCCGTTCGATCCCAGCACAGAGTACGTTCCGTCCACCGCGTCGACCGTCTGGCTGTCTCGAATCGGCGATTGATTGCCGGGGGGATTCGAGCGAACGCTCTCGATCAGCAGGGTCGCCTCGGGGTCTGTCGTATCGGTGGTGATGGTAACGTCGATGTCGTTCCCGCTGCCGTTAGACACCGAAACGGTCTGTATCTCGTAGGTATCCGGCTGTCCGTCGCCTGGGTTCTCACCGCTTGAGTCGTTTTCACCACCCGTATCAGCGATGATCGTCAGCGTGATGTCCGGGTCGCCGGTGACTTCCTCAAGATCCGCGTCGATCAGATCGACCGCAATACCGAACGGAACCGCCTCCCCGGGCGTGAGGACGTCGTCGGCTGCACCGCCCGCGTCGCTCTCCGTGAGGAGGTTCACCTCGTCGACGGCATCGATGCTCGCATCACCAGAGACGATTTTCAGAGCCGTCTCGACCGCGTCGTCCGACTGGTCTGCGCCCGTGACCTCGAACGCAAAGCGGAGTGAGGTGACGGCTTGGGTGCCGTTGTTGCGGACGTTCACGAGGTCGGCGAAGGTCGTCGTCGACTCGGCGAGGATGTCGAAGCCGATCGTGCCGTCCGTCTGCTCGACGTACGTGTCGTCGAGGACTTCGAGTCCGAGAAAGGCGTTGGCGTCGCCGGCCGTCTGGAGCGACACCGACCGCTCTGCGGTGACGGTGCTGAACGCGCCGGTCCCAAGGAGGGTTCCGCCGCCGGCGAGCAGCCCGCCAAGTGCGATCACGGTGGTGCGTCGAGAGGTCACGATAGCACGTGGTTAGGCACCCGGGGTGCCGGTCGGGTCAGTTAGTTACCCGTGTTCGAGTTGGCGGTCTGCGCCTCGATCGTGAGGGTGTACGTCGCACCGTCCGGCAGATCGTTTCCATCACCGCCATTTATCAGATCGATTATCATGCCGAAGTTGATCGAGTTCCCTGAGCCGAGTGTGCCGGGGATGCTGTTGTTCCCGGTCAGGATGTTGCCACCGTTCGACACGGTCGCTTGATTGCTGTTTCCGTCGTTCTGAGAGACGGTGAACTCGAACGTGTCGTCTGCGACCACGCTCGAGGCGTTGCTCACGGCCATCGTCAATGTCAGCGACGTGATTTCTTGTGTGCCGTTGTTCGTGATCGTAACCAGATTACGGAACACCGTCTCGGCATTCTGGTTGAGTCCACCGTTCGACTGGCCAGTCTCCGAGTCGGTTCCATCGAGGTTGATCTCGATCGTTCCGTCACTCGGTGCAGAGACGAAGTTATCATTGTTGCGTGCAGGGGCGAGCGCGAGGAACGCGCTGCCGTCGCCCGCAGTCTCGACGCTGACCGTCCGCTCCGCAGTCACGGTGGTAAATGCGCCCGTACCGAGGGCTGCGCCACCAGCTGCAACCAATCCACCCATGCCGATGAGTACGCTTCGTCTGTTGGGCATATCTACACCATGTATCGGTAGCCACTTTGTATCGAGTTGCTTGAACCAGAGAAAGCATCCCGAGCAGATCGGTATCGGGACTCTTGAACCGGGTAGGACGCCCCACACTTGTCACCTACGTGTTACAACGGCCACCAACACGCCCAGCGTCGCCCTCACGATGCCGTGTCAGGTATGTGCATGGAAGCACACCCGCGTGGGGAGGTGCACGCGTTGGGGGATACCACATCAGTGATACGTATTTAGATGGGTCGATGCCGTTCTAACGGCACTGTGTATAAAAACGAGACTCGGACGAAGCGTTGCAGGTGCCACTCCAGATCGGTGACTGTCCTGTCGCTAGCTCACGCTACACGGCGTCTGAAAAGCTGATATACGAGACTGAGTACGACGGCTCGTCGTGCGATGAGATCGCGTGTCGTTAGTTGCTGTTCGCCGTCCGTGCTTCGATCGTGAGGGTGTAGCTGAGACCGCCGGGGAGGTTACCGCCGTTGTTCCCGCCCGCGAGCAGGTCTACGACCAGTCCAAAGTTGATCGAACTCCCCGAGTTGAGCGTATCGGGAATACTATTGTTTCCGGTCAGGATGTCGTTTCCGTTCGCCACCGGACCTTCGCTGCTGTTTCCGCCTGCCGGTGAGACAGTGAACTCGAACGTGTCGTTTGCATCCACTCCAGCGTTACCGTTGCCGTTGCCGTTGCCAGTAGACACGCTCATCGTGAGCGTCAGCGACTCGACGGCTTGGGTGCCGTTGTTCGTGACTGTGATCAGGTTGCGGAACGTCGTCCGAGCGTTCTGATTCAACCCACTCGCACCAGTGTTGCTTCCATCGAGCGCGATTTCGACCGTGCCGTCTCCTGGGTCGGCGACGTACGCGTTGTTTCCGTTACCGTCGCGGTCGGCTGGTCCGAGTGCGAGAAACGCGTTTGCATCTCCTGCGGTCTGGACATTGACCGTACGCTCAGCTGTCACGGTGGTGAATGCGCCCGTACCGATGAGTGCGCCGCCGCCCGCGACCAATCCGCCCAGACCGATGAGTGTACCTCGTCTGTTGACCATACCTACCCTCACGATACGTATCAACTTTGTAGAGCGGTACTTGAAACAGAGAAAGCTCACCGATTCGTTACGTCACGTATCGTATGGCCCTGCTTGCGGGTCAACTCGCAGGGTATCGAGAAGCTTGAATCGACACACGCTACGTGCGTGTTGTACGGTTGAGACGTCTGCCAAGACAGTTGAGGCCAGATAGCAACCCAGCAATCACTGTCGACTGCGTCTATCGATCGCGACTGTCAACCAATCAAATGAGAGTTCGTCCAGCGTCTGTTGTCGGCGTAGGTTAGTTGCTGTTCGCCGTCTGTGCTTCGATCGTGAGGGTGTAGTCGCCCGTGCCGGGCAAGTCACCGTCACTCGTCTCCCGAAGATCGACGCTCATGCCAAACTGGACCGAGTTGCCGGCATCCAGCCCATCGTCCTGTAGTACGTCGTCACCGTTTGCCAAGTCGACGCTCGAATCGACCGACGTGGTGAACGAGAACACGTCCGGGAAAGAGGTACCACCTGAGTCTTCGATGCTCAGCGAGAGCGAGGTGAGCGACTGTGTCCCATTGTTAGTTACCTTGACGATGTCGCGAATCACCGTTTCAGCGTTTTTGTTCAGTCCCTGCGCTTCGCTTTGTGCGTCGGCATCTGCGTTGAGCGTTATCTGAATCTGATCGTTGCTGCCGTCTGCGTACTCACCGTTGTCGGTGTCGTCGTCGGTTGCCGGCTCGAGTGCGAGGAACGCACTGGCGTCCCCCGTCGTCTGAACGTTGACGGTTCGCTCTGCGGTCACCGTGGTGAACGCGCCCGTACCGAGAACCGCACCCCCAGTCGCAACCAATCCACCCAGGCCGATGAGTGCACCTCGTCTGTTGACCATAGATACAGTAAAAACACCCACAGACTTTGTATCGACCCCCCTGTGACGCTTCAAGCCCGCCGTACCCGCTCGTATGGCACCGCTTGAACTCCTCAGCCACAGTCGGGTCATCACAATCGACGGGCACTACATACCTACATTACGGGAAAGCTCGCCAATACAAAACCCTCAACAAGGCTAGGAAACAAGCGTACCAGCAGTAAAGCGACTCACACGATGCCAACCCGACGACAGACCACGATCGGCTTGCTCTCGCTCGCGCTCGGGAGCGCCGCGATCAGCTCCGCGGCGTTCTCTTCGAGCACCGCGGCCGGAGCCGACCTGCGGGTCGTCGTCAGCTCCGAACTCACGCTCACGCCTGCGCGTCCGGAAGACCCCGACTCCGAGTACCAGAACGGCCAGCACGTCGTCACCGACGAGGACGGTGAGGTCACCGAGATCGTGTTTAAAAAGTTGAACCAGCGGTCGAAGTCGACGTTCGCCAACCTGATCACGGCCACGAACAACGGCAACGTGGGGTACGACCAGCTCGCTTTCGAGTTCGTCGCGACAGGCAACTCACCGAGCGAGGCGAGCCTCGCGGCGGCCGATAGTCTCGACGTGATCGCCTCCAACCTCGAGACGACGACCGACGAGGGGCAGACGGTGCTGCTCGCCGAACCGGGCGCGTCACTGGAGCCCGGCGACTCGGTGACGTTCGGGATTACGGTGGATCTGCTCCCATCCTCGTCTGACGACATACAGGCGCTACCCACCAGTCCGAACGTCGACCTGGAAATTACCGCCGAGCGCGACGCGAACTGAGTCTCGGCCGGAGCCGTCGACTGGGTCCGAGAACACGGACATATCAGGTTTCAAGGAGTGCTTTCAGGGCGGAAAGCTGCGACATATTATATGCAATCGCGTATATGTGGGTAGTACGGTAATCATGAGACCAACACGGCGAAAGACACTGGTCGGACTCGGAGCATTGGCAACAGGAAGTGGCGCGATCTTCTCGAGTGCAGCGTTCAGTAACTCGGTCAACCCAAGCTCGGACATGCGGGTTGTTGTCGCTGACTCACTCACGCTTGAACCAGGAACCTTCTTCCGAAGTGGTTCTTCACCCACCGACGGATTTGCTCCGAATGCCTCAAGTCCTCCTGGTAATGGTAGTGCATTCGATCAAAACAGCAGTTCGTTGTTTGGTGGGGAAGGCAACTCTGGATTAGAGAATATCGATGTTCAGGACCTTCCAGCAGCTGCGATCAACGACGCTACCAACGGCGATCTATTCCTTGAAACGGCTGTTCCGCTTGATGACAAAGACCAGCTCGGCGATGCAACTAATGGGCTCTTTCAGGTTACGAACGACTCAGCAGAGGCCAAACCCGTCGCAATCCGGTTTACTGGCTTCGGTCCGGACGGTGATGGTGACAGTGGTGACTTAAGCAAGCAGCAGGTTGTTGAGACGTTCGAATTCTACGACTCAGGGAATAATCATATATCGACTGACGATCCTGATGGAACTGGACCCAATGGAACCGTAGCTGGTGAGGTCAGTATCGCGCCTGGAACTACTGAACAGATTTATCTTGAGTACGATACGGAAGAACACGCTAGTGATCTCAGGAATATAGCAGGCGCAAGTCAAAATCCGTTCAACAATAGCAGTAGCGGTACAACAATCGATCTCGTGGACTCGATAGAAGTGGGCGTTGACGATCAGTAGTAATTAACCTATCTGACTAACATTCTATACTAATCCCTGAGTAGAAACCAAATGAAACGTAGAACAGCACTCTCAGGACTCGGTCTCCTTGCTACCGGAAGCGGTGCGACACTCACCTCAGCAGCGTTCAGTTCGTCGACCAACCCCAGCGGTGATCTTCGCGTTGTCGCGGCAGAAGGCCTCGTCGTCGAGGCTGGCGATGCCTTCGCGGACGATGGGAGCGTTACACAGTCGCCAGGGGCACACGGCGAGTCGTACGTGGATTTCGATACAGAGGGCGATTTCTTCGACGGATCCGGTGGGCTCGAAGACATTACCACGGCAGATCTGCCTGTCGCGACAGTCAATCCACGCGATCAAAATACGAACGAAAACGTGATCGTCCGGAAGGCAGTTGACTTTGAATACGACACGTACGAGTTCAAGAACATTCTCAGACTTCGGAACACTGGACTCGAGACGGTAAACGACGTAGCGTTCACGTATGAAGGTGGATACGGTTCCGCGGTAGCCGACTCGACGAACAGCATATCCGAACAGTTGGTTCAGTACATGTATCGGTTCGTGGCTGAGGACAGAAGTGGCCGTCCGCAGATATCACCTGATGGCAGCAACAGCAGCGAAGATCCGGCAGGACAAGTCGACATCAATCCTGGTGAAACGCTGAACGTGACGCTGCTGCTCAACTATAGCTCGTTCAGTACGTTCGGCACTACGATAGATCCCAAACAACGGATACGAGATGCTGTAGGGACCACAAATAATCCATTCACCCAGCAGCTTGCTACCGTACAATTACTTCAGCAGATAACGGTTGGAGAGGGCTGGAGCCCGTAACGCTGGATTCGATGATTAAGATTCTTAAACTGTGTCTGCTTGGGTTGATAGGTATTACATGGGAGCTGTTGTGAACGTTCTTCAACCGACTACGCCTGCACGGTCGTCACCGTGGCGAGGACGACAAACGGCTACTGGGGTGACCTGAGCGACGATGTCACTCACCGACCAACGCAAGTACACGCCCCCCGAGAAGGACGAGCTCTACGACCTCCTGAGCAACCACCGCAGACGGTACGTCATCCACTTCTGTAAGCGCGCGGACGGCCCGCTCACCCTCTCTGATCTCGCCGAGAAGGTCGCCGCCCGCGAACAGGACAAGACCGTCGCCGAACTCACCTCCACCGAGCGCAAGCGCGTCTACACCTCCCTCCAACAGACCCACCTCAATCGACTCGCCGACGCGGGGATGATCGACTACGACGGCGACGAGGTCGAACTCACCGACGAGGCCGCCCAACTCGACGTCTACTTGGACGTCGTCCCCGAGGGCTCGATCCCCTGGGGCGTCTACTACCTCGGCCTCTCCGGCCTCTCGGCGGTCGTCCTCGCCGGCGTCTGGGTCGACGTCGTCCCGACCGGATTTCTCCCGGACCTCGGGTGGGCCGCGCTGATCCTCGCGGCGTTCTCGATCTCGGCTGTGGTCCAGGTGGTCCAGAGCCGACGGTACCGCCTCGGCGAGATGGACGAACCGCCGTGAGCGACGACCCACAAGCGCGGCGATACCATCGTCAGGCTCGCCAATACTAAAGCGCCAAGGACCGAACGTACGGTAGGAAGCGACGAGTACAGTCCTCGATCACCACGACAGCATCCACATGGGACGAAAACGATCGCGAAGCCGAGACCGGTCCGGAAACAGCGGCGTGAGCCGCCGGGCCGTCCTGGGGCTCGTCCTCGCCGGTGGCGCTGGACTCGCCGGGGCCCAACAGACCGGCGCGTTCTCGTCGGTGACGGGCGATCGAGGGTTCGACGTACAGACCGCGTCGGACCAGAACGCGTTGCTGGGGATCGAAACCTACGCATCTGAGGGGCAGAGTGGCAGCTCCGTACCGATATTCACGCTCTCGAACCGATTTTCTGGACAGCTCACGATCGATCAGGTCAGTGTGATCTCCTCGGGGTCACTCGGCATCACCCGAGACGACCTTTCGCTGTCGAAATGGACGTTAGGATCGGGCGAGCAGAGTGACATTGAGGCTACGATCTCGTGTGGCCAGTCAACGACAGACGATATCACGCTCAAGATAGCGGCTTCAACCGACGACGAGTCGATCGAACTCACGCGCTCTGCAACAGTGACGTGTCAGCAGAACTCGAACCCGTGTGCTGGGGGCCCGCGACGTGTCATTAGTCAGGATATCGGGGAGGATATCGACGATCCTGGTGTCGTCATCGTCATCTCGTCGAAAGTCAAGCTCTCTGGCAGTGTGAGCAACGCCCGATGTGTGATCCTAAACGAAGAGGCCGAGATAACCGGAGAGGTTAGTGCCAATAGTAACGTCTCCCTGGGAAGAAAAGCGACGATAAAAAGTGAGGTAGACGCCGGAGGCGACATCACACTCGGTGAGGAGGCCGAAATTAAAGGTGAAGTCGATGCTGACGGAGCAGTCTCGCTGAGCCGAAAGTCGAAGATTGATGGGGAGGCTGAAGCCGGCGCAAACGTCTCACTCGGCGAAGAAGCCGAGATCAAAGGTGAACTCGAGACTGATGGAAGTGTCACACTGGATCGTAAAGCAACGATCGATGGGGAAGTTAGCGCTGGCGGAAACGTAGACCTTGGCGAGGAGGCAGGGATCAAAGGTGAGCTAAGCGCAGGCGGGAATCTCTCGCTGGAACGAAAAGCAACGATCGACGGCGAGGCGTCCGTTGGCGGAGAGATCACACTTGGCGACGAGGCTGAGATCAAAGGAAGTGCAACTGCAGGGGGAGACGCATCGCTTGGCAGAGGAGCAACGATCAAAGGGAGTACAACCGTCGGTGGCAGTGCCTCACTCGACGACAAGGCAACGATCGATGGATCCGTGACTGCCGGTCAGGCTCTCTCTCTCGGTGAGGAGGCTGAAGTCAAGGGGAGTGTGAGCGCCGGTGGGAGTGTGACGCTTGGAAATAAATCGAGCATCAAAGGCGAGACAGCCGCCGACGCTTCTGTATCCATAGGTGAAGAGGCAGATATCGAGGGTGAGGTAGACGCCGGAGGCGACGTCACACTCGAACGAAAGGCGACGATCGACGGTGACGTGAGCACAGACGGGAGCGTCCTACTCGGTGAAGAAGCGGAGATCAAGGGTGAGGTGGATGCCGGAGGCGACGTCACACTCGAACGAAAAGCCGTCGTCAAGGGTGACGTCACTGCTGGTGGAGATATTTCCGTGGCGCCAAGCGCGAAAATCGAGGGCGAAGCCAAGAGTAACACTAATAGCGATAATGAGTCGGGAGACTGCCCCGGCAACTCTGGGAGTGCAGGCAACTCCGGAAACGCCGAGAATTCTAACGGTTGCCCCGGGAACGCTGGGAACTGAGGGCGATTGTCAGCAGCTGGTAGCCGAGACGCTCACATCTCGAAGCGGTCGAACTCGTCCATCGTCATGTCGGCGTAGTTGACGAGCCAGTCGCCGGCGGGTGAGTCCGGCCGGACGTACACGTAGATGTACTCGCCGTCGAGGACGGTGCTCACACCGAGTTCCTCGTCTTGGATCACCCGTCGGTTGCTGTCGATGGCGACGTCGACGAGCCCCTCGAGGTCGTCGACGAGGATGGTCGCCTCGTAGTCCCGCTCGGAGGGGAACGTCCCGCGGGTGATCCACTCCGCGAACTCCTGTTCCTGCTGGTGTAACTCCAACAGCTCGCGCTCGTCGGGCGTCAACCGAATGCGGCCCTGTCGACGCGCCACGGCGGCTCCGAGCAGGCCGAGGACCGAGAGCACGACCGTCGCGATCGACCCGGCCGACGCGGCGAGACCGGGCTCGACGGTCCGCTCGACCGTGTCGGTCCGCTGGGTCGTCTCGTCGACGGTCTGTAACTCGAGCACCCGAAGCGTCTGCTGGGTGACCGTGATGGGCATGACGCTTTCGTAGGTCGCGTTCACGGGCTGACCGCCGAGCGTCCCGTCGACGGTCGAACTCGAGACGACGCGTATCTGGATGCTGCCCGCGCTCCCGAGCTCCCGTTGGATCCGCTGGATGGTCGCGAACACCGCCTCGACGTCGACGGTCGCGTTGACCGTGTGTGTCTCGCCGCCGGTCACGTTCGTCTCGTCGGCGGTCGCAAGCGGCTCCGCGTACCGCCAAAGGACGGTCTCGCCTTCGGTCCCCCGGTACGCCAGTCGGACGTCGGTCCGGACGTCGACGCCGCCCGACGGAGCGGTGTGGCTGAACGCGTAGGCGACGTCGAGTTCCTCGACGAGGTTCACGTAGTACACCGGCCGGTCTCGGACGCGTTCGCCCTCCTCGAAGACGAGCGAGTCGTTCGCGATCACCGCGCTGTGGTCGTACCCCGTCGTCGTCGACCACTGGCTGACGGTGACCTCCTCGCGTTCGACGTCCGGCGCCGCGTGCACCTGGTACGTCCACCAGCCGCCGGCGCCCGCGAGCACGACGAGGAGGAGCACGACGACCGGAAACGCCTGGTCGAGTAGCGCGCGGATCCGCACCGAGCGGTCGACGGTGCTCATGCGGGAGCCGACCGCTGGCAGTGCGCGTTCGTCGTCGGTCCGCGGTGACGGCGGCGGCCGACGTGGCTTCCGAGCGTCACTCCAGGCTCACCCCCATCGAGTCGATCGACACGACCTCGTCGAACAACGGCTTGAGGGTGTTGATCTTCTGAGGGGTGCCCGCGAGCGGGTCCGCGTGGAAGTGCGCGATCGCGTCCGCGCTTTCGAGTGTGCCCAAGAACACGTGGAGGAACCGGAACGTGCTCTGGACGTCTTTGTACTCCAAGAGGACGTTCACCGAGTCGTAACACACCACGGTCGTCGCGTCGTGGTCGGCCCAGTCGTCGAGCGTCCCCGAGACGAGGATCCCGAGCCGGGTGATGTCGTTCGGGTTGTTGATCTCGATCGTGTCGACGCTGTCGGCGACCGACTCTGGAACCGGCTGTGAGTACCCGACGGCGACCACGGTCGTTCGCGCGGCGTGGTCGGCGATGTGTTCGAGCCGATCGGGGACGATCCGACGATACTGTATCAACAGGACGTTCCGGTCCTCACTGGCTCGCTCGAGCCCAAGCAGGTCGTGACACGCGGCGTCCTCGCGGTCGTCCTGGGAGCCACACTGGAGGAGGATACTGGTTCCTGGGGTCGGGTCGAGACCTGCAGTCGGCGACTCGGCGTCCGCGTCGTCGACGGCGTCCTCGGAGGAGAACGCCGACCCGACGTCGGTGTCGGCGGGCGTCGCGTCGTCTGAGGTGGCGTCGCTCTCGTCTGGGGCGTCAGGGCTCGCGTCCGGAGCCGCGTCGCTCGCGTCTGGTGCGTCGGTGCCCGGTGTCGAGTCGCCGTGGGTCGGTGTCGCGCCTTCGGTCGGGGTCGAGGCGGACGCGTTCGGCTCCGAGGTCGACGCTCCCGCGTCGGGTGTCGTGGAAGCCGCTGTCGAGGAGGCCTCGGTCGGATCGGCGTCCTCCTGCTCCGGCGGCGACCGGTTCCAGATGCGGCCACCAGTTCGTCGGGTGCGGGAGTCGCGCGTCGACGCCGACTCACCGGCCGACTGGTCGTGGGGCCGAGGGTCGCTGGCGTCACCCTCGGGAGTGTCAGCAGAACTCGGGTCCGCACTCGGCGCGGCCGTGGTCGCACGCGTCGTGTCGGCGTCGTCGTGGTCGGTCTCCGATGGACTGCTGGACCCGGACGCGGCCACCGGTGTGGGTTCTGGGTCGCTCCACTCCCACGCGTCGATGTTCTCGTCTGAGTCGCTGGCCTCGTCCGGATCACTGGCCTCGTCCGGGTCGCTGGCCTCGTCTGAGTCGCTGGTCTCGTCCGGGTCGCTGGTCTCGTCCGGGTCGCTGGCCTCGTCTGAGTCGCTGGCCTCGGTCGTGACAGACAGCTCGTCGAACCGGCGATCGTGATCCGGCGAGTCGTCGTCTGCGTCACCACCGCTCATACGTCCGGCTCCAAGTAGTCGGTGTGAGACGCTGGTCGACGCGGTCGGTCGACGCGAACCGTCGGACTACGATCACGCCACCACGCACGCTTGGTCGGCGGTCCGAGTGAGCGTGGCGCAGGCTGAAGGCGACTCATGGCTGTTCTACCTGTAAAGTAGTCAGTGTGGTTGCATAAGCGTACCGGATACGAGCGAAGAGGCCCGACGAGCCGGACGCCGGCAGACGGAGTCGACCACACGTATAGTATGTCGTCTGACAGTACCATGGCTTCGACCCCGTGCGTCAAGGCGTTGGGCGTCGAAGCGTTGGGCGTCGGCGCTCCGTGTGTTGTAGGAGGCGAGACTCGCTGTGGCCAACGGTGTACAGGAATGTCGGGTTCTGATCGTAGCTGCCGTGTGTTGGCCGCGGGAGCAGCACACAGAAGGGAATAGTTAAGTTTTCGCTTCGCGTACGATAGTGGAGAATGTCTGACTCCTGGGACCGAGCCGGTGGCCCCCCGGTCGATGCCGACGCCTTCCAGGAGTGGGTGACACACACGGCCGAGTCGCGTGGCGTCGACGAGCGCGAGCTGATCAACCAACTCGTCTCGGCGTACTGGATACTCGACGAGATGAACGACGTGGGTGGAGACGGAAACGGCCCCTCGACGGCGGGTTCGCGAAGAGAGGACGACGCCGACACCGGCAGGGCCGGCGACGACGAAATTGGAGACGACGTCGCTAGAGACGACGGCGACGTCGCTGGAGACGACGACGCCGCTAGAGACGACGCCGCTGGAGACGACGTCGTTGCAGGCAGCGACGCCCGCGCTGGTGGAGCGCGCGGCGGGGCTGCGCCCGGCTCGTCAGGCGTGGACGAGGGCGGTCGCTCGGCGGCAGACGACGCGATCTCACACGAGATCAACGCGCTCAGGTCGTCGATACAGACGCAGTTCGAGGTGAGTCAGGCGGTGACCGAGCTGCGGCGAGAGGTGAGCGATCTCTCACTCGAGGTGGAGACACAGCGATCACGCCGCGAGGAGTTCACCGACCGGATCACCGACGAGCTGACGCGGCTCCACGGCCGTATCGAGTCGATCGACGCCGACGCCGGCGCCGACGACGACGCCGAGCTTCGAGACCGCGTTGAGGAGGTAACGCGCGAGCTCGAGCGCGTAGAAGAACGGATCGCCGGCCTCGAAGGAACCGTCGACGACGTCCAGACGGATCAAAAGGAACTCGACGCGTGGATCGACGACGAGTTCGACGACATCGAGTCGCTCTTTCGAGACCTCATCGACCGTAGTGACGCCCACGCGGCCCGCGTGGACGATCTCGACGAGCGCGTGGCGGCGCTGGGAGACCGGCTCGGCGACGCGGAGGCAGACCTCCAGCCGGCGCTCGAGGCGACTGCCGACCGCGAGGCGATCGCCGACCTCCGCCGTGCGGCGCTCGACGCCGGGGTCGACGCCGCCGCGTGTGCACGCTGTGGCACCACGGTCGACCTCTCGATGCTCGACGAGCCGGTGTGTCCGGAGTGTGCGGCCACGTTCCACGGGCTCGACGCCGACACCCCGATGTGGAACCCGTTCGCCTCACCGACCCTCACGACCGCGCCGGCCCGGTTCGACGACGAGTGACGGGCCGGGGCGCTTTTTAGCTTGTGACCGATATCGAGTCGTATGCGCACCCTCGACGAGACGGATCGGGAGATCCTTCGGCTGCTGCTCGAGGACGCCAGACGACCCTATAGCGACATCGCCGGGCGCGTCGATCTGTCCGCGCCCGCTGTCTCTGACCGGGTCGACCGGCTCGAAGAGGCGGGCGTCATCGAGGGGTTCACCGTTCGGGTCGACACCGACGCGCTCGCCGGCGGCGTCCAGGCGCTCCTCTCGCTGGCCGTCGCCCCGGGTGACGCCGATGCCGTCTACGACTCGCTCGCGGGTCGGGACCGGGTCGAGCACGCGGTCGTGACGGCCGACGCGGACGTGCTCGCGCTGGTGCGGGTGCCCGACCGCGACGTCCGTGGATTCGTCGATCGGACCGTCGGACTCGACCGGGTCGAAGGCGTCTCCGTGCGGCTCGTCGACCGCCACGAGTGGTCGCCGGGAGTCGGCGAGACCGACCTCGCCGTTGACTGCGTCGAGTGTGACAACACGGTCACGGCGGAGGGTGAGTCGGCACGGGTCGACGGGACGCTGTATCACTTCTGTTGTGCGTCCTGTCGGCGGAACTTCGAGGAGCGGTACGCGCGGCTTGAGGAGGGCGCGTGAGTCAGGAAAGTAACCTACTTGAGGCCGGGTGCGATACTAATTGGTGTAGTCCCGTGGTGTAGTGGCCAATCATAATGGCCTTTGGAGCCATTGACGGCGGTTCGAATCCGCCCGGGACTATTCTGTGCGAACGAAGTGAGCACGAATAGTCGCAACGAGGATTCGAGCCCAGAGGCCGAGCGAAGCGAGGACTCGTGGTTCGAATCCGCCCGGGACTATTCTGTGCGAACGAAGTGAGCACGAATAGTCGCAACGAGGATTCGAGCCCAGAGGCCGAGCGAAGCGAGGACTCGTGGTTCGAATCCGCCCGGGACTATTCTGTGCGAACGAAGTGAGCACGAATAGTCGCAACGAGGATTCGAGCCCAGAGGCCGAGCGAAGCGAGGACTCGTGGTTCGAATCCGCCCGGGACTACGTCTCTCACGACCAGTATCTGCGAAGGAAGTTCGGGGACGCTGCTGTCCAAAGCATCCGAAAAGAGATCGAAGGAATAGTTCGTCTGTATGAATTCACAGAAGGAGAGCTCGATGATGACTCTCTTGAAGTCCTGTTCGAGCAACTGGTGAAGGAAACTGATGTGCTAGATGACTTGAAAATGGGGTTGCTTCGGTTGATGTCGGGTAGTGATCACTGCGCATCGTCTTCACCTCCGATTAGCTCCACGGTCTGCTCAAGCTCCCTGATTGTTCCGCTCGGCTTCCCGTGCCTTCTGCCGCGCTCGACGGCGGTGACATCCGATATGAGTTTAGCTCACAGAAATCCTCAATCTGGCTTGAATGGGTTTGTTGCGGTCGTGAGTCGGGTAACATCATCAAACACGTCGAATTGGGCCGTCACACGTCGACCCGAGTTGCCGGACACGTCGAATGGAAACAACAGAATCATCGAATGGAAACAGCAGAATCATCGAATGGCGTTGCCGGACACGACTGTGACCGCACCTCGATCCTCCCCAGCCTCGGCCGCGGCGACCCGCCGGACGTCCCGGCGGGTCGCCTCGTCCTCCCTCGCGCTCCCGCTCGCGCCGGGGGCGCGAGTCGGGGAGCGCGCCAGCCGCAAGATCTGAGATGAAGAATGCGCTGCTCGGGTGAAGCGAGTGGCTCAGTAGTGCCAGGGATAGTCGCGAAACTGTGGGTCACGCCCCTCGAGGAAGGCATCGCGGCCCTCCTGTGCCTCGTCAGTCATGTACGCGAGCCGGGTGGCCTCGCCGGCGAACACCTGCTGGCCGACCATCCCGTCGTCCGCGAGGTTGAACGCGTACTTGAGCATCCGCATCGCGGTGGGCGACTTGCGCGTCATCTCGTCGGCCCACTCAAGCGCGACCGTCTCGAGCTCGTCGTGGGCGACGACCTCGTTCACCATGCCCATGTCGGCCGCCTCGGCGGCCGAGTACGTCTTCCCCCGGAAGAACACTTCGCGGGCGCGCTTCTGGCCGATCTGTTTCGCGAGGTACGCGGAGCCGAACCCGCCGTCGAAGGAGGCGACGTCCGGGTCGGTCTGCAGGAACTTCGCGTGTTCCTCGCTCGCGAGCGTGAGGTCACAGACGACGTGGAGCGAGTGTCCACCACCGACCGCCCACCCGGGGACGACGGCGACGACCGGCTTCGGCATGAACCGGATCAGCCGCTGTACCTCGAGGATGTGGAGGCGCCCGGCGCGCGCCTCGCGGACGAGCGGATCGTCCGACGCGTCGGCGTCGTCGTCCTCGCGGTACTCGTATCCCGACTCGCCACGCACCGACTGGTCGCCCCCCGCGCTGAACGCCCAGCCGCCGTCCGACGCGGCGGGACCGTTGCCGGTGAGCAGGACACAGCCGACGTCTGCCTGCTTGCGAGCGTGGTCGAGTGCGGCGTACAGCTCGTCGACCGTCCCCGGCCGAAACGCGTTCCGCACCGCCGGCCGGTCGAACGCGACCCGAACGGCAGGCACGTCGACGGCGCGGTGGTACGTCACGTCGTCGAACTCGTCGGTGACGGACTCCCACGCCGACGCATCGAAGATATCCGAGACCATACGCGAGCGTCGGCCGCGAGCGATATAAACGGCCGCGGGTTGGAAATCGACCGAGCGGGCGTCGGCCCGATCGATGACAGAAGCGAGACGCGGCGTGGCGCCGGCAAGTATTGCACACACCGGTGACGCCCGTCTCTGCCGGTTTCGAACCGAGCGGTCGTCTCGCGGCGAATATCACCGGATTTCGGCACAGCGGCCCGTCATCGGTACGACTGGTCGTTGCTGGTGACGCGAAGGTATTGATCCCGGATCCCGTACCGTTCGTATGACACATCGATCACCGCTGGCGTCGCGGCGGGCCGTCCTCGCGGCTGGGGGCGGCGCGGCGACGCTCGGTCTCGCCGGCTGTCTCGGCGGGGGCGGCGGACTCGACGAGGTGACCGTCGCACACATGCCGATCTACCCCGACCTCCAGTGGTACGTGATGGAACAGGAGGGGTACCTCGAAGCGATCGACGCGACGATCACGGGCCGGGAGTTCACCGACGGGCCGTCGATCGTCCAGGCGCTCGGCGGCGGCGACATCGACGTCGCGATGTTCGGCATCGTCCCGGCGATGATCGCCATCGACCGCGGCGTTCCAGCGAAGGTCACCGCCGCCAACATCCGCGAGCCGATGGGGATCATGGCCGAGTCGTCGTTCCACCCGATCTTCGAGGCCGAGGGGGCGGCGGCCTTCGAGACGTGGGCGGCCGAGCGCGGTCGTCCGTTCCGGTTCGGGACGTTCCCACAGGGGAGCGTCCCGGACGTGCTGCTCCGGTACTGGCTCACGGACGTCGGGGTCGACCCCGGGGCGACCGACGCCGTCGAGATCGTCGAGATCAACGGAGCGAGCGCCGTGTGGCAGGCGATCGCGAACGACGAGATAGACGGCACCTCGATCATGGAGCCCGTCCCGACGATAGCCGCCGAAGAGGAGTCGTCGGTGACGATGCTCCGGACGGCAGCAGACGTCCTCCCGGGACAGCCGGCTGCGGTCACGTTGATGAGCGACGCGGTGCGTGAGAGCCCGATCGCGGGTGCGTTCCTCGAGGGGCACGTACGCGCCACCGAGTTCATCGACGCGAACCCCGACGCGACCGCAGCACACGTCGAGGCAGGGATCGGGATGCCGGCCGACAGGGCTCGGAAGGCACTCGACTCGCCGCTGTCGAACTTCGTCACCGACCCGGAGACGATCACGGAGGCGACGCCGGTGTTCGCCGAGTTCGCGGCCGAAAACGGCCAGATATCGGAACCGCTCTCGAACGAGACGATCTTCGACCACGCCGTCTACGACTCGCTGTGATGGCGACGGATACCCGCGAGCGGTTCGACGGAAGCGCCGACAAGGACGTGAGCGACGGGCGGCTCCTCGGTGGCGTCGGTATCGACGACCCGCGCCGGCTGGTGCGCGGAGCCGGTGGCCTCCTCGCGTTCCTCGCGCTCTGGCACCTCGTGTCGCTCACACAGCCGGCGTACGTGCTCCCATCGCCGGCCGCTGTCGGCGTACGGTTCGTCGAGGAGGCCGCGTCTGGAACGATGCTCGACGCGCTCTCGTCGAGCGTCCGCCACTGGATCCCCGGGACCGTCGTCGGAACGGCTCTCGGCGTGGGCGCCGGAATCGCTCTCGCCTGGAGCGACCCGCTCGACGACGTGACCGCGCCACTCGTGCGAGTTCTCAGACCGGTGCCGCCGCTCGCGCTCATCGGCTTCGCGATCGCGTGGTTCGGCATCAACGACGCCGGGGCCGCGTTCATCATCGCCGTCGGCGCGTTCTGGATCAACTTCTACGCGGCGTTCGGTGCCGTCGAGGGCGTCTCCGAGGAGCTGCTCGACGTCGGTCGAACGCTCGGAGTACGCGACGACCTCGACATGATCCGGTCGATCGTGATTCCGGCGGCGCTGCCGGAGATCACGACCGGCATCCGGACCGGACTGGGCCGGTGTTGGATGCTGGTCGTCGCCGCCGAGATATTCGGCGTTCCGGGGATCGGTCGGGAGATACTCAGAGCGAGCAACAACCTCCTGGTCGACAAGGTGATCGCGTACATCCTCGTGTTGAGCCTGCTGTACCTCGTCGTCGACGTGGCGTTCCGTGCGGTCCAACGGCGGGTGTTAGTGTGGCGGGCGTGAACGACTCGACCGTGACCGACCCCGAGGAGTCGGGAGCACACGCCACCGCGGAGGTCGTCGTCGACGGCGTCGGAAAGACGTACACGGGCGACGGCACGCCGGTTCGCGCGCTAGACGACGTCTCGTTCACGGTCGACAGCGGGGAGTTCGTCTGTCTCGTCGGTCCGTCCGGCTGTGGAAAGACCACGCTGTTTCGAGTCGTCGCTGGACTCACCGAGGCGACGGACGGTGCGGTCCGTCTCGGCGGCACCCCCGTCACCGAACCGACGACCGACATGGGAGTGGTGTTTCAAGAGTATCACCTGTTCCCGTGGCTCACTGTCGAGGAGAACGTCGGATTCGGACTGGAACGCAGTGGGTACCCCGCGGCCGATCACGACCGCCGGGCCGACGAGATGCTCGCACTCGTCGGCCTCTCCGAGTTTCGCGACACCTACCCGAAGTCGCTCTCCGGAGGCATGAAACAGCGCGTCGCCATCGCGCGGGCGCTCGCGGTTGACCCCGCGCTCCTGTTGATGGACGAGCCGTTCGGTGCGGTCGACGCCCAGACCAGAGAGATGCTTCAGCGTGAGCTGTTGGACGTGTGGGCGTCGACCGGGAAAACGGTCTGTTTCGTCACCCACGACGTCGCCGAGGCCGTGACGCTCGCCGACCGCATCGTGGTGATGGCAGCAGACCCCGGCCGCGTCGAGTCGATCGTCGACGTGGACGTCGATCGGCCGCGTGAACGCGACGACCCGGCGTTCGGCGACCACGTCGCTCGTGTGCGGGAGCTGATCGGCGCGGCGCCGTAGGCGTCACTCGGGGTCGGCTGCCCGCAATCGGTCGACGTGTCGCCGCAGGACGGCGATCGTCGCGTCGGCGTCCGCGTACCCCTGATCGTACTCCTCGAAGGCCGCGTCTGCCCGGTCGAGAAACTGTGCGACTGCTGGCGACTGCTCGTCGTCGGACATCGACTGAGGGTCGTCGTCTCACGCTCGTGAATCCTGTGACCGATGCCGCGGCGGGGACGGACGCGTCGAGCCGAGCGTCGGGACACAGAATTGTACACATCCTACACAAGCCTTTTACCCGCTGGGAGCGAAGCCGAATACAATACTATGCCAGACTCGTTGGCCAAACAGCTCCGGAGCGACATGGAGTGTGAGGGACTACTGGAGTGTTTCCACGGGCTCAAACCACTCGATAAGGCGTGCTTTAGAGTGCTCGTCGAGAGCGACGAGCCACTGACCGTAGACGAGATCGCCGAGGCGGTCGACCGTGAGCGGTCGACTGCGTACCGGGCGGTACAGCGGCTGCTCCAGACCGGCTTCATCAACAAAGAGCAGATCAACTACGACCAGGGCGGATACTACCACGTGTACCAGCCCACCGACCCGGCGAAGATATCGGGAGAGATGCAGCGGATGTTGAACGACTGGTACGCGAAGATGGGCCAGCTCATCCAAGAGTTCGAAGACAAGTACCAGGACGCCGGGTCGGTCACGGCGTCGAACTGAGCACACGGGCGTCGACTACGGCGCTTGCCGGCCGACACGGCGGCGAGGACGGAGCCAGTGCGCTGTTATCCGCGGCGGAGCGCGTAAGCCGCGTAGCCGACGGCCGCGAGCAGCCCGGTGAACAGGAGGCTGCCCGCCACCGCCGGCGTCGCCGTGACGTAGTCGGCGAACGGATTGGTCACGACGACGACGCCGACGGTGAGGACGACGCCGATGAGGATCGTCACCGCGCCGAACGCTTTGAACGCCGCATCGAGACTGATGCGTGGGGATTGTGTCGAGTGGCTCATATCCACCAATAGCCGTGTCGATCGTAAATACCAGCCCCAGGATTCCCAAGAGGCTAAAACGGTGTGCGGACCCGCGACGCGTGTGCGAGCCCGAGGGAACGAACCGACGACGAGTCGACTGGGAGACGCCACGCACTTCGCCGGCGCTCGGATCCCGTCGACGACGGATAGTATTGTGCCATAGTTCCAAAACCGTTATCACGGCGGCCCGCGTACCGGAAGGTGATGACGCAAGCCAGCGAACCCGCGCCCGGCGAGCCGATCAGCCTCGAGGACCAGGCGGCCTTCGACGAACACGTGGCCGAGTACGACGTCGTCCTCGTCGACTTCTACGCCGACTGGTGTGGGCCGTGTCGGATGATGGAGCCGGCCGTCGAGTCGCTCGCGTCCGACACCGACGCCGCGGTGCTCAAAGTCGACGTCGACCGGTACCAGGAGCTCGCCGCCGAGTACGGCGTCCAAGGCATTCCGACGCTTCTCGTGTTCGACGGCGGCGAAATGGCCGATCGGATGGTCGGTGCACAGACCGAAGACGCGCTTCGAGAGGCGGTCGCGAGCCGGCTCAACTGATGGCCGTTGCGATCGACGGGGTGGTCGCGTGACGCCCCGCGAACTGCGCGCGGACGTCCCCGCACTGACCGACGAGACGGCGTACCTCAACTACGGCGCACACGGTCCGAGTCCGGAGTACGTGGTCGACGCCGCCGCGTCGTTCCTCGAGTCCCACGAGTACGGCGTCGCCGAGGCCGACCCGTACGAGCGGGCCTACGAGACGTACGAGACCGTCCGTGAGCGCGTCGCTTCGCTGCTCGGTGCGCACCCCGAAGAGGTCGCGCTCACCGAGAGCACGACCGACGGCATCGCGCGGATCGCCGCGGCGATCGACTGGGAGCCGGGCGACGTCGTCGTGCGGACCGACCTCGAACACCCGGCCGGGACGCTTCCGTGGCAGCAGCTCGAAGAGACGGTCGGCGTCAACGTCCGCGTCGTCGAGACGACCGACGGCCGGCTGGACCGCGACGCGTTCGCCGAGGCAGTCGCTGACGCCCGCCTCGTCTGTTTCAGCGCGATAACGTGGACCCACGGCACGCGGCTGCCGGTTCGCGAGCTCGTCGAGACCGCGAACGACGCCGGGGCGTTCACCCTCGTCGACGCGGTCCAGTCGCCCGGACAGATGCCCGTCGACGTTCACGAGTGGGGCGCCGACGCGGTCGCGGCTGCCGGACACAAGTGGCTGCTCGGCCCGTGGGGTGCCGGATTCCTGTACGTGAAGCGGACGGCGGCCGAGTCGCTGACGCCCGGATCGGTGGGGTACCGCGGCGTGGCGTCCACAGACGGCGACGCGATCGAGTACGCCGACGGGGCGACGCGATTCGAGGTCGGCACGACGACGCCCGCCGCGCACGTCGGCCTCCTCGAGGGGATCGACGCGATCGAGTCGATCGGCGTCGAGACCATCCAAGATCGGATCGAGACGCTCACCGACCGGTTCAAGCGCCGAGTCGGCCAGGAGCGGCTCCTCAGTCCGATGGCGTTCGGATCTGGGCTCGTCACGGTCGACGTCGCCGACCCGGCAGCGACCGTCGACCGGCTCGGCGAGCGCGGGATCGTGATCCGCGACCTTCCACACCCGGACGGCGTTCGGGTGTCGATCCACGCGATCACGACCGAGCGCGAGGTCGATGCCGCCGCGGACGCGCTCCGCGAGGAGCCGTAAGGAGGCGCCGGGAGCCGACCGCCGGCGGCGACATCGACCGATTTTTGCGCGGGCGGCACAAGACAGCCGTATGGGATTTCACACGTTCGACGCCGACCGCGCGCGCCAGCTCGAAGACGAGGCGCGGTACGCCTGGATATCTCGCGAGGAGCTGATCGACGCGGTCGACCCGACCGCCGACGCGGTCGTCGCCGACCTCGGAAGCGGGACGGGGTTCTACACGGACGATATGGCGCCGCACGCCGGGCGAGTCTACGGCGTCGACGTGCAACCCGAGATGCACGCGATATACCGCGAGAAGGGACTGCCGGAGAACGTCGAGTTGGTCGAAGGCGACGTCGGCGATCTGCCCTTCGATGTGGGCGAGCTCGACGCCGCCTACTCGACGGCGACGTTCCACGAATTTGGCGACGCAGATGCGGTCACAGAACTCGCGAGAGTGCTCACACCGGGCGGTCGACTCGTAATCTTCGATTGGTCTGGTGACGGTGACGGCGATGCCGGACCGCCGTGTGCAGAGCGGTATCGGCTCGGCGAGGCAGTCGAGATGGTGACGGACGCGGGGTTTGCCGTCCGACACGCGCGGAATCGGACGGAGACGTTCGTCGTCGTCGCTCGGGCGCCGTGAGCCGACCGGCGACGACTGCATCCGCTCGGGCGCCGTAAGCCGACCGGCGACGACTGCATCCGCTCGGGCGTAGGCCGGTCAGCGACGACCGTGATCGCTACTGGCTTCGACCACTCTTCGACGCGACCCACTCGGCGAGTTCGTCACCCGAGACGAACCCGTCCGCGCGCCGGGCGACCGGCTCGCCGTCGACGAAACAGACGAAGAGCGGAACGCTCCGAACGTCGAATCGCTCGACGAGCGGCGGGTCGTCTCGGGGATTCACGATGCCAACCGCGAGGTCGGGCGTTCGGGCGACACCGCCGAGGACCGGCTCCATGCTCGCACAGATCCCACACCCCTGGGTGTAGAACTCGACGAGTGCGAGGCGGTGGTCGGCGACGAACGCGTCGAGTGCGGACTCGTCCGCGAGTGCGATCGGGCGGTCCGGCGTGGAGGGATCGGCCGATGCAGTCGAGTCGTCCATGGCTAACGAGTCGAGTGCGACGCGACAAAAACGCTCGTCTCGGCGGTACGGCTCGTTCGGGAGGACCCCGGCGGGTCGACGAAGAGACGATCAGTCGTCGGTCGGTGCGGTCGCAGGCGTCGCGGCCGAGTCGCGGCTTCGCCACACGCCGTGCGCGTACGCCCCCACGAACATGCCGCCGATAGCGTAGAGGATCGGCCAGTTGCCGACGCCGAGGCTGGCGTACGCCGCACCGGGGCAGACACCGGAGAGTCCCCACCCGACGCCGAAGATCGCGCCGCCGACGAGGACCGTCCGGTCGAACGACTTCAGTCGTCGGCCGTACGGGCGTCCTGTCAGTGGGGCCGTCTCGCGGAACCGCGGGACGACCCAGAACGCGAGGCCGGCGACGAGCGAGCCGCCGAACATCACGAACAGCAGGCCGAAGTCTTCGAAGGTAAGAAAGTCGAGTACGACCTCCGGCCGCGCCATGTTGCTGAGTCCGAGCCCAAAGCCGAAGAGGAGCCCCCCGACCAGCACGAGCGGCAGAAATGCCGGGTGACGACTCACGGCACCACTCCGAGTGCGGCGACGACGTTCGCGGTCACAATCGCGACGACGAGGAAGGTCGCGACGCCGACGAGGGAGGTGCGCGAGACCGACCCGACACCACAGATCCCGTGTCCGGAGGTGCAGCCCTTCCCGAGCCGGGTGCCGACGCCGACGAGCACCCCGCCGACGAACAGCCGCCACGGCGACACCGCCGTCGTCCAGCCGCTTCCCGCGAGCGACCACGACTGACCCTGAAAGCCAACTGCGTACGCGGCCGCCCCGAGGACGATCCCGACCGTGAACACGACTCGCCAGTCGCGCGAGGCGCGGTACGTCGCGAAGCGGGACCGCCCCGAGACGTACGACAGCGTCGACTCGAGAAACGTGCTCGCGCCGGCGGTGATCCCCGTCCCGAGGTAGATGGCCACGACGCCGAGCCCGACGAGCACGCCGCCGAGCGCGTATCGTGCGATACCGTTCGGGAAGGCTACATCGAAGAGGCCACCCCCAAGGAGAGATGCGATCACGACCGCGCCTCCGCGGAGTCTCTCGGCCGCCAGTCGGACGTGCGTGCGGTCGTCGAATGGAGGGGCGCCAGTCGCATCGTAGTCTGTGTGTCCCTCACGGACTCAGTCGCCACTGGTGAGTGCATCGGTGCTCGCCGCACAGTTGTTCGGGCCGAGCTCGAGGGTAAACGCCTCCTCGTCGTCGGCCGCGTGTGTGCCGAGATTCGTCGCGATGATCGTCTCGTAGTTGGCCGGCTGCGGCGGCATGTTCGCGAGGATGCGCTCGACGAAGGCGTCCCGGTCGAGCGACAGCGTGTCCATGTGCGCACGCAGCTCGCCGATCGTCGCGGTGAACGTGCCATCTGGTGCCGGTTCGGCCGCCGCACTGGCGTGTGCGCCGCCGACGAGGACGTCGTCGTCGAACGTCAACACGCGGTCCTGTAGGGAGTCGTACAGCGTGCGCGCGGCCGCCGGTGCACCCGCGTCTCCCGACTCGAGGTCGGGGCGAGCGACGCTCTCGACGAACAGGCCGTCGCCGGTCGCGAGGAACGACCCACCGAGCAGGTACGAGGTCATCCCAGTGGTGTGGCCGGGCGTCGCTACTGCCTCGATCGTCGCATCACCGACGCCGAAGGTGTCGCCGTCAGCGGCCAGCGTCACCGCGTCGGCGTACGTCACGCCGCGGTCGGCCGCTCGCTGTGGGAGGACCGCCTCCACGCCGACGGCGGCGAGTTCGCGCAGTCCCGAGACGTGGTCGGCGTGAATGTGTGTGTCGAAGGCGTATCGAAGCTCGACGCCGTGATCGGCCGCGTCGGCGAGGTACCGGTCGGTGAACGCCCGAAGCGGGTCGACGACCGCCGCCTCGTCGTCCGCGACGAGCAGGTACGCGAGACACCCGCTGGAGGGACGGTGGTACTGTGTGAGGGTACCTGGTCCGTCGTAGTCGGTCACCTCGCGGGCCTCGTACAGCCGGGACCACCCGGTCATTCCCTCGGCCATGTGGTCGACGTCGTACCCGCGAGCAGCGAGTTCGCCGGCGACGAACTCGCTCGCGAGTCCCTTGGCACAGACGACCGTGACGCGTTCGTCGGCCGGAATCCGGTCGAGCACCGCCTCCTCGACCGTGTCGCCGGTGAACCGGTCGTACGGCACGTGGATCGACTCGACGACGTCGCCCTCGATGTGCCACCGCTGGTACGCCTCCGGCATGCGGACGTCGAGGAGGACGACCCGGTCGGTCTCGTCGAGACGCCGCTTGACCGTCTCTGGGTCGACCGGCGGGACCTCGACCGCCGGCTCGGGGAACTGCATCTCGTTTCCACCCATATATTCCGCGGTACCGGAGCGACCATCTTAACGGTTCTCATGGGAATGTTTCGAAAGTGCGAGAATCGGTTCCAGCCTGTGAAAGACACGGGGACGACGCGGATGATACACCCGATGTGACGATCACTCGGCGTCCGTCGATCGGACGTCGCTAGCGTCCCGGCTCTCGGACCGAACGAGAGGCGAGTCGGCCGCACTCGACCCCGGAATCCCGCACACACCAGCCTCCTCGCCCGCCCGCTCGATGCCCGGCGAGAGCGAGTCGATCGTCCAGTTGGCCGTGTGGCCAGTCGCTCGTTCGTGGTCGGCGAGCGCGACGCGGGCGGCCGAGAGCCGGCTGAACGTCGTCTCGAACGAACAATTCGTACAGGTCACAGTGATATGCGTGTCCGACATCGATCCGACTGGCGTGTTCGAGGGCCGATCAACTCGACTTCTTCGAGCCCGGGTCGGTCTGCCACCCGCCGTTGACGACGAGGACCCAGATCGCGACGCCGGCGAGCACGAACACACCGGTCAGATACGGCACGATCGGGAGGTCGATGCCGATGAATCCGACGACGGTGCGGAGTTCGTATACGATTACTCCGAACACCGCGAGGCCAACGAGGAGGCCACCGCGGCTGACGTCGAGGTTCACGGCGCCACCCCAGAGAGCGTGTCGGCGACGTGTGCGCCGAGGACGGTCAGCGAGTCGACGAGCATCCAGCCTGCTGTCGTCGCCGTCTCGGCGAGCGCGTGGACCGTTCCGTCGAGCCAGACCGGGTAGGTGCCGACGCCTGGCCCGAGGAGGCCGCCGTCGCTGATTATCGCCGCGAGCGGCAGCGCGTACGCGAGTACGACGAGGACGAGCGCGATGCTCACCCACACCCGAAGGTTATCGAGCACCTGCGGCGCGTCGGTCGGTCCCGAGAGCGCGGGGCGGATCGACTCGGCGATGCCAGAGACCTTCGGGTTCCCCATGGTGAGCACGATATTTCCGAGGAACAACACCGTCGAGAGGAACAACAGCGTCCCGCCGATCGCGATCTGGAGGTTGAGCTCCTCGAAGCCGCCGAACGCGGCTGGGTAGTCGAAGCCCGAGTACTCCGGCTCTGCGGTTCGGCGCGGGACGCCGAGCATCCCCTGTGCGTGCATCGCGTTCGACATCAGCGCCATCCCGATGAACCAGAGCACGACCTGGAAGAGCCCGATCTGGAGGCTGTAGATCGGCTTGTTCGTGATCTGCGGCCAGAGCCAGTAGGTGGCAGCCATGAACGTGAGCCCGACTGCGGTCCCCACGGTGAGGTGGAAGTGGCCCGGGACCCACAGAGTGTTGTGGATCATGTAGTTGATGTTCATCCCGGCGTTCACCATCCCCGAGAACCCGCCGGCGGCGAACATCAATCCGGCGAGCATCATGCCGGTGAAGGCGGGGTCACGCCACGGCAGCGCGCGAAGCCAGCCGAACAGGCCGGTGCCGCCGCGGCGGCGGGCACCGTACTCGACGCTCGCGACGACCGTGAACGCCGTGAGCAGGCTCGGCAGGAGCAGAAACATCGTGTTGGTCATCGAGATGAACTTGAACCCCTCCGCGATGCCGGGATCGAGGTACTGGTGGTGGATGCCGACCGGCGTCGACAACAAGACGAAGAGCACGAAGACGACGCGCGCGAGCGGGTCGCTGAACAGCCGGCCGCCGGCAATCGACGGGAGCACCGTGTACCAGAGGAGGTACGCGGGCATCAACCAGAAGTAGACGACGGGGTGACCGAAGAACCAGAACAGCGTCCGGGTGAGGGTGGGGTTCACCGACGGGATCAGCCCGAGCGACCACGGGAGCAAGAACAACAGGATCGACGCCGCGATAGCCGTCGTGGCGATGTACCACATGATCATCGTGGTCAACACCATGAACGTCTGCAGCGGGATCCGCTCGCCGCGGTTGTCGCGCTTCCACGCGAGGTACGTGCGGAACCAGTCCGCGCCGGCGAGCCACGTGCCGACGACGAAGACGGTGAGCCCGGCGTAGTAGAGCGGGTGCGCCTGCAGCGGCGCGTAGAACGTGTAGAGTACGTCAGCGCTCACCGGAATCGCGTTGGTGAACCCGGCGAGGATAGAAAAGCCGGCCATCGTCATGCCGGCGGCCATGAGTCCGTACCAGGTCCACGTGATCTTGATGTTCACGAGCGGCCGGTCGAGACTCCGGGTCACCGCCCAGGTGAACAGTCCGACGAGGAAGAAGATGGTGAAGCTGAGCACCATGAACACGCCGTGGGCGGTGAGGACGGTGTAGTAGTCGGTCGAGGCGATGAATCCGCGGAAGATGCCGGTTCGGTGGAGCGTTTGGACGATCCCGAAGACGGCACCCAAAAAGAGCGCGAAGAACGACCCGAGGAACGCTGCACGGACGACCTTCGCCTCGTTTGGGAACTTGTCGGCGAACGTCTGTTCGGCACGCAACGCCTCACTCACGCGTTCTCACCTCGGTTCTCGAACTCCGACTGGGAGACGACGTGCAGTTTCCCCTCCATCGTGTGGTGAGCGGCTCCACAGTACTCGTTACAGACGACGCCGTACTCGCCCGGCTCGTCGACTTCGAACGAGATCTGTGCGACCTCTCCGGGGACGACCATCGTGTTGGCGTTCGTTCCAACGACCTCGAAGCCGTGGACGACGTCACGGGAGGTGACGTACAGTGTCACCCGGCTGTCTTCGGGGACGACGATCGGACTCGGATCGAACGCGAACTGGTAGGCGACGACGTACGCCTCGTAGTGGTTCTCACCGACCTGCTCGACGCGCGGCTCCGAGAACCGCTCGTCTTCGTCCAGCCCACCCGCGTCGATCTGGTTCTCGCTGTCGGTGACCATCGCGACCCCTGGGCCAACGGCACCGTAGGTGACGGAGCCGATGAGCAGCAAGATAAGCGCAATCGCGGCCGCGAGCCAGAGCTTCTCGTAGGCGTGAATGTGCATCGCGTGTCACCCCACCACGACCAGGTCCCGGCCGAGGAACTCGATGTAGTAGATGTACACCCACGCGAGCACGAGGATGGCGAAGTATACCGCGATGAGCGCGAGCGTGCCGACGGGATCGAACTCCTCGTCGTCGACCGCCTCATCGACAGGCGCCTGTGTCGTCTCCGTTCGACTCATACGGGAGGTTACAGGGATACCGATATATAATACCTATCCGTTCTAAGAACCTGAAAATCCGGTGGTGATATATGCTCGCAGGAAACTACGATAACGGTATGAACTTCTCACTGCAGCGGGCCGTGCTCTTGGTGCTCGGCGGGCTGATCCCAGCGGTGGCGTTCGTCCTCACGCGGGCCGAGTACGTCGCGTTGATAACCCTGGTGAACGTGTTGCTCATCTGGGTGAGCCTGCGTCTCGCTACCGGCGGGAGCATCGGTCCGGCGACGCCGAGCACGCCGGAGGCGACCGAGCCGCAGGACACGTGAGCACGCGTAGATGGACCACGACGGTACCCACGGGCGGTCGGCACCGCGGGTGCCGCATCGACCGGCCGTAGGAGGGACGCATGGCTACCTGCACGCTCTGTGACCTCCCAACGGGGTCCGACCCGCACACTGCGACCGACGTCGACGGCGAGTACTGCTGTCGCGGGTGTCTCACCGTCGCCCGGTCGCTCGACGACGTCGACGACGTCGCTGACCTCGAGGCGCGGACGCCCGGGTCGGCGACCGACGACTCGTTCGACGGCGAGACCGCGTTTCTTCACGTCGACGGGATGCACTGTGCGACGTGTGAGTCGTTCCTCGAGCTGACGGCCGGCGAACAGGCCGGCGTCGAGGCGGCCGAGGCGAGCTACGCCACGGACACGATCCGCGTCGAGTACGACCCCGACACGGTGACCGCAGAGGCGCTTCCGGACGCGCTCTCGGTGGCGGGATACACCGCGAGTGACCGCGCCGACCCAAAGTCGGAGGGCGACGACGTCGCCGTCGTCCGCTTCCTGATCGGCGGTGGCTTCTTCGGGATGATGGCGATGCTGTGGTACGTCCTCTTTTTGTACCCGACGTACTTCGGCTACGAGCCACTGCTGGATCTCGGGGGTGTGAGCGGACTGTACCTCTTCGCGAACGTCTGGTTGTTCACCTCTATCGTGTTGTTTTACACCGGCTACCCGATACTGCGCGGCGCGTACGTGAGCCTCAGGGCCGGTCAACCGAACATGGACCTGCTCGTCTCGCTCGCGGCGACGAGCTCGTACGCGTACAGCACGCTCGCGATGCTGCTCGGCCGGACCGACCTTTACTTCGACGTGACGATCGCGGTCATCCTCGTCGTCACCGCCGGCAACGAGTACGAGTCACAGATCAAGCGCCGCGCGACCGGGATGCTCTCCGAGCTGACCACCGCCGCAGAAACAGAGGTGCGACGGGCGTCCGGAGAGACCGTCCCGACCGAAGCCGTCGAGCCCGGCGACCACCTGCTCGTCCGGCCGGGCGAGCGCATCCCGTTCGATGGAACCGTCGTGGAGGGGACGGCTGCGGTCGACGAGGCGCTCGTGACCGGCGAGTCGCTCCCGGCGACGAAACGCCCCGACGACGCGGTCCGTGGTGGCACCGTCGTCACCGACGCGCCCGTCGTCGTCGCGGTCGGCGAGGACGCGACCAGTACGCTCGACACGCTCGTCAGGCTGTTGTGGGAGATACAGAGCTCGCGGTCGGGGATCCAGCGGCTCGTCGACCGGCTCGCGACGATCTTCGTCCCGCTCGTGATCACCGTTGCGACTGTGGTGGGCGCGGTGACGCTCGCGACTGGGGGCTCACCGACGACGGCCGCGCTCGTCGCACTCACCGTCCTCATCGTCTCGTGTCCGTGTGCGCTCGGACTCGCGACGCCACTCGCCATCGCGGCCGGGATCCGTGACGCCGCCCGGCGCGGAATCGTGATCGTCTCGGACGCCGTGTTCGAGTCCGCCGCCGACGTCGACGCGGTCGTCCTCGACAAGACGGGGACGCTCACCGACGGGGAGATGCGGCTGCTCGAGACGGAGACCGACGACCAGACCACCGCCGAGTCGATCGTCGGCCGGGCGGCCGCACTCGAGCGGGCCTCCGCACACCCGATAGCCGAGGCGATCGTCGAGGCCGCCGGCGTCGGCGACGAAGGCGAGGATCGGCCCGGGGGCGTCGACGAAGGCGGTCCCACGGCCGTCGCCGATGGTGGGACCGAGCCGGCCGGAGACGCTCCCCGGCACGTCCGCGAAGCGCCCACGGCGACGCCCGACTTCGGCGTCGACACCGCGGCCGTCACCGTCACCGACCGCGGCGTCGAGGGAACGATCGACGACGAGCGCGTCGTCGTGGGGCACCGGTCGCTGTTCGCCGGGGCGGCGTGGACGCTCCCCGACCGACTCCACGACGCCGGGGAGGCGGCCGTAGCCGACGGCAACGTCCCAGTGTACGTCGGCTGGGATGATCGAGTGCGGGGCGTGCTCGTCGTCGGCGACGAGGTCCGCGACGGCTGGGACGACCTCGTGTCCGATCTCGACGACCGCGGAAAGCGTGTCGTCGTCCTCACTGGCGACTCGCGCGCCGCGGCGCGGCGATTCGAGGCGCACCCCGCAGTCGACGAGGTGTTCGCCGAGGTGCCGCCGGAGGCGAAAGCCGAGACCGTTCGTCGACTCGGCGGCCGCGAGCGGGTCGCGATGGTCGGCGACGGGAGCAACGACGCGCCGGCGCTCGCGGCCGCAGACCTCGGCGTCTCCGTCGCCAGCGGGACCGACCTCGCCGCCGACGCCGCCGACGCGGTCCTCTTAGAAGACCGCCTGAGCGCGATCCCCGAGCTGTTCGCGGTGACGCGCGGAACGAACCGGCGGATCAGAGAGAACCTCGGGTGGGCGTTCGCGTACAACGCGGTCGCCATCCCGCTGGCGATCACGGGCGTGTTGAATCCGCTTCTCGCCGCGATCGCCATGGGAACGAGCAGTATCCTCGTCGTGAGTAACTCCTCGCGGGCGGTGTTCGACGCAGAGTGAGTCGGCGAGCGCCTACGACGAGACGTGCGGTCGCACCGCGCGAACGATCGCGTCGACGTCGTAGGCGTCCTCGCTCAGATCGAAGACGACGGTGCCGTCGACGCGCACGACGAAGATCCCGTCGTCGCCGGTCACGAGCGCGGCTTCGGCTATCGATTCGCCGAACTGGGTGAGTATCGCATGCGAGACGTCCACGGCTCTGTTCGCCATCCCACACGGGACACAGTACTCGACTTCGACGCGAGTCATGGAGACGGGAGGCCCGCCAGCCAGTTCAACCGTTCGCTCTCAGACGACGAGTGCGTCGAAGACGACGGCGAACAAGAGGAGGCCGAGGTAGGCGTTCGACGCGTGGAACGCCCGGAACGCCGCCGACTCGGTCTGCTCGTAGTGGAGCCGAACGACGGCCCAGAGGAACACCGCGCCGAGGACGACGCCGACGAGTGCGTAGAGGCCCCCGAGTGGCTCGGCGACGAGCGCGAGCACCGCCGCGGCCACGAACGTGGCGCCGAGGTACCAGAGGATGTGTCGACGGGTGGCCGTCTCGCCGTGAACGACCGGCATCATCGGGAAGCCCCCGCGCTCGTAGTCGTCTTTGTACGCCAGCGCGAGGTTGTAAAAGTGCGCCGGCGTCCAGAGGAAGATCACCGTCGCGAGCAGCAGACCGCCACCGCCGACCTCGCCGGTGACCGCTGCCCAGCCGATCATCGCGGGGAGCGCACCGGCGGCCCCACCGAGTACGGTGTTTTGCACCGTGTTCGGCTTCAAGATCAGCGTGTACACGACGCTGTAGAACAGGATCGCTACCAGGCCGAGTACGGCCGTGAGCGGGTTCACGCTCCAGAACAGCCCGAGCGAGACGACCGTCAGGAGGCTGCCGAACGCGAGCGCACGGGGAACCGGGACGAGGTCGGTCGCCAGCGGGCGGTCGCTCGTTCGCTGCATCCGCTTGTCTACGTCGCGCTCGAGTACGTGGTTGAACGTGCCGGAGGCACCGATAGAGAGTGCACCACCGGCGAGGGTCGCGGCAACGATACGCGGGGTGAAGCCAGGGCCACCAGCGAGCGCCATACCCGCGGCGGCGACGAGACAGAGCAGCCACATCAGCCGTGGCTTCATCAGCCGGAAGTACGCGGCTGCGGTCGCTCGAAGCCGTGGGATCGCCGCCTCTGGAATCGACGGCTCTGGGGCTGCCTCGGCCGGCGGGAGGTCGGACTGGCCGGGCTCGAACGTCGACGGTGCATCGGACGGGTCACCCGTCTCGGCCTCGAGCCACCACGCGAGCGCGGCGAGGACGCCCCCGAAGATGGCGAGTCCGAGAACGAGGTGAACGAGCCCGACGGAGACCGTCACTCCCGACACCGACAGCGACTCCGTCCCGAGTGCGACGAGCGCCCCGAGGCCAGCCTGTGCCGGAAAGAGCAGTAGCGCGAGGAGGATCGACCCACGAACGCGTCGGTCCACGCGTCGGCGCCACGCGAGCACCGCGGCGACGAGGACCGCGACGCCGACGACGACCGCCAACGCCCGATGGCCGAGCGCGATCCAGCCGCTCGCGCCGGCCGGAAGCGCCGTCCCGCCGCCACAGGCGGGCCAGCCACGACAGGCCGCTGCGGCGTCCGTCAGCGACGTCGTCGCACCCACGACGACGAGGAGGTAGACGCCGATGGCCGTCGCACCGAGGAGCACGGGGTAGCGGTCGGGAATCGTCACTACGAGCGGGTTGGGTGTGCGATCATATATTTCCCGCGCTTCACAGAATCGAGATCGGTCGACGGAAGCGCGGCGGAACAGAGCGGTGGCTCACCCGCGCCGCTCGAGTACGCGGTCGATGATGTCGCCGGTGGAGAGAAGCTCGTCGTCGTGGCCGGGTGGCCTCGCGGAGGCGCGCTCGACGCGGCACTCGAGGCCTCTCGCTTCGAGGGCGGCGGCAATGGCCGTCTCGTCGTGGTGTTGATCGAAGCCGAGTACGATGACGTCCGGATCGATCGTCTCGATGGGAACGAAGATGTCGTCGGGGTGGCCGAGGTGGGCCTGGTCCACGGCGGCGAGTGACGCGACCATGTCGCGCCGCTGGCGGTCGGCGAGGATCGGACTCGGCTTGTGTGTGACGTTCTCGCGGCGGGCGACGATGACGTGGAGTTCGTCGCCGTACGTGGTCGCGTCTTCGAGGTAGTGGACGTGCCCGGGGTGAAGCAGGTCGAACGTGCCCTGTGCGACGACCCGCGTCATCGGAGCCACGAGAGGAAGCCGCCGCGGTCGGTTTCGTCGTCGAGCTCGCGGTCGATGTCGGCCTGTGTAAAGTCGAAGAAGTGCTCGTCGGCCATCTCGACGTCGAGTACCTCGAGCGGTCGTTGAGCCCCTTCGGCGTCGAACGCCTTCCAGTCGCCCCAGCCGTACGGGGCGCCGAGAATGAGGTGGACCGATCCCTGCCCGAACGTCGCGAGATCGGCGTCGCTCGGCCGGAGCACGCCGTTCGGGTGTGAGTGGACGGAGCCGACGGCGCGAAGATCGTTCGGCTTCATGTGCGTCCGAACGGACGCGCTTTGCGGTGTCGACTCCGTCCCGGGAATGACGAGGACGTCCGTGATCACCTGTCCCGTCCGGTCGAGTCCGACCGTCTCAGCGTCGTCGGCACGGAGGAACCCCATGTACTCGTCCGGATGGGATTCCGCGGCGGCCTCGAGGACGAACTCCATCGTCTCCCGGGCGATCCCGAGGAGTTCGTCCGACCGGAAGAGTCGCATGTGAGATGAAACTCGCCGTCGACTCATATGGGTTCCGGACCGCTGCCCCCCACAGCGGCGTCGGGACAGCGGCCGTCGGACGACGGGGTCGCCGACCGTGACGGAACGTCCACGTCATCGAGGCCCCGACGTGGGTGCGACGGAGATAACAAGGTTAACACCGAGCGCTGTCGAACGTCGTGTATGAGCGACAACATCGCCGGGGATTCCGGCACGCGGGACGATTCGAGTCCCGAACCCGACGCAGCGGGTGCGGAGGGGACGGCGGACGACCGGCCGGTCGTCTACGACCTCGCCCCAGACTGCACGCTCGAAGACGTCGAGACCGGGGCCCGCTATCACGCCGTCGTCAACGGAGTCGTCGAATACGGCGTCTTCGTCGACGTCTCCGACGGGGTCTCGGGACTGGTCCACGAATCGAACCTCGACGGGCAGTACACCGTGGGCGACCGACTGATCGTCCGGCTGACCGACGTGCGCGAGAACGGTGACGTCGCGTTCGACGAGGCACATCCAGAGGCGTACCGCACAGAGACCGTGGCACACGAGCCTACCGTCTCTCGGGTACGGGGACTCGTCGCCGGCGATCAGGTGACCGTCGAGGGAGCAGTCGTCCAGGCGAAACAGACGGGTGGCCCGACCGTCTTCGGCGTGGCTGACGCCTCTGGCGTCGTCTCGTGTGCCGCCTTCGAGGAGGCCGGCGTGCGAGCGTATCCCTCGGTATCGGTCGGTGACATGATTCACGTCACCGGAACCGTCGAAACTCGCGACGGGGGACTCCAACTCGAGGTCGAGTCGCTGACCGCGCTCGAGGGCGACCGCGCCGACGCGGCTCGCGAACGATTCGAGTCCGCACTCAACGACGCGGCGGCGCCCGAAGCCGTCGATCCGCTCGTCGAGTGGGAGGCCTTCGAGCCGATTCACGACGACCTCCGCGAGCTCGCCGAGCGACTCCGTCGGGCGGTGCTCGCCGGCCGGCCGATCCGCGTGCGACACCACGCCGATGGGGATGGAATGTGCGCCGCGATCCCCCTCCAGCTTGCCCTTGAGCGGTTCGTTCGCGACGTACACGAGGACCCCGACGCCGCCAGACACCTGTTCAAGCGACTGCCGAGCAAGGCACCGTACTACGAAATGGAAGACGTCACGCGCGACCTCACCTACGCGCTCGAGGGGCGCTCGCGACACGGACGGAAGCTGCCGCTGCTGCTCATGCTCGACAACGGCTCGACCGAAGAGGACGTGCCGGCGTATCAGAACCTCGCTCACTACGACATCCCGATCGCGGTGGTCGATCACCACCATCCCGACCCGGAGGCGGTCGCGCCGCTGCTCGACGCCCACGTCAACCCCTACCTCCACGGCGAGGACTACCGCATCACCACGGGAATGATGTGCGTCGAACTCGCCCGGCTCGTCGACCCCTCGATCACCAACGAACTCAGACACGTTCCGGCCGTCGCCGGCCTCTCCGACCGGTCGAGGGCCGAGGCGATGGGTGCGTACGAGGAGCTGGCTGCGGAGGCCGGCTACAACCGCGAGGACCTCCTCGACGTCGGTGAAGCGCTCGACTACGCCGCCCACTGGCTCCGGTACGCCGAGGGGAAGACGCTGGTCAACGACGCGCTCAACGTCGGCTGTGACGACGACGCGCGCCACGAGGAGCTCGTCGCGTTCCTCGCCGAGCGGTCCGAACGCGACGTCGAACGGCAGCTCGAGGCGATCGACGAACACGTCGAACACGAGCGGCTCGCCTCCGGCGCACACCTCTACCGGATCGACGTCGACGAGTACGCACACCGGTTCACCTACCCTGCGCCCGGAAAGACGACCGGCGAGCTTCACGACGCGAAGGTGGAATCGACCGGAGACCCGGTGATCACTATCGGGTACGGCCCGGACTTCGCGGTGCTCCGCTCTGACGGCGTCAGACTCGATATTCCGACGATGGTGACGGAGCTCGACGAGGAGCTGCCCGAGGCGGGCGTCTCCGGTGGCGGCCACCTCGTCGTTGGATCGATCAAGTTCGTGAAGGGGCGGCGGTCGGCGGTTATCGACGCGCTTATCGGAAAGATGGCGAACGCGGAGATCGACGAGGCGCTCTCGGCGGCGGCGGTCCCCGAGAAGTGAGCGGCCGGCGAGGCCTCGGCCGTCGACGTGGTCGGTGGCGGTCGCTCACGCGAACGCGACCTCCCGACGCGTAACGACGGCGGCGGCCCCGAAGGTCGCCGAGAGTCCGGCGAGCAGGCCGACCGGAAGGTGGACGCCGCCGCCGCGCCAGTCGGCTGCGTACGTCCGGGCGTAGAAGTCTGCGACGGCCGCGTTTTCGACTGCGAGAAGCACCTCTCGGTTTCGTGTCGTGGCACCCTCGTTCCAGTTGAGGCTCCCGACGATTGTGGTGTCGTCGATCACGAGGCCTTTGGCGTGGACCTTCTCGTACCGGCTCCGCGGCTCCGCGATGGCGACGACGATGGGCTCGTCAGACAACGCCTCGAGGAGCGCCCGGTTTCGGTCGCGGTCGTACCAGGCGTTCGAGAGGAGCAGGTGGACGTCCACACCTCGGCTGGCTGCCCTGCGGAGCGCCCGAACGATTCGGCCGTCCGGCCCACCGGTGCGGGGGATTACGGCGAGGACGCGCTCGTCTGCCGCGTCGACCCGCGCGACGATGCGGTCACCGGCGTTGTCGGGGGCGGTGAGGAGCTCAACGTCTGCGGTGGTCGCTGGAGGCGGCGAGAATCGTGCCGGATACGGCTGGTCGGCAGCGAGGATGCCGCCCTGGTCGCGCGGTGCTGGGTGTGCGGGGCCGTGGACAGACGCCGTCGTCCGAAACGAGGCCCACCGCCGGGTATCGGCGCCGTCGGCGTCGTTGGTGAACACCGCCGCGAGGTCGGCGGCGACGCGTCGGTCGTCGACCACCACTCCCCACCCGCGGCTGGAGTTCCCGCCGGTGCCCGAACGCTTCCAGTTCTCCGTGAGCACGATCGCGCTGTCGTCGACGACGGCGTACTTCGCGTGGTGAAAACGGAATCGTCTCGGGGTACCGTCGAACACGCGGACCGGTATGCCAGCCGCGACGAGGCGGTCGGCGACGCGGGCGCCGCGGGCGGGAAACCCGCCGACTGGCGTTCCCTCCACGAGGACGCGAACGTCGACCCCACGGGCCGCCACCTCAACGAGGCGGTCGGCGACGCGTTCGGACTCGACGGTGTACCCGGCGAGGTACAGTCGGTCCGAGGCGGTCGTGAGGACCTCGACCGGGACGTGCGGCGAGTCCGGGAGCACGAACGGCGTCACGGTAGCGCCGGCTGTGCGCTTCGAATCGCGGGGCTCGTAGCCGTCCGGTCGCCACTCGTCCCACGCGGCACGCCAGCGGTATCCCTCGCGAGCACGGTCGTACGCGACGACGTCCACGACGACGTCGTCGCGCCGGAGCACGACCCGCTCGTCCGTCGTGGCGAGCGGGAAGTACGATTCGGGCCGAACCACCGGAACGTCCCGACCGGCGAGGTGGGATCTCGTGTCGGCGGGGTGCATGGAGATGGCGACGACCCCGCTGACGGTCGGCGGTATCGCCGCGGTGAAGTAGCCGTCAGTGAGCGACCAGTTGCCCGGCGTGGGAAGTCGGACGATCAGGTACTCGCCTCGGTCCTCGTGTGTGACCGGGTTCGGGTACAGCTCGAGGATGCGCGGGCCGGGGCCGGTCGCACCCGCTGTCGGATCGTCACCGTCGTCGGACACGTCGGTGAGCTCGTCAGCTGCTCGCTCGGAGGCCGGCGCGTCGGCGACCGCGGTAGCGCCGACGGTCGGCACGGCCGTCGCGAGCACGAGGCCGGCGACGAGGAGCGCGGTGAGCGCGAGGCGGAGGCGAGGCGAGTGGGGCACGCAGGTGATGGCCGCGGGTTCGTATATAAACGCTCGGGTCGGGGTCTGTGTGGGTCACAGGCCAAATCGCAAAGGAAAACCACCCCGCTCGGGTGCTCGAGGCGTCGGCTCTCAGGCCGTCTGTGCCGCCGCGTCGAGCGTCGCTTTCGCCTTTTCCGCCTCGGTCTGGACGACGAAGGAGTGCTCGTCGGCGTACTCGGCTGCGGCCTCAAGGGCGTCACGGGTCCCGATCTGTCGGAGAGCCCAACCGGCGGCGGCACGGACGTCGTCGTCGGGATCCGTCGCGAGCGTCTCAGCGAGCGGGGCGACGGCGCGGGTGTCGCCGATCATCCCGAGCGCACGGGCTGCGTACGGGCGGACGTGGTCGTCGTCCATGGTAAGCTTGGCCGCGAGCGGGGCGACGGCGTCGGTCGAACCGATCTCACCGAGCGCCCTGAACGTGGCCTTCTGCAGCTGCGGGTTCGAGTCCTCGTCGACGTACTCGACGAGCGTCTCGACGGCTTCCGTGGCCGCCATCTTGCCGAGGATACGGATCGCCGTCTCGTCGCGCTTTCCAGCCCGTCCGAGTAGCTCGTCTACCGACTCTAGCGTCTTACCACGCTTTCCCATCCGCTCGAGCGACTCGAGACAGTGGTCCTCCATGAACTCCGAGCCGAGCGCGTCGAGCGCGAGGAGGATCATGTCGACGTTGCCGCGGGTCTCGTGTTCTTTCAGCGCGGCCCACTCGACCGGGAAGTCCTTGTAGTGGCCGAGCACGTCGTAGTAGCCCTGTGCGCGGAGTTGTTCGTGCGTCTCGAGGTCGTCCCACTCTTCGGCGTCGTCGAGCGCCGTCTCGAGGTCGTTTGTCGCGTCGACGAGCGCCGCGATGGTCGCCGCGTCGTCGTCCGGGTCGAGTTCGGCGTCTGTGACCGCCTCGGCGGCCGTGTCGAGGGCTGTGGTCAGCGCGGCGATCGCTTCGGCGGGGTCTGTGTCTGCCGAGTCAGCCGTGACCACTGCGTCGGCTGGTGCTGTCGCGTCGTCGGCGACGTCGGTGTCGAGTGCCGCCGTCGCGTCGGCGAGGAACGTCTCGACTGCCGCCGCCGCGTCGGTGCGACCGGCCGCAGTCCACTCGGTGTCTTCGAGGGTGTCGACCGCGGCGTCGATCGAGGCGACGACGTCGGCCGCGTAGGGGCCGCGAACGGCTTCGACGTCGGTACGGATCGACTCGATCGCCGTTTCGAGCTCGTCACGGGGATCGTCGGCGTCCTCGTCGTCTTCGTCCGGTTCGGGGAGATCGGCGTTCGCAACCGCGTCGGCCGCGTCGTCGAGGAGGGCGTCGACGTCGTCAAGAGCGGGTTCGGTCTCGGCGTCCTCGAGAACCGCCTCGATCTCCGCGAGGTACTCGGTTAGCGATTCTTCGGTCGCGTCGTCGGGGAGCGCTGGGGCGGCCGCGTCGTCGGCAACCGCATCGTCGGCCGGCTCGTCGTCGCCGTTGCTCATATAGCCGTAGGGTGCGCGCGTCGCGCATTAAGCCGTTTCCCTTCCCGTCGCGCGCGAATCCGCCGGCCGCGACGGTGGCACCGACGGCAACGAACCGGGAGTATCTGAAAACAAAAGTTTCAGTTGTCGAAAGCTGAGTTCACATAGTAGAAACACCTAAGTGGGTGGCGCTCGTCTGTAGGGATGTCATGAGCACGCAAAAGCAGGCCCGCCAGCCGTACGGTGAGGTCCACGAGAGCGAGGCGCTCCGGATTCCCGAGGAGAAGGCCGAGCAGTTGGTCGACGCACTGAACACCGACCTCGCGGCCACCTACGTGTTGTACCACCAGATCAAAAAACACCACTGGCTCGTCGAGGGTGCCGAGTTCCTCGGTGTACACGAGTACCTCGGGGAGGTCGCCGACGATCTCGAGGAGAACGCCGACGAGCTCGCCGAGCGAGCACAGGCGATCGGCGGGGTCCCGCTCTCGGGGGGCGCAAACTACGAGGAGCACGCGCCGGTGACGCCCGAGGACGCCGACGCGTACGACATCCGGCCGTCGCTCGAGAACGACCTCGAGCTGTTCGGCGAGGTGACCGAGATGCTCCGCGAGCACGTCCAGCTGGCGCGGAGCCTCGGCGATTACGGCACCGAAGAGGTGTTCCGCGAGGTCCTCGAAGACGTCGAAGAACACGGCCACCACATCGAGCACTACCTCGAAGACGACACGCTCGTCACCCAGGCGTCGCTCGAGTAGTCGGTCGACCCCGGCGTCCAGCATTCTACGCTTTTTCACCCGACGAGCAACAGCGCTCGCGTGTGGTATCACCGGCCACCGAGCGCGACGGACCGACGCGGGCGTGAGCACTGGCCGGCAGTCCCACGGAACGGGGCGAACACGCTTCTGCGGTGGCGCGCGCCTCGTGAGGTCGCCGCAGGCGGACTCACGAGCGCGTGCGAGGGATGAGCGAGGGAGCGCAGCGACCGAGCGAATCGGCTGGGGAGGGCGTGGCGGTAACTGGTGTCCGGCGGTCGCAGATCGTCTCGGTCACACAGTCACCAACAACGTATAGAATCGGCCCGAGAGGGTGTGGCGAAGTGATGTCCCGCGGTCGCAGATCGTCTCGGTCACACAGTCACCAACAACGTACAGAATCGGCCCGGGAGGGAGGAGTACACCTGATGTCTGGTTCCCACGCAGTCGTGTCGGTCTCCCTGTTGCACTCGTCGGTGCTGGCTACGCGGTGTACGCGTGCTATCGTTCCACGACCGACGGCAACGACCCTACCTGGTCGGGAGCGTCACACTCAACTATCTCGAATCACCATGATTTTCACTCGATTCACGCCGTCGAAGTCGCGAAGGCGATAGGTCAGCTCTCGAACGCGTTCACCGGCCCCCTGACAGAACAACGACTCGAGACACCACTCCCCTTGGTGTGTGTGACCCGTGTTGAGGATCACGTCTTGATACTCGTGTTGGACCCCGTGGAGTTCCTCGATCACCTCGTGATGACGGTAGTCGAAGGCGACGAGCGCGATAACGTCCCCGCAGAGGTCTTCGAGCCGAGAATGCGACTCGATGTACTCCTGCATCGCTTCGCGGACGGCCCGGGATCGGTTGTCCAACCCTTCGTCCTGCCAGACCTGATCGAACTCGTCGACCACTGCGTCGGGGATATTGAAACTCGTTCGCATACTCCCGCCCTCGGGACCCACACACAAGAGCCCCGAGTATGATGATTCCCCCAATTGGGTATTAACAACCGTTATTCGGCATTCGTGTCGAGTGCAGAGTATGACGATGATACCCAGCGACATGGTCGGCCTCTTGCTCGGGGCGGTCGCACTCGGGGCAGTCCACGGAGTCGAGCCTGGACACGGGTGGCCCGTCGCCGCCTCGTACGCGTTGGATCAGACGAACAAGTGGCTCTATGGCCTCATCGCGGGGCTCATCATTGGAACTGGCCACCTCGTCAGCAGTCTCACGATGGTGGGCGTGTTCTTCTACGCGAAGTCCTATTTCAGTCTCACCCAGGTGAACGAGCCACTCACGATCCTCAGTGGGGTTCAGATCGGTGGCCCAGTCAGTGTCGTTGCGGGCGTGCTGTTAATCGGTCTCGGTGTCCGAGAGTACCGTCACGACCACTCACACGGCAGTCACGAAGGTGACCATACTCACTCACACGAGCGTCGCGACCACGAGTCGACGAGTCACGCCAACCACGGCGACAGCCACGACGATGTGCACGTCCACCCGGACGCACAAGACGGAGAGGAGATCGGGTCTCGGCTGAGACGGATCGTGCCGTTTGTCGGTGGACACTCACACACGGATGGTGGCTCCAGTGAGATTGCAGAACGGGGATTGTTCGGAATCGCGTGGTTCGCTTTCTTGCTCGGATTCGCTCACGAGGAGGAGTTCGAGATCATCGCGCTCTGTGCCGGGTCGAGCTACTGTCTCGAGTTGATGAGTGTATACGCGAGCACGGTGATCGTCGGCATCGTCGGACTAACGATGCTACTAGTCGCCGGCTATCAGCGTCACGAAGAAACCGTCACCAAGTATACACCGTATCTACCAGCCTTCTCCGCGGCGATCCTCATCCTCATGGGCGGTGGATTCATCCTGGGGGTGTTCTGACGTCACCGATCTAGCTCGACGGTCATATCCGTCGCGATCCACGCGTCGGTGTTCCCTTCTTCGGTGAACACCGTCCGATCGGGAGACGTACAGCTCATCGCCACGGTCGGGCGATCCTCGACCGACTCGTCGGGTACGCCTTCGACCGACTCACCGGGTACCTCTGCTGTTGACTCATCGGATGCGTCTTCGATCGGATTCCCGCGCTCCATACCGACCGGGTCAGCGTCGGTGAGGGTTATAGGTTTCGGTGGGCCTAAAACTGAGCCGAGCGCGGGCGATACCCGGCGATCCGTGCCGGAGACCGGAGGGCATTATCCCGCCGACACCGACCTCCCGTCGATGACCGACGCACTGTTCGATCCGTTCACGCTCCGAGAGACGACGATTCCGAACCGGATCGCGCTCTCACCGATGTGTCAGTACTCGGCCGAGGAAGGGGTCGCGACCGACTGGCACCGCGTCCACCTCGGCACGCGCGCGGTCGGCGGCGCTGGACTCGTGATGACGGAGGCGACAGCCGTCGAGCCGCGCGGCCGGATCACGCCCGCCTGTCTCGGCATCTGGTCGGACGAACACGCCGCCGCCCTCGAACCGATCGTCTCGTTCGTCGAGTCGCAGGGTGCCGTTCCGGCTGTCCAGCTGGCACACGCCGGTCGCAAAGGGTCACACGCGCCGCCGTCAGCAGGCGGACACGCGCTCCCGGCGGACCACGAAGACGGCTGGGAGACCATCTCGGCCAGCGACGAACCGTACCCGGGCGAGGAGACGGCCGCAACCAGCCGGATGGACGCGGACGACGTCGAGGCCGTGGTCGAGGCGTTCGTCGACGCCGCGGCACGCTCGCTCGAAGCGGGTTTCGAGGTGGCCGAGGTGCACGCCGCACACGGCTACCTGCTCCACCAGTTCCTCTCACCCGTCACGAACGACCGCGACGACGACTACGGCGGGAGCTTCGAGAACCGGACGCGGCTCGTGTGTGCGGTCGTCGAAGCCGTACGAGCGGTGTGGCCCGACGACAGGCCGGTGTTCGTGCGCATCTCTGCGACGGACTGGCTTCCCGACCGCGAGTCGTGGGACGTCGACGACGCCGTGCGACTCGTACCGCTGCTCGCCGACGCCGGCGCGGACCTGATCGACGTCTCCGGGGGCGGCATCCACCCCGACCAGCAGCTCCCGAATACTGGCCCGGGGTACCAGGTGCCGTACGCCGAGACGATCCGCGAGGCCACCGACGTCCCGGTCGCGGCCGTCGGGAAGGTGACCGAACCGGCTCACGCGGACGCGCTGGTACGTAACGGTCGAGCCGACCTCGTCGCGCTCGGCCGCGAGCTGCTTCGAAACCCCTACTGGCCGCTTGAGGCTGCCCACGAGCTCGGTGTCGATGTCGAGTGGCCCGTGCAGTATCGGCGCGGCCGGTTCGAGTGATCCCCTGACGGGTTTTTACGCCGTCACGACCAACAACGGGTTATGAGCCAGCGCGACGACCCACGAGACGACGACATCGCGGCGCGGCTCGACGAGCTCGCGGCGATCCTCGACGACCTCCGCGAGGACCTTCGCGAGGGCGACCGCCGGGCACCACCACGTCCCCCGCGGCTCACCGAGCTGCTACGGTTCACCGAGCAGTACACCATCCCCACTGTGATCGCGCTCCTCGAGACGACGATCACGTCACTCGAGCTGGTTCGGGGCGCCCTGCGGCTCGTCGACCCCGAAGGACGCCTCGGCGACGAGCGACGACGGGCCCGCGACGCCGGCACCTCCGGCACGGCGCTCGATGCCGTCAGAGACGGGGCGACGACCGGCCTCGCGCGGTCGCTCTCGGAGCTGCAGCGCGCTCTCGAGGAGGCGAACCTCCCCGAAGAGACGGTCTCACGAACGATCCTCGAGGAGGCACGCGACCTCTCCGCGGAAATAGAGGCCGCCATCGAGGGAGCCGAATCCGACGCGGACGCGAACCGAAGACCCGAGTCGCCGAAGTCGAAGACGGACCGTCGCGAGTCGAAGTCGGATCGCACGTCCACCGAGACGCCCGACACGGTCCACATCGACGTCACCGGGCCGGGTGAAGACGCGAACGACCGGGAGTCCGAAGATCGCGCCCACGAGACCGAGGGCGCGGCGAACGACGAGTCGACCGAGTCGCCCGGCGGGACAGCCCGACCGGCGGTCGACGTCGAATCAGAGCTGGAATCGATCAAACGACAGGTGGGCGACGAGGGAGGCGACGATCCGCAAGACGAGGGAGGCGACGACCAGGAGGCCGCCAACCAGCACGACGAGGAGGAGACCGTCGAGTCTCGCGACGACGCGGGCGAGAGCGACGACGTCGGGCGCGAGAGCGACGACGCGGGCAAGAGCGACGACGTCGGGCGACGACGGGTCGTCGAGAGACGCCTGAGCGAGTCGGGTGTCCGTGGTCGCCGCGACGACCGGCTCACCACTCGACGTCGAGGTGGTCGGCGACGCGCGCCGCCGAGTCACAGAGGAGGCCGTCGTCGTCGGTGAACACCTCGAGCGCGACCGTCCCGTCGAAGTTGTCGAGGCCGTCGCTTACGACGCCGTAGTCGACCTCGCCGGCACCCACGGGCATGTGCGTGTCACCGCGCCGGCGGACGTCGTGACAGTGCAGGTGTGAGACTTGGTCCCCGTGACGACGGAGGAACCGCCGGATCGCGTCGTTGCCGCCTTCCATGTAGGCGTGGCCCACGTCGAAACACACCGACGCGCCGGTCTCGTCGGCGACGTCGCCGAGGATCGACAGCTGGATGCCGCGGTGCTGGTGGCCGACGTTCTCGACGACCACCTCGACGCCCGCCTCACGACCCGCCGCTACGATGCGCCGAACCTGCTCGACGGCCGTCTCGCGAAACGCCACGTCGTCGCGGTCAGCAGAGGTGGCGTGGAGGACGGCCTTCGTCGCACCGAGGGCGCCCACCGACTCGAGGAGTCGGCGCTGGTACGCCACGATGGCGTCGTTGACTTCTGGCGCGTAGCTCGTGAGGAGCTGGCTGTACGGAAGGTGGACGACGAGGTCGCGGTCGGCGAGCCCGCGTTCGAGCCGAGCGGGATCGATCTCCGCCGGCGGGAGACTACCCGCGCCGACACCGAGCTCGACGAAGTCGAACGCCGCCGGCGACGACGCCAGTCGCTCGAGGTCGTCGCCGACGGTTACACCGATGTCCATACCGGGCCGTCGGGTCGGCGTGTACTTAATCGCGACTGCTCGCCCACGCGTCGGGTGTACGGTCGAACGGTCGGCGAGCAAGAGCGGCCACCGCGCCGACGATCAGGAGCGACCACTGCGCCGACGGTCGAGAGCGACCACCGCGACGAGGCCGCGGTCAGTCGCTCGTCGCCGGCGCGTCGAGGTCGATCTCGCCCGCGTCGATCTCGGCTTCGACCTCGCGGGCGGCCGTGACCATGTTCTCGGTCTTCCCGTACGCGACCTCGCGTGGCAGCAGCTTCAGCCCACAGTCGGGTGAGATCGTGAGTTTCTCCGGGGGCACGACACGCAGCCCCTCTCTGATGTTCGCTTTGATCTCCTCGACGGGCTCGACCTCGGCGGTGTGAGCGTCGACGACGCCCAACGCGAGGTCGGGTTCGAACGTCGGGTCGGTGAACGTCGGGATCTGCTCGTAGTCGCCGTTACACAGCTCGACGTCGAACTCGTCGATCGGGTAGTCGTTGATCTCGGGGTAGATCCGCGAGTAGTCGCCGTAACAGACGTGCAGGCCGATTCGGACCTCCTCGGGGATGCCGGAGACGATCCGGTCGAGGGCCTCGCCGACGATGGCGTGGTCTTCGGGCGTCGTCGCCAGCGCGGGCTCGTCGATCTGGACGTACCGTGCGCCGGCATCGACGAGCTGCTCGACTTCCTCGTTCACGAGGTCTGCGAGGTCGTAGACGAGCTCTTCGGTCGACGGGTACGCCTCGTTGAACGCCCAGAAGCCGAGCGTGTACGGCCCCGTGATCGGGACTTTGACCGGCCGCTCGGCGACGTTCGAGGTGAAGTCGAACTCGTCGACGAGCCACGGCTCGTCGTAGGTGACCGCTTCGACGACGCTCGGCTTGTCGAAGTAGTTGTGTCCCCACACCTTCACCGGTCCGTTGAACTCGTAGCCGTCGATGCGGTCGGCAAAGAACTCAACCATCTCGGTGCGACGCATCTCACCGTCGACGACCGTGTCGAGCCCGGCGCGCTCGTGTTCGTGAGTGATGAGCCGGCAGGCGTCGTCGTGTGCCTCTGTGAGGTTCGTCGCGTCGAACTTCGAGTCGGGGTCCTCGACGAGCTCGTCGACGCGGTTTAGCCACTTCGGCTTGGGGTACGAGCCAACGACGGTCGTCAACAGGAACGTCTCGTTCGGGTGGTCTGCGGGACGGAACTGCGCGCGGTTGGCGGCGGGAGTGCGAACCATTACGCCACCACCTCCGTGGCGGCCGCGAGCGCCGCGAGCTTCGCGCGATACTTGTTCTCCGGGAGGTAGAACAGCTCGGTGTTCGGGAGCAGGTACGTCGTCTCGTACGACTGGGCCGGCGCCTTCGACTCGAACCACTCGACCCGCTCGGCTATCGTCTCCGGCTCCTCGACGAGCGTGTTCTGGCCGTCGACGAGCCCCAAGGCGACGGAGTCGGTCGCACCGTACTCCTGGACGTTGTACACGGTGTCGCCGCGGTCGCCAGCGACGAGGTCGAGCCCCAACGCGTCCGCGCCCGCCTCGTCGACGAGGTGCGCGTAGAGCTTCTCGCCGAGCGCGCCCCAGTAGGTGTGGACGACCACGTCGGCGTCGGTGGCGTCGGCGACGGTCCGGATCGCGTCGGTCGCGCGCGACTCGGTGCCGTCGGCTGGCGGGTTCTCGACGAGCGACGGCTCGAGGAGGAACAACGTCTCGTGTGCGGGGAACCCGGCGACCTCGTCGGCGAGGTAGTCGGCGATCGCGGCCTGGAACGCCGTCTCGTCACCGTAGTGCTCGTCGGTCGCGAGGTCGGCGAGCGAGTAGGGACCGGGCAGCGTCGCCGCGAGCGGTTCGTCCGGCGCGACGGCGGCCGCCGCCTCGAGTTCGGCCGCGACGTCGCCGGACGCGTCGAGCGCCCCGGTGACCCGCGGATCGCGGTAGAAGTTGTTGTTGTCGTAGTAGCGGACGATCCCGCCGGTCTCGACGGCGTCGTGGAGCGTGAGCGGGTGCGCGAGCATGTCGTCCCACCGGCTTTGTCCCTCGACGATCACATCGAGGCCCGCCTCGAGTTGGTCGTCGACGTGTTCGGTGCGTACCTCCTCGTACGCCTCGGCTATCGCCCCGCCCTCGTCGCCACCCAAGAGGTCACCCTTCTGGTGGCCTTTGAGCTCCGACAACGTCTCTTTCGCCCAGTCCGGGAGCGGATAGATCCCCGGCGTAGCCGCGACTCGTTCGGTCATCACCGAGAGTTCGGTATGCCGCTGTATAATATTTGCGAACCGTATTTATGCGTCAGAATTATCTACCGGCTCGAGTCGCAACACGGTGAGGGTCTCGAACGGGAACGACGCCTCGCTCGCGACGGTGTGTGAGAAGCCCGCGGCCTCGACCAACTCGAGCACCGCCTCGTACTCGGTGAGCGACGAGACGAGGAGGAAGACGACCCCGCCGGGCGCGAGCACCCGACCGACGTCGGCTACGAAGGGCTCGATGACCGCTCGGCCGGATTCACCGCCGGAGAGCGCCCGTTCCATCCAGTCGTCCCACTCGTTGTCCGGATCCGTCGGGAGGTACGGCGGGTTGAAACACACGGTGTCGAAGGCGTCGGCACGAAACGGCTCGAGGAGGTCGGCGACGACCGCCTCGACGCCACGGTCGCGCGCCTCGCGGGCCGCGTGCGGATTTCGGTCGCTGCCGACGACGTGGAGACCGCGCTCGGTCGCGATCTGTTCTGCGACCCACCCGGACCCGGTGCCGACCTCGAGGACGCGGCCGTGGGCTCCCGCGACCGCTGCCTCGGCGAGCAGCCCCGAGTCTTCTGCGGGACGGTACACCATCGGTTGGTCACGATCGAGCCGGGTCACGTGTCGGACTCCCCAGTGTTGGTCGTCGACGTCTCCGTGTCGGCGGACGCACTTGCATCGGTCGGTGCGTCCGCCTGAGTCGGATCGGCCTCTGTGTTCGCGTCGGTCTGAACGGCGTCCGTCGCCTCGCCGCCGACGCGGGCGTCGAGGGCGGCATCGACGGCGTCGGTCCGGCGCGACAGCGTCTGTTGTGGGAACGGGATGGTGATCCCTGCCGCCTCGAGCGCGGCCTTGATCGAGTGCATCGCGTCGGTCTGTGTGCGCCATCGCTTTCGCATGCTCGGATTCGAGATCCAGTAGCGGACGCCGAGCACCACCGCCGAGTCGGCGAACTGCTTCGTCACGGCGTTCGGCTGTGGCATCCGGGCGACCCCGTCGACGTCGACGACGGCGTCTTCGACGACCGCGGTTGCCCGCTCGAGGTCGGCCGCGTAATCGACGCCGACCTCGACTTCGATGCGGAGTCGGTCGCGCCGCGATCGGTCGACGATCGCGCCAGACCGCACCTCGTCGTTTGGAATGGTGACCGTCTCGCCGTCGAACGACCGCAGCCGCGTACTGAGGATCGATATCTCCGTCACCGTGCCCTCGTACTCGGCGACCGACACCCAGTCGCCGACCTCGAACGGGCGCGAGAACATCAGCACGAAGCCCGCGAGGACTGCGCCGAGCGTCTGGCGGGCCGCCATCCCGACGACGATCCCCAAGAAGCCGGCCCCGACGAGGAGGCCGCCGACGTTATCGGTGAAGAGTCCGACGGTCACGAGCCCGACCGCCGTGTACACGGAGAGCTGGAGCACCCGGCGGAGCACCTCCTCTTGATGGTCGGATATCGCCGTGCTCTCGGCGGCGACCTCGCGGATCACCCCGCCGAGGAAGTCGGTGAGCGCGTAGGCGCTCGCGAGCAGGATCACCGCGAGCACGACGTTCGACAGCTGGTCTGCGATCGCCGCCGACCGGACGGCGTCGAGGATCGCGCCGCTTCGCTCCCACACCACGAGGAGCGCGAGCACGCCGGCCGCGGTGGTGGCCGCGACCGACGTCGAGAGCAGCAGCCGGTGGGTCGTCGAGAGGGCGTCGGCACGACGCTTCACCCGGCCGACGACGAGACGGGTCGCGAGCACGGCGGCGGCGACGGCGACCGTGACCGCGACCCGTCGAAGCGTGGCGGTATCGAGTCGACCGACGACGCCAGTGGCGACCGGCATGTCGGGTAGGACGACCGACAGCTCGATCGCGGCAAACGCGCTGCCAGCGCCGGCCGCAGCGACCATTACGACGGGTCCGCCTCCGGCACACCGTGGGTCGACGCGAGCTGTGCGAGCGCGGCGAACGCCGTCGGCGAGAGGTCGCCCGGTCGCTGTGAGAGCCGCGACTCCTCGGCCGCCTCGACGACCGCCTCGGGAGCGCCGAGCCCGGAGATATGGGCCGTGTTTCGGATGGCGTTTCGAACCGTCTTCCGGCGTTGGGTGAAGAGTGCCTTCACGAAACGCAAGAAGAACGCCTCGTCGTCGACCGTGTACGCCGGCTCCCGTGGCACACAGCGGACGACCGCGCTCTCGACGGCGGGCTGTGGGTCGAACGCCTCCTTTGGCACGCGCTCGACGATCTCGACGTCGGCGTAGTGTTGTGCAGAGACGGAGAGTCGACCGTACGCGGACTCGCCGGCCGACGCGACCATCCGGTCGGCAAACTCGGCTTGAAACGTCAACACGAGCGGCCGGCCGGTCGGCAGGAGTCTGAAGGCGATCGCAGAGGAAACGCCGTACGGCAGGTTCGCGACACAGGCCGAAAACGACGGCAGCGACACGTCGAGCGCGTCTCCCTCGACGACCTCGAGCGCCCCCGTCTCGACGGCCGTCGAGAACTCCGTGCGCAGGAACGACGCGAACGCCGGATCTCGCTCGACGACCGTGACCCGTCCAGACGGCGACTCCGTCGCCGGGTCGTCCGTCCCGTCACTCGCGTGTGCGAGCAGTCGGTCGGTGAGGGCGCCGGCGCCGCCGCCGATCTCGAGCAGGTGACTCGTGTCGGCGGCCTCCGGGAGGTACGCCGGGAGTCGGTCGAGCACGCGATCGTCGACGAGGAAGTGTTGATCGCGGTCGGGGTTCGCCTGCGCGCCGGCGCGACGCGCGAGGGCGTCCGGATCGCGCGACCCGTACGCGGGCGTGGGTCTCGTCGATCGATCAGTCATGGGCAGTCGTAGTCCGTCGGCCGGCCTAAACCCAGCGTTTGCCGGGAGAAGAGTGTCGACAGCGATACCAGGGAATCCCGAGCGTCTCAGCGACGTTCAGACGTGTTCCGCGACGGCGAAACCCGTCGGCCCCGTCACGCGTACTTGGCGACGACCGCGAGGACCTCGTCGAGCTCCTCGCCGTCGAGCGAGTAGCGCTCCTGGGCGAACACCGATCGGAGTTCGGTGCGGTCTTCGGGGAGGAGGTCGGTGATCTTCACCGCGGTCGAGACGTCGATCGGGTCGAGTTCGACGAGCGCCTCGACGAGCTCGCGGGACTCCTCGGCGTCGAGGTGGCCGAACCGATTCACGTGTTCGATCGCGCGAGCGAGTTCGTACCGAAGCTCGCGATCCTCGTCGGCCGCGCGGTCGGCTTCGATCTCGGCGAGGATGGCTTTCGCCTCGGCGGTAGTGAGGTACTCCTCGTCGACTTTCTCCTTGAAGATCGTCATCTTACTGCTGTGAACGCATGTGCGCGGCACGGACGATGAGCGTCTTCGTCGTCCCGCCGTCCGTGATCTCGACGGTGAACGCGGCGCCCTGTTTCCCGGTGACGGTGCCGGTGCGGCCGTCGAACCGCGGGTGGTACCGCCCGTCCTGCACGCTCGGGTCGATCTTGAGGTGGACGGTCTCGCCGGGTTCGAACTCCTGGATCGCTCGCTGTGGCGGCGAGGTTCCCCGGTCTCGCGGGTCGTTCGACAGCTTGTTTCGGGTCGCCTTCTGGGGGCCATTGGAACTCGGCATGGTCGTTGACACGCAGTTCCGCTGCCGGGGGTATAAATCGTGCGTTACGCGGCGCGAGCGGGAGCAGGCGGCACGACGGCCGTTGAGCGCGTCCGGCGACGCCTGGTGATCCGTCGGTCGGCCGACGTGTCGTGGTATCGAAAGCACTAATCACGTCGCTGCCGTGGAGTACGCGTAATGAGTCATCAGCTGCCGGACGTACAGGCGTCGGCTCCCGACGTGACGGTCGGGCTCTCGCAGGTCGGCGTCACCGGCGTAGAGAAACTCGTCAAGCTCGCGCGCAGAGACGAGCGCCCGATCGTTCTCATGGCGGAGTTCGAGGTGTTCGTCGATCTCCCGAGCGGCCGGAAAGGCATCGACATGTCGCGGAACCTCGCCACGATCGACGAGATCTTAGAGGAGATCACCCGCGAGAAGGCGTACCGCGTCGAGGACGTCTGTGGCGACGCCGCAGAGCGACTGCTCGAGAAACACGACTACACGACCACCGCCGAGGTGTCGATGACGGCGGAGCTCGTCACGCGCGAGGAGACGCCCGCCTCTGGACTCGAGACCCAGAGCACGGCGACGATAATCGCCAGCGCGACCGCGACGGACGAGGGGACCCGCGCGGAGATCGGCGCGGAGGTCACGGGGATGACCGTCTGTCCGTGCTCGCAGGGGATGTCCGAATCACGCGCCCGGGAGGAACTCGACCGGCTCGGCGTCGACGAAGAGACCACGGAGGCGTTCCTCGAGGCCGTCCCGCAGCCGGGCCACTCCCAGCGCGGCCACGCGACGCTCACGATCACGACCGACGGGAATCCAGAAGTTGACCTTCGTGACGTGATCGACGTCGCCCGCGACTCGATGAGCGCGCGAATCTACAACATGGCGAAACGTCCCGACGAGGACCACATGACGTATCGGGCACACGCGGACGCGAAGTTCGTCGAAGACTGTGTGCGCGCGCTCGCCGAGGGGACGTTGGCCGAGTTCGGGCACCTAAACGACGACGCCGTGATCCACATGAAACAATCGAACGACGAGTCGATCCACCAGCACAACGCCCACGCCGAGCGGGAGGTCACCATGGGCGACCTCAGAGGCGAGCTCGAGCGGTGAGCCGAGTCGGCGCGTCGGCTACGCCCACGACTCTGCGACGGCTGCGACCTGCGTCAGCAGCTCGTCGGGCGTCGTCGCCGGCTCGGAGACGTCGTCGTCGACGACCACGATCGCCGATCCGGGCGCCACGCGGCGCGGTGTCGGCGCCCCCTCGCGATGGGCGTTCGGAACGACTACTTTCTCGTGGTCTGCGACCCGCCAGGCGGCGCGGTGGAGATCGCTCCCCGGCTCGTCGCCGACGACGATCGTCGTCGTTCCTCGCTGGAGCCGACCGACGAGACTGCCGTACGCGGCGACTTGGACGCCGAGCCGGTCGGTCGCACCGGCGAACGCCGCAGCCGTCTCGCGGGCGACCGTCCGGTACCGGTCCTCGCCGGTGAGCGCTGCGAGATCACACAGCCCCAGTGCCATCTCGACGTTGCCGTCGAGCGGCCGGAACGGTCGGTCGAGCAGGGCCGGCCCGGACCGCGGCCCGTCGACGAACGAGCCGTCGACGCGAAGTCGGTCGATCGCGCGGTCGGCGACTGCCCGGGCGACGTCGACGCCGGATCCGAGCACGCCGGCGGCTCGAACGAAGGCGCTCACGACGCGAGAGGCGTCTTCGAGGAGGTCGGCGGGGACGGTCTCGTCGTCGGCTGGCCGGACGTGGCGTACCCGTCCGGTCTCCGTGTCGACGAGGTCACGCGTGAGCCCGTCGAGGATCCGGTCGGCGTACTCCCGAGACTCGGTATCGTCCGTGTACGCCGCGAGCGTGAGGAGCGCGTCCGCCGCGAGCGCGTTCGCCCCGGCGAAGACGGTGAGGTCCCGGCGCGGTGCGTCGAGGTCGGCGCGGTCGTCGGCGGAGGCCGCGTAGTACGCGCGGCCGAGTCCGGGGCCGAGACTCCCGCCGACCCCGTAGCCGGTCCATAACTCGTCGGTGAGGAAGCCTGCTGCGGCCGCGGCGGGCTCGCGATACGCGGCCGCGCCGGTGTAGAGGTACGCGTGAGCGAACGCGCGGGCGACCGCGGCGTTCGTGTCGGCGGTCTTCTCGTAGGCGACGTCGCTCCAGTCGCGCGCGCCGGCGAACCGAAAAAAGCCGCCGGCGACGTCATCGGCGAGGTGATCGCGGACCGCATCGAGGGTGCGGAGCGCACGGTCGCGATCGCGGGTGAGCGCGAACTCGACCGTACGGGGGAGCGGGAACTTCGCGTCGGTGCCCCACCCGGCGTGGCGCTCGTCGTACGCCGACTCGAGTTGGCCGACGAGGTGACGCTCGACGGCCCCCGAGAGGTCCCCGGCCGGCGGCCGGTCGTCGGCCAGCGCCCGTGGAACGCGGCCGGCGTCGCGACCCTCCTCGCGCCAGCGCTCCCCGACGGACTCGAGCACCTGACGCATGCCGGCGACGCCGAGGTACCCCGCACCGGTGAGGAGTTCGCCGTCGGGGGTGAGAAACGCCGTGGTCGGGAAGCCGCCCATGTTGTACCGCTCACGAACGCGCGGTCGGCGGTCGACGTCGACACGGACCGGCACGAACCACTCGTTGACGTTCGCGGCGACCCTGGGCTCGGCGTACGTCGTCGCGTCCATCTCGTGACAGCCCGCACACCAGGTGGCAGAAAGCGAGAGCAGCACGGGACAATCGCGCTCGTCCGCCTCACGAAACGCCTCGGCCCCCCACGGCCGCCACTCGACCCGCGTCGCGTCGGTCATACGATTCGCTCGGGCCGAGACCCGGTAAGCGCTTCGAGACCGGAGGCCCGCCGCCGCGTGGACTGGTCGGTCGGCAGGCGCCGGCGGTGTCGGCTAGCCGGCGTCGTCTCGAGCGCCCGGCGGATCGGTGGTGCCGTGAGCGGTCGTCTCGTCGTCCTCGCTCGGGTCGTAGTCGTGGCCGACGGCCAACGCGAGCGCGTTAAGACAGAGCAAGCCGAGAAACGCCAGCCCGGTCGTGCCCTCGAGACCCGCAGAGAGCAGTATCGGGTAGCCGATAGGCGAGACGACGGCCGTCCAGAACGCGGCTGCACGGACGGTGTGCGTGAGCCGAGCGGCGAGGGGGACGCGGTGAGCGAGTGCCGGGAGGGAGACGCGAGTGGACATCTGACGACTGGACGCACGACCGGTACGCACATATAGCCCACAGAGCGTTCGACGAGATTCACGGATTTCACGCCGGTTTCGAAACCGTTCACGAGTCGACGAGACAAGCGTAGACGTTTTACAAACGCCTGAGAGCCGCCAGTTTCGATATCGGTGTTGTGCCGGCAGCCACACGACGACTGCCGAGGGGCGAAGCCATTTGCCTATCGCCCGAGCAGCACGAGCATGGACCACGACACCGACGAGCCGGGCGCACACGTGTGTGTCGTCGCCTGCGGCGGCACCATCGCCTCGGAGCCGGACGCGGACGGCGCGGCACCGGCGAAAGACGGATCAGACCTGATCGACGCGGTGCCAGGCGTGACCGACTACGCGGCCGTCTCGACGCGCGAGGCGTGTGCACAGCCCGGGTTCGACGTCCGCTGGCGGGACCTCTTCGCCGTCGTCGCCGCCGCACGAGCGGCCGTCGCCGAGGGCGCAGACGGGATCGTCGTGACCCACGGGACCGACACGCTAACCGACACTGCCTACGCGCTCGACCTGCTGACCGACCTCTCCGTTCCGGTGGTCGTGACAGGGGCGCAGCGACGACTCGACGAACCGTCGAGTGACGTGCCGGCGAACCTGACGCTCGCGGTGCGGACGGCTGCAGACGAGCGGTTCGAGCCCGGCGTCCACGTCGCGTTCGACGACGAGGTCCACGCGGGCCGCGACGCGGTGAAGACCCACAGCAACGCGCTCTCGACGATGGCGTCGCCGGCGTCGGCCCCCGTCGCGACGGTCACGCGGTCGACGACGCGGGTGCTCCGCGAGCCGCGTCGCAGCGTCGCGAGCGACCCACTGTGTGTGCCCGACGGACCGATCGACGCGTCGGACCCCGAGGCGGCCGAGGAGTTGGTGCCAGCGGTCCCGGTGATTCACTCGGGAACGGGCGTCTCGGGGGCCGGAATCGAGCGCGCCCTCAACGCCGGCGTCGGCGGGATCGTCGTCGAAGGGACCGGCCTCGGCAACGCGACCGGTGCCATCGGTGACGCTGTCGCCGAGGCCGTACCGCGGGTACCAGTCGTCGTCGCTGGGCGGCCGGCAGGGCCGACCGAACCGGTGTACGGCACGCCCGGCGGCGCGGTCACGTTAGCCGAACACGGCGTCGTCTTCGCCGACGATCTACCGGCGGCGAAGGCTCGGGTCGGTCTAGCACTCGGGCTGGCGGCCGACGTCCCGCGGGAGTCGCTCGGCGAGCTCTTCGTACGCCCCTGAACGCGACACGGCCCCGTCGGCCGCGCCCCGAGGCACTTACCCGACGGCGACGTACGTCGGCGCATGGTTCAGATCTCCAGACGATCGGCGCTGTCGGGCGTCGGGACGCTCGCCGGGCTCACGGCGCTCGCCGGGTGCGTCGACGACGGCAGCGACAGGTCGACCGCCGACGAGACCGACGCCGACGAGACCGACGCCGGCACCGACGACCCGCCGGCTGCGGTCAGCGACGTGACCGTCCACCAGGTCGGGCGGGCGCTCTCGGGTCCCGCCTGGCGACGAGACGAGCGACCGGGGTTCTGTACGCTGATCGAAGCGCGCGACGACGCGGCGTGGCTCCTTCGCGACGCCGACGCCGAGACGACCGCCTTCGTCGACGAGACGGACTTCGACGCGGCAGTGGTCCTCTACGTGGAGTCGGTCGGGCCCAACACCTGTTACGGACGGGTCGCGGTCGAGGACGTCTCGATCGCCGAGGACCGGCTGACGGCGACCGCGACCGCCGTGGAGACGGGCGAGGAAGGAGCGATCTGCGGACAAGCGATCACGTACGTGGGGGCGTTCTGTCGGGTGACAGTCGCGCCGGCGCCGTCGACGACGCGCGTTACCATCACCGATGGATTCGGCACGACGGCCACCCTGACCGAGGCTGACGGGGTCCGCGACCCCGCCGCACTCGAGGGCGTCGTCGAGCCGAGCGGTGACCCACCAGCTGTCCCGAAGGCGTTGACCTGTCCGGACGACGCGTTCGAGCGCGCCGGCGGCGGATACGAGCCGCCGGTGAACTTGGGAGCGGGCGGTGGGGTGACGACCGACGCCGGGCTGGCACTCCGGGTACGCAGGCCCGACGGGAGTGGCGAGGGCCCGACCGACGACGATGGGCGTGCGGCGATGCGGTTCGAGCGGGGTGAGACGGTTCGGGTCCAGCTGACGAACGTCTCGGCGCGCCCCATCGGCGTGGGGAATCGACACAAGTACGCGTTCGAGGTACAAACGGCAGACGGCTGGGTCGACGTGCGCGGCGACGACGACGGCGTGTTCGAGTACACCGACGAGCTGGTCCGGCTCCCCCCGGGAGCGGGATTCGAGTGGTCGATCGAACTGACCGAGTCCGGCGTCGTCGCCGACCATCCGCAGTCGAGCGCGCGGGTGTGTCCGTCGCTACAGCCGGGGCGGTACCGGTTCGTCTTCTGGGGCGCGAACGACCTCGCCGTCGCCTTCGACTACCTCGGATGACGGGGCTCAGATTCGTCACCTGTGACCGCTGTGCAACGGTGTTCGCGCGGCCGTCGCCACCGGCATCGGCGGAGCGATGTGACGTCTGCGACCGCGGCCACCTCGAAGAGATCACGGACCGACTCGGTGGCGACGACTACTTCACGAGCGCGCTGCGCGAGGATTCGTGAGGCGAGCCGCGTGGGTATTGGGTTGTGATTGACCTCGCGTGGCAGCGAGGAGGCGTCGCGCTCTGTGTCACACCGCGTCGGTCGGCGTCGAACACCGCAGACAGAGCGTCGTGTCGGCGACGTAGTTGACGTCGTCCGACCCGCAGTCCGGACAGCGGAAGCGTCCCGTGTTGTACTCGGTCGACCCGCGCGGCGCGTGGAGTTTTCCGTCCGAGATCCGAGCCTCGACGATGGTCGCGGTTCGGGACCGTTTGAGCCGAACGCGGCGGTCGAGTGCGTCGTCGCCGCTGCCGTGGAGGTCGTCCCACGAGAGGTCGTCCGGTCGCGAGAGGTGCGCCACGAGCTCCGTGCCGGCCTGGAGGAAGGGACGACCGGTCTCGGCGGCCGGCGAGTCGAGATCGATGTCGTCGTACGCGTCGGCTGCCCGGTCGTACGCCTCGCCCGCGCGCTCCGTGTCACCGATGGTCGCACGGAGGTCGCCAACGAACTCGTGACACGCTGCTCGCTCCACTGGCGTCTGAAGCACGTGCTCGCGGAGTTCGCCGGCGACGACGATGCCCGCTGCGGCGTGTGCACGAGCCCGTCCCGCCGCGCCGGCGATCCGACGACACACCGCCGCGGTGGCGAAGGCGGCGAGCGCGCTCCCCGCCCGGGAGCGTTCAGTCGACTCGTACGCGCTGTGTCCGGTCGGCCCGTGACCGGCGAGGCCAGCTCTGGCGGCGGTGACGTAGGCGTCGGCGGCCACGTCGTACTGCGAGTGGCCCAGTTCGCGGATAGCCCGGTCTCGCGCCGGGAGGTCGTCGTCCATGCGAATGGGTGGGGAGACGGCCGGTTAACGGGTCCGATCTGGACCGCCTGCGAGCCGTGATTCGCGGGCAGGAGCGGCCACGTGCCGGTCAGTCGTCGGCTCGCGGCAGCGACAGGGTGACGCGCGTGCCGCGTGGGTCGCGGTCGGCGACCGCGATCGACCCCGCAGACCGGTGGACGATCCAGTAGACTAACCAGAGCCCGAGACCGCTCCCGTGTGAGAGCGACTCGATCGCGCGGCCAGAGACGAGCACCTCGCGGTCGAGATCCGGCATTCCGGGTCCGTCGTCGGCGACGGTGACGGTCACGGCGTCCTCGGCCGGACGGTCGGCGACGCGGACGTCAACGCGTGGCGACTCCCGATCGTGGTGTGTGATCGCGTTCACGGTTAGCTCCGTGACCGCCGTCTGGATCTCGTCGGTCACGAGCGCGCGCGTCTCGGTTGGCGCGTCGACGGAGACGGTCGCCGCCGGGTGGTCGTCGTCGAGGTCGGCGGCGACCTGCCGCGCCGTCTCGGCGACGTCTATCGGCCGACGGGTCGCATCCTCGCTGAGCACGGCCGTGATCGCCCGCGACTTCTCGCTCGTCGAGAGGAGGTCGTCGGCGTGCGAGACGATGGTGGCCGCGGCCGCCGCCGACTCGCCGGTCGTCTGCTCGCGGATGTCGACTGCGGTACCGCGAATCACGTTCATGTCGTTGCGGATGTTGTGGCGCAACACGTTGTCCATCACCCGAAGCTGTCGAGTCCGCTCTTCGAGGTCGGTGACGTCTCGGCAGATAGCGAGGGTGCCGGCGAGCTCGTCGTCCTCGTCGTAGTACGGGTAGCGGCTCGTGCTGAAGAACGCCTCCTTGCCGCTGTGTTCGAACGTCGGAGAGATGGCGTAGTGAGCCGGTGACTCGGTCCGGAGCACCGCTCGCTTCTGTCGTTCGATCCGCGTCGCGGTCTCGTCGTCCATGAACGCGTGTTCGTCGGCGCCGACGAGCGCCGATCCCGAGAGCCCGGCGAAGTCGACGAGCGCCTCGTTGAACAGGACGAACGCGCCGGAGCGGTCTTGTAACATGATCGGGTCGTCGAGCCGCTGGACGATGTCGCGGTGTCGCTTGAGCCGGTCCTCGAGCGCCCGCTCGTCGGTGACGTCGACCAGGACGGCGACCGTCGCGGTGACCGCGTCGTCGTCGACGATCGGCGCGACCGTCTGGTCGACGACGGCCCGCTCGCCGTCGGCCCGCCGGTGGATCACCTCACCGCGCCACGTGTCGCCCGCCTCGACCGTCTCCCAGACACGCTCGTCGCGGCCGCCGTCAGACGACGCCCGCAGCATCGACGCGTGTTCGCCGACCGCCGCGTCGGCGGCGTACCCGGTCGTCGACTCGAACGCGGGGTTGACGTACTCGATCGTGCCGTCTGCGTCGCCGATCCAGATCGCGTGCCCCGACGCCTCGACCGCCTCCCGAAACCGACGGAGCGCCTTCGCCCGCGAGCGCAGCTCGAGCGACTGGTCGCGGAGCCGCAACAGCGCCCGGATCCGCCACGCGAGCTCCGCCTGTCGGATCGGCAACGAGATCAGCTCGTCGACCGTCGTCGCGAAGGCGTTGTCGGCGAGCTCGCCGCGGTCGGTCTCGAGGAGGTCGGGCGTCACCTCAGAGACGAGCAGCAACACCGGCACCAGCGCGGGTGCCGCCGTCGACTTGACCGCCTCGATCGCGTCGGCGTATCGGCGCAGCCCGCCCTGGTCGACGATACAGAGGTCGAAGGCGGCAGCCGTCAGCGGCTCGTCGGTGTCCGCGACCGCGTACGCGTCGTGGTCCGCGAGCCACTCGCACAGCACGCGCCGGTTCCCGTCGTCGGCGACGAGCGGGTAGATGCGCGGTGGTTCCGCGGTAGACGGCACGTCGAAGGTACCCTCCCCGAGCGGCATGTCCGTGTCCTCAGCCATCGTCGTGCCAATCCGGTGTTCCCGTCAGGATGCCACGGAGCTCGGAGCGAGGTTCGCCGACGACGATGCCGTCACCCGTGATCTCGAAGAGCCGAAGGCCGGTGTCGACCGCGCTGGTCCGTCGTTTGAGCACCCCGACGACCTTCTGGAGCTCGCCGCGGTACTCGACGTGGCGGAACACGACGATGTCGTCTGCGAGATGGCTCACGCGCTGTTCGGTCGCGTAGAAGTCGCCGGTGATCCGGTGTACCTCGTTGGTGAACAGCCCGGTGACGCCGACGTTTCGCAGGTAGCGTGCGACGGCGACGAGGGCGTCGATCGGGTCTTCGGCGTCCGCGGCGAACGCCCGTTCGAACCCCGCGACGCCGTCGATCGTGACGAGGGTAGCGCCCTCCTCAACCCGCTGTTGGAGTCGGGCGGTGAACTCGTCGACGGTCATCTCGTCGGGGCCGACAGACTCGATCGCCACGGTACCAGCCGCACGCAGCCGACGGAGGGGGATCCCGATCGACTCGGCGCGTACGACCATCGTTTGGGGGCTCTCCTCGAAGCTGTAGAGCACGGACTCCTCGCCGCGGCGTGCGGCCTGTGTCATGAACTGCAGTGCCGTCGTCGTCTTACCGACGCCCGTCGGGCCGCTGAGAAACGTGAGCGCACCGGTGGTGATGCCGCCGTCGAGGAGGCCGTCGAGGCCCGCGACGCCCGAGGCGAGTTCGCCGAGCGACCGGTCACGGTGGTGACGCTCGGGGTCGAGTCGCGGCCACACGTGCATCCCCGCGTCGTCGATCGTCACCGTGTGCGGGCCACGACGGGCCGCCGACCCGCGAAACTTCGGCACCGAGAGCGTCCGGCGGCGCTCGTCGACGTCGAGTGTGACCACGGCGTCGACGAGAAACTGGAGGTCGTCGTCCGGGACCGAATGCGCCGCCTGTGAGGTCAAGACGACCGTGGCACCGCGCGCCTTCAGGAAGTCGACGAGTCCGAGCACCTGCGTCCGAAACTGCCGCTCGTCCGGGGCGAGGTACCGGAGCTCCGTGATCGGGTCGACGAGGACGCGGTCCGGATCGACGTCGTCGACGCGCTCGCGGATCGATTCGGTGATCGGCGACCGCTCGACCTCGTCGGCGTGAAACAGGTCGTACGCGCTGTCGCCGTGGAACGCGTCGCCAGACGGCGAGAGGTCGAGGAACTCGAGGCCGTCGGTCGGCCGGTCGAACCGCGCGGCCGTCTCACGGAGGTAGGCAGTCGGCTCGCCGAGGTTGATGTACAGCCCGGTGTCGGCTGGGTCGGCCGTGAGAACGTGGAGGCCGAAGATGGTCTTGCCGGCCCCGGGAGCACCCCTGAGGAGGGTCGCAGACTCGGCCAGAAGTCCGCCGTCGAACACTTGGTCGGCGTTGGGGACGCCCGTCGAACACCGGTCGCGCTCCATCGCCGTCGTCATGGGCGGCTCTCGCGCGGCCGCCGACATAAGCCGATCGGTCGGAGAATCGGCAGGGGGGTGCAGAGCGCCGGCGGACGGCACCCGTCAGGCGGCCGCGTTCGTGATCGCGCCTTCGAGCGTGGTTCGGTCCTGGGCACCGACGAACCGGTCGACGGGTTGGCCGTCGGCGTAGAGGACGAACGTCGGGACGCCACGCGCGCCGAGCTGTTGGGCGAGCCCCTGGTTGGCGTCGACGTCGACCTTCGCGACGACCGCGTCGGTCTCGCTCGCCAGCGCCTCGACGGTCGGCTCCATCATCTGACAGGGCCCACACCAGTCGGCGTAGCAGTCGACCAACACGACGTCGTGGTCGTCGACGAGCGTCTGTAGCGCCTCCGGTCCGGATACGTCGACCGGTTCTGTCGGTGCCTCGGTCACACCGGCGTCTCCACCGCCGTTCGCGTCGCTGCCGGCTGTACCGTCCCGTGCGTCTCCGCCTTCGAGCCGCTCGCGGAGTCGGCGGCGCTTTCGTTCGCGGATCCGTTCGCGCTCGTCGCGGGCGGCCTCGTCGCTCGCGTCTGTGTCGTCGACGTCGCTCATATCGCGATATTGTCCGTATCGAACAATATACTTTGCGGTCGGGTGGCCGACCACATATATGTCGCGGGAGCGAACAATCTGGCATGGTCGAGCCCGACGCGGTTCACATGGACGACGACGAGCGCGACGCGTTCCTCGAACGGGCGGGAACCGGCGTGATCGCCCTCGCGACGGACGACGACGACCCCCCACACGGCGTGCCGGTCTCGTACGGCTACGACCCGGTCGAGGCGGTGTTCTACTTCCGGCTCGCCGTGGGTCCGACGCGGGCGAAGGGCACCCTCGACGACCGCCCCGTCACGTTCGTCACCTACGGGGATCCGGACGACCGGTGGCGGAGCGTCGTCGCCACCGGGCGACTCGTCTCGACGACCGACGAGGCGGTCGCCGACGACACGATCGCCGGCCTCGAGCGAACCGGCCGGATACCGATCGTCGACATCTTCGGCGAGCCGACCGCGGACGTCTCGTTCGCGTTCTACCGGCTCGACCCGGACGAACTCACGGGGCGGATCGAGCGCTCGCTCGAACCCTGAACGCCGTCCGGGTAGCCGGAGCGTCCGCTGGCCGGGCTCACACGACGCCGAGTCCGACGAACCCGACGTAGCAGGCACCGACCAACAGTCCCGAGTGGAGCAGGGCCCCGTACCGCCCGCCCGCGGCGGCGCCGGCGAACCACCCCGAAGCGAGCAAGGTCGCCTGCGCGACGACGTACAGCCGAAACCGCTCCAAGGCCGGCACCACGGAGACGGCGTCGAACGGCTCGCCGAGTACGGCCGCGATCGACGCGAGCCGACCGGCGTCCATCACCGCGACGTTGATTAGGGCGACGAGTCCCGCGACCGACAGCGCCGCCGCCCAGCCGCCGACGACGTACCGTCGCATCGCTTCCCGGAGCGCGCGCGTCTCGTGGGTGAGGCGGTCGACCTCGATCTGTAGCGTCTCGAAGACGGCGTCGATCGCCGCACCCGCGTGGAGCGCACCGGCGACGAGCCCGACCGTCCGGTCGGCGAGCGGCGTGTCGATCCGGTCGACGAACCGGTCGAGTGCAGACGTGCGAACGTCTCCGGCGGCTGGGACCCGCGGACCCGACGCATCGACTCCCCCGGTGTCACCGGTCGTGCTCATCGACAGCGCGAACGCGAGCGACGCGACGTCAGCAGAGAGCACACCGAGGTCGACCTCGCGTGCCGCCGCGGTCACCGCCGCGGGGAACGGCCGACCGATCGACGTCTGTCGTGCGACCGCGTAGACGAAGTCGGTGAGCCGGCGGTCCTTCGCGTCATCGAGCCGACGGCGGCGCGCCGCGACGAGTCCGACCGGCAGTGCGAACGCGACGTACGAGAGCAGCGCAACCGTCACCAGCGGATACCCGGCGTACGCGAGCCAGCCACCGACGAGCGTCGCAGCCGGGGCCGCCACGACCGTCGTGCTCGCGGGGTTCGAGAGCGCGGTCGTCACCGACCCACGGGTCCCGGAGGGACGGCGGTAGCTCGGGTGTGACCCGGTCGGTCTGAGCGCGCTCGTCGCCGCGACGCCTGCGATGCCGACGGCGAGGAGGACGCAGACGGAGAGGTACACCGCCACCGCGCGCGGCGAGACGGTCCCGACCGGCGTCTCCACCGGGCGCGAGAGCGCCGGGACGAACGCGCTGGCGACGGTCACCGCGACGACGAGCAGCGCGGGCACGACCAAGACGAACACGAAGAGCTCGGCGACGGGTTGCAGGTACCGCCGAGCCCGCGTCTGTGCGTGCTCTTGTCGGTGTGAGAGGAGACGGCTCTCCGTCCGGAGGAACCTCGCCAGCGCGTCGTCGCCCTGTGAGAGGTGGTGGCGAAACTTCAGGAGAAACGGCGCGAGCAGGTCGCGCGAGGGCGTGTCGCGCGCGACTCGTCTGAGCCCCGCGTCGAGGCTCCCCGTGAGCCGTGCCGCGTTGAGCGCCTTTCGAAACGAGACCGCCGTCCCGCCGTACGCCTCGTTGCCGGCGACTCGTGCGATCATCGTCCGCGCGTCGTCACTGCCCGCGGCGAGGACGTCGAGGTACCGAACCGCGCCCGGGAGCGTCCGCTCGATGCGCGTGCGCCGCGCGGCGACGAGCCAGCGCAGGTAGTGCCTGCCGAGCGCAACGGTGGCGCGTTTAGTCGTCGCGCCCGCGACGACGGTCAACGCGACGACGATCGACGACGGCGAGAGGACGAGCGGCGCGAACGCCGCGTGGCGGGCGAACGTCCGGGTGACCCGACCCGCGATCGTCGGCGCTACCGTCGAGGCGAAGACGAACGCCGGCGGGAGAGCGAGCAGACACGCGACCCACGAGAGCGCGTACAGCCGCGCGACGAAGGTGCCGAACGAGGTGGACGCGGGCGCCCCGCGATACCGGACTCGGTCGCCGTCGTGTCGACGGTCGTCGGCGTGCCGAGCGAACAGCGCGTACGCCGCCTCGTCGAGACGACCGAGCGGTCCTGGCCGAGACGATCGATCGGGTGCCCCGATAGGCTCTGTGAGGCCAGCGCGCGTCTGGTGGACCGCGGAGCCGGCGGCGTCCACCGCCGGGTCGCCGTGACCGGGCGCGTCGTCCGCGGCGGTCGGGACGGTCTCGTTCACGGGCTCCCTCCCGGGGTGTCGTCGCCGGACTCGGTGGGCCGATCGGCTGCGTCCGGTCGTGGACTCGTCTCGGGGCGCGCCGTGGTCACCGCACCGGGATCCTCGCCCGCCGCGGCGCGGTCGCTGCGAAGCGAGCGCGCGACGCGCTCGACCGTCGCGGCCTCGTCGGCCCTGAGATCCGCGAGGAACTCGAACAGCTCGGTGAAGTCGTCGACGCCGTCGCGGACGAGGTACCGCACGTAACGGTGTTTGGTGTGAAACTCGGTCTCGACTGCGGCGACGTCCCGGTCGGTTCGGTCCGCCAGCCGAGCGAGCGCGCGTACCCCCCGCCCCGCGTCGGTGCCCGACGACTCGTCGGTCGGCAGCCCCGTCGTCTGGACCGCGCCGTCCGGATCCCGCCACGCGACCGTGTTGTAGTGGACCGTCACGCCGGGTCGCTCGACGACGCCGGCACCGCCGTGTTTTGGATTTCCGGTTCGGCTCGTTCGGGCGGCCGGATCGAGCGCCTCGTACTCCGCCGGAGCGAGCGGCTCGACGGCCTGCGTGACGTATCGGTCGCTACCGACCTGTCGCAAGAAGACGACGAGGTCGACCTCACAAAAGAGGTACGGCGGGAGTCCTCGCTCGATGGCGCGGTTGACGAGCGTGTCGACGTCCGTCGCGTGTGTGGTACCGACCACCCCGTGGCCTGCGTTTACCGTCTCGGCGAAGGTTTCGAAGCTAGCCGGGGTGTTTATTTCCGCGATGACCTCGACGTCCGGGTTGAGGTAGTTCGCCTCCGTCATCAGCGCGGCCATGTGCACCGACTTGTACTCGTGTTCGTGGTCGCGCGTCGTGAGCGCGACGCCGGTCTCGTGGGGCAGTCGAACCTCACGGGACCCCTCGTCGATGGAGATGGGCCGGTCGTCGAAGGGGATGAACGGCATACACGCGTTCATCAGCGTCGTCTTGCCGGCCCCGGTCGGCCCCGCAAAGAGGACCACGCCGTGGTGTTCGTACAGCATCCACAGCAGGGTGACGAGCGAAGTGGACAGCGCGTTCTGGCGGACGAGATCGACCGGTGTCAACGGATCGGCCGCCTGCTTGCGGATCGAGACGTGCGGGCCGTCTGCGGAGATGGCGGGTAGTGCGACCGCACAACGGACCGTCTCTGGAACGGCGTCGAGCTCGAGGTTCACCTTCGCCGAGGGGACCGCGGGGGTGAGTTCGACCCCGTCGCGAGCCGCCAGGCGGGTGACGACGTTGACGAACGACGCCTCGTCGTCGAACCGGAGGTTGGTCGGGACCCGACCGGCACCGCCGAGCGGGTCGACGCCGGTAGCACGCGGCGACTGCCCCTCGTCGGCGTCTAAGAGCGCCGGGCGCGGGACGACCTTCACGCGCTCGCCCACCCGGTTTGCCTCGATGTCTTCAAGATGGGGATCGCGAATCGGAACGGTGAGGACCCCCTCGCCGACGAAGTCGCGCACGACGTAGTACACGAGGTCGTCGATCCGGTCGGCGGGGGCGGGTGGACCACGCGTCGGCGGTCGCGGGCGTCGGCCCGGCACCAGACGGCGGAGCCGACTCGCCGCGCGGTCGAGCAGCCCCCGGGGATGACGTTCCGTGAGCCGTCGCGAGAGGTACCGCCGAGCGTGGTCGGCCACGAATCGGCCGTGGTCGTCGATCACGTGGTCGACGGGCGTCTCCCAGATGCGTCGTTTACACTCGCGTATCAGCGACTCGTCGCCCGGGAGCAGGTCGGGCTCGAGTGCGGCGTACTTGGTCTCGAACGCGTCGGAGCCGAGCAGCCGCTCCCGGTACACGACGACGTCGACGCTGAAGCCCGCGAACGCGACGGTGTATCGGGCCAGGCGCTCGCCGGCGACTCGTTCGATGAAGGGCGCGTCCGCGCCGACGCCGGTCTCGAGCGGGGCGAACGCGTCGGTGTGCACGATGAGTTCCTCGTCGTCACCGACGTCGGCGACCGCGATCCGGTCGTCTAACGCGATCGGCGTGAGGTCACCGAACAGCCGGAGCGCGCGGAGCGCGTGGTAATCGAGTCGTCGTCGCGCCGCGTCGCTCACCGCGAGGAGCCGGTCGAGCACCCGGGCGTACTTTGGCTCGAAGCCGGTGACGGCGAGCTCGATCGCACCGGCACGGGTGAGGGGACGGCGGCCGCGCGTCGACGCGAAGTGTGCACGGACCGCATCGAGGGCACGCTCGTCCGCCGGCGAGAGGTGCGGCTCTCGGACGTCGTAGGTGAAGCCGCCGGTCTCGAGCGACCGAATCGTCGCCACGACGCCGGGTGCCGACTCGTACTGTGCGCGAACGTCGGGCGCGTACCAGGCGTCCGGGTCGGCCGGCGGGACGGGTGCCGGAACGGTCGCCTCCTCGTCGTCGCTGCCGCCGCCGATCCGTAGGGTTGGTCCGGGAGTCACGTCGACCTCGTCCACCCGTGATGGCTCCCGCGGGCAGCATAAACTTCGTTTCATGGTTCTGAAACCAGAACAGAGAACGAAACCGTCGGCTCATCCGGTAACGGTCGTCCGCGAGAGTCGTGACTCACGGGAGTGGACGGTCGGCGAAAATGCGGTCGGCGACGGTGTGATTCGCGGGCCGTCTCAGCGAATGACGTCGAGTCCGTTGTTGGTCTCGACGGGATCGGTGCCGCCGTCTTCCCAGGCGGCGCGGTCGGTGCTCCCGTTCGCCTCGGCCGCACGAGAGCCCACGTCGCCGGGGTCGCCGTTGATGCTCGCTCGCGACCGGTCCGCCTGCTTCTGGGTCGACGGGCCGAGCACCTGTGCGCTCTGGACGCCCGTCATGATCGCCATCACGCGGACTTTCCCCTTGTACTCGTCCTGAATTCTGGCGCCCCAGATCACGTTGGCGCTGGCTTCGAGCCGGTCCGTGATGTTGTTCGCGATCCCTTCGGCCTCTTTCAGCGTCAGGTCCGGGCCGCCGGTGATGTGGACGAGACCGCCGGAGGCACCACGGTAGTCGACGTCGAGGAGCGGGTGGTTCATCGCGTCGTTGACCACCTCCTGGGTCTTGTTTTTGTCCTGGGTCTCGCCGACGAGCATGACCGCCACGCCGCCCTGGTTCATGATCGTCGACATGTCGGCGTAGTCGAGGTTGATCAGACTGGGCTGGGTGATCGTCTCGGAGATCCCCTTCACCGTCTCGGCGATGATCTGGTCCATCACCGAGAACGCCTTCCCGATCGGGAGGTTCGGCACGTAATCGAGCAGGCGGTTGTTGTCGAGCACGATGATCGAGTCGGCCTCGTTCCGCAGCGACTCCAGGCCCTCTTCGGCTTTCACCGTGCGGGCGCGCTCGACGTTGAACGGGGTCGAGACCATTCCGACGACGATGGCGCCCTGTTCTTTGGCGATCTTCGAGACGACGGGTGCCGCGCCAGTACCGGTGCCGCCGCCCATCCCCGCGGTGACGAAGACGAGGTCGGCGTCGCCAAGGACCTCCTTGACCGTACCTTGGGCCATCTCGGTCGCCCGCTCGCCCATCTTCGGGTCGCCACCGGCACCGAGTCCCTGTGTGAGCGACTTACCCACGAGGATCTTGGTGTCGGCTTCCACCATCTTGAGGTGTTGTTTGTCCGTGTTGATCGCGACCGTGTCCGCGCCGTCGACGCCGATGTTGTACAGGCGGTTGACGGTGTTGTTCCCGGCGCCGCCGGCGCCGACGATGACGATTCGAGGGTCCCCGAACTCGTCGTCGTCCGCGTCGGTGTCGAGCTCGCGCTTTTCGGCCTCCGCGTTTTCGAGGGCGTCTTGGACGAGATCTTGCATGGGTTACACCTTCGCCCAGCCGTGTGCGCGGCCGTGGTCGTCGCGTTCTGTGTCTTGTTCGCTCAGCATCTCACGAACGGCCGACCGGATCGCCTCGCTCCGGTTTGGGAACTCTCCCGTCTCGACCATCTGTTCCACCTCGTCTATCTGCTGTTTCGGAATGCGCAGTGTCACACGCTCCATATGTTGTATTCCCCCGGTAAGACGACGGGCCGCGTGTCTTACACGGCGTGACGCCTTCACCGGGGACATCCCCGGATCCGTCGCCAGCTGTAAGACGGTCGTCTTACACAGCGAGGACATCTGAACCTAATGATATAAATCTACCGGCGAATGTATGACGCCATCGGCCCGTACGTGTCCGGTTCGGGGCCGCTCACCGGTCGTGTAACACGTCTGCGGCGGGCGTCCGCCGACCGCAGCCGGGGCAGAACGCCCAATCCGTCCGTACCTCGTCTCCGCACTCACAGAACGCCCGGTGTGACTGTTTCTCCCCACAGTTCGGGCAGTAGACGTCGCCGTCTGGCACGTGCTCGCCACAGCCGACGCAGGCGCGTCGACCGTCGGACGACGCGCCTTGACCCGCGTCCTGCGTGCGTGTCTTACGCGCCGACGGATCCTCGGCTGGATCGTCCGCTCGGGTCACCCGCGCGTCGTCGATATCCGCTCCTGGGGCGTCGAGCGTGACGTTTACCGTCACCTCGCCGGGGGCGTGTGAGCTGGCGGTGTCCGACGGTCGAGCGACGCCGCGGGCCGCCAGCGCCGCGTCGAGGCGGTCTTCGATCAGGTCGTCGACGCGGTCGACGAGTGCGGTCTCGAGCGAGCTCGCGCCCGCGTCGTCCGCGGGGGCGTCCGCGAGGTGCGCTCGGAGGGCCTCGCGCATCACCTCGCTCTTCGAGGCGTCACACGCTTCCAGACGCTCGACGAGGTCGTCGTCGGCCCGGAAGGTGATCTTGCTCATCAAGCGTCAGATTACAGCCGATAATATAAGTAGTTTCGCTCGGTCCACCGCCTCCATGCAGTGTGGTCACACGTCTGTCTGACGCAGATTTATACCTCCCGCGCGGGCATACGAGTGTATATGAGCAACCGAGTCGAGGACCTCGAACGACAGGTCACGGAGCTGCAGGCTGCGGTGAACGGACTCACCGAGGAGCTCGTCGAGACCAAAGAGCGTGTCCGTCAGCTCGAAGCCGACCGCACGGCGCCGGCGACCACAGCAGAGCGCCAGGCCGCGTCGGACGCCCACGCCGAAGTTGTCGAACGACAACCGGACGCCGACGAGACTCCGGCGGAAGACGCAGACGAGCCCCCGGTGGAAGACGCCGCCACAGCACACCCGGCGAGCGACGACGCACAGGTCACCGACGGCGACGACGTCATCGTCGCGGGTGTCGACGGCGTCGGTCCCGAGTCGGCGTCGGCCGACGGAGACGGCTCGAACGGGCGCACAGACGCCGGTGACGACGACCGCGGGTCGGAGTCAGACACATCGAGCAGCGACATCATCGTCGCGTAAGACGTCACCCCCGTCATGTACATCAGCGAAGTCGTCCTCGACGGGTTCAAGAGCTTCGGGCAGACGACGCGGATACCCTTCTACGAGGACTTCACCGTCGTCACCGGGCCGAACGGGTCCGGAAAGTCGAACATCATCGACGGGGTGTTGTTCGCGCTCGGGCTGGCACGGACCAGAGGGATCCGCGCACAGAAGCTCACCGACCTCATCTACAACCCCGGTCACGACGACGACGTCGACGGACGCGGACCGAGCGAGGCTACGGTCACCGTCGTGTTGTCGAACGAGGACGGGACCCTCGACCGGTCACACGTCGTCTCTGCGGCCGGCTCGGAGGACGTCGGTGACGTCTCCGAGATCACGATCAAACGCCGGGTCAAAGAGACGGACGAGAACTACTACTCGTACTACTACCTCAACGGGCGCTCGGTGAACCTCTCGGACATCCGCGACCTCCTCGCTGCGGCCGGGGTGACCCCAGAGGGGTACAACGTCGTCATGCAGGGTGACGTGACCGAGATAATCACCATGACGCCGTACCAGCGGCGAGGGATCGTCGACGAGATAGCGGGCGTCGCCGAGTTCGACGAGAAGAAGGAGGCCGCCTTCGACGAGCTCGACACGGTCGAAGACCGGATCGGCGAGGCCGACCTTCGCATCGAGGAGAAGCGCGGTCGGCTCGACCAGCTCGAAGCCGAACGGGAGACCGCCCTCGAGTACCAGTCGCTTCGAGAGGACGTCGAGGAGTACCGCGGGTACCGCAAGGCCTCCGAGCTTGAGGAGAAGCGCGAGGCGCTCGCAGCCGTCGACGAGGAGATGGAGTCGGCACGGGAGACGCTCGAATCGCGTCAGACCGAACTCGACACCAGACAGGGGACGCTCACGCGGCTCGAAGAGGACCTCGAAGACCTCACCCACGAGATCGAGACCAAAGGCGAGGACGAACAGATCGCGATCCGCTCGGAGATCGAGTCGCTTCGGGGCGAGCGGTCGCAACTCGAAGCACAGATCGAGACCGCTCGCGAGCGCATCGAGACGGCAGAGACCGAGCGCCGCAACGCGTTCGTCAAGATCGACCGCAAACAGGAGACGCTCGAGGAGCTCGAAGCCGAGATCCGCGAGGTGAAAGTCGAGAAGGCCTCGGTCGTCTCGGAGATCGCGACCAAACGCGCCGAGCTCTCCGACGTCGAAGCCGAGATCGACGGCGCAGACACCGAGTTCGACGACCTGAAGACCGAACTCACCGAGACGAAAGCGGCGCTCGAGTCGCTGCGCGAGAAGAAACACGAGACCCAACGCGAGAAGGATCGCCTCCTCGACGAGGCGCGGAGACGGTCGAACGCGGTCGAAGAGACGCGCGAGGAACTCGCCGACGCCGAGGAGTCGATCCCGGACCTGCGGGCGCGTCTCTCGGAGCTCCACGGCGAACTCGACAAGGCCGAAAAAAATCACGCGACCATCGAGGAGGCGCTCTCCGAGCTGTTCGCGGAGAAGGCCGAAGCGCGCGAGCGACTCGAGACGCTCGAAGCAGAAATTCGCGAGAAACAGAACGAGTACGCGACCCTGGAGGCGGCCGCAGACGAGCGGGGAGACAGCTCGTGGCCGCGGGCGGTGACCGAAGTAAAAACCGGCGGGATAGACGGTGTCCACGGGGCGGTCGGCGAGCTCGGCTCCGTCGACGGGCAGTACGCCGAGGCGTGTGAGACGGCCGCAGGCGGGCGGCTCGCCAACGTCGTCGTCGACGACGACGGCGTCGGCTCGACGTGTATCGACTACCTCAAGCGGCGGAACGCCGGCCGCGCCACGTTCTTGCCGATCACGGAGATGGACGACCGCGGGCTGCCGCGGACCCCCTCGGCGCCGGGCGTCGTCGACTTCGCGCGGAACCTCGTGACGTACGAGTCGACGTACGACCCGATCTTCTCGTACGTGTTGGGGTCGACGCTCGTCGTCGAGGACATGGCCACTGCCCGCGATCTGATGGGCGACTACCGGATGGTGACGCTCGACGGCGACCTCGTCGAGAAGTCGGGCGCGATGACCGGTGGGTCCGGAGGGGGCTCACGATACGCGTTCACGAGCACCGGCGGCGGGCGACTCGAACGGCTCGCGACCGAGATCGCGGCGCTCGAAGACGAACGACAGACGCTCCAGGCGACGATCGACGAACTCGACGCCGACATCGACGACGCCCGCGAGCGGAAGGCCGAGGCCGCAGAACGGGTCCGGTCGCTCGAAGCCGACGTCGACCGCGCAGAGCGTGACCTCGAAGAGACCACGGACCGGATCGAAGAGCTGGAGGAAGACCTCGAATCACTGGCAGCCGCACGCGAGGACGTCGAATCCGAGATGACCGAACTCGACGAGCGGCTCTCGTCGCTCGACGAGACCATAGCCGGCCGTGAAGCCGACGTCGAGGAGCTGGAGGCCGCGCTCGAAGATTCGAAGATCCCAACATTGTCGGCGCGAGCCGACGAGCTCCGCGAGGAGATCACAGCGCTCGAAGCGCGGACCACCGAACTCGACGGGCGACTCACCGAGGTAGAGCTCGAACAGTCGTACGCCGAAGACGCCGTCGACGACCTCCACGAGACCGTCGAGGAGGCACAGAACGCGAAGGCCGAAGCCGAGGCGGCGATCGAAGCCCACGAGGCGGCGATCGAGGAGACGGAGGCGACCCTCGAGACGAAACGCGAGGCCATCGCCGATCTCGAAGACGAGCTCGAAGAGCTCAAGACGGAGCGTGAGTCACTGCGAGAAGAGATTCGGGCTGCAAAGCAGCGCCGCGACGAGCAGCAGTCGCTCGTTACGGAGACCGAGTCGACGCTCGAAGAGCTGACCGATCGGCGCGACCGGCTCGAGTGGGAGGTCGACGAGCTCGAGGCGCAAGTCGGCGAGTACGATCCAGACGCGGTCCCCGACCTCGACGTCGTCGAGTCGAAGATCGAGTCGCTCGAGTCGGAGATGGAGGCGCTCGAACCGGTGAACATGCTCGCGATAGACGAGTACGACGAGGCGGCCGCTGAACTCGAACAGCTCGAGGAGCGTCGTGACGTGCTCGTCGAAGAGCGTGACGGCATCGAGTCGCGCATCGAAGGGTACGAGGCGGCGAAGGAGGACGCGTTCGTGGAGACGTTCGAGTCGATCAACGGCCACTTCGAAGACATCTTCTCGCGGCTCTCTGCGGGGACCGGCGAGCTCCTCTTAGAGAACCCGGACGACCCGTTCGAGGAGGGGCTCACGATGCGGGCACAACCTGCGGACAAGCCGGTCCAGCGGCTGGAGGCGATGAGCGGCGGAGAGAAGTCGCTCACGGCGCTCTCGTTCATCTTTGCAGTCCAGCGGCACAATCCGGCCCCGTTTTACGCACTCGACGAGGTCGACGCGTTCCTCGATGCGGTGAACGCCGAGCGGGTCGGTGAGATGATAGAGGAGCTGGCCACCGACGCGCAGTTCGTCGTGGTCGGGCATCGCTCAGCGCTGTTAGAGCGAGCCGACAGGGCGATCGGTGTCACGATGCAGGGCGACAATCGCTCTGCGGTGACCGGCATGCAGTTCGGTGAGGAGGCGAGCGCGGATGACTGACCCCGACGACGGCGTGCCGTCGCTGGACCTGACGACGAAGCGTGACGGCGACACGCCGGATATGGGTTCGGTGGGCGAATCGGGGCGCGGCGACGATGGGAACTCGAAGACGGCAGCCGACCGCGAGAAGGAACCGACGACCGAGGAGAACGACGCGGCGGCCGGTGAGGACGACGCAGCGGCCGGTGGGGACGACGCAGCGGCCGGTGGGGACGACGCAGCGGCCGGTGGGGACGACGCAGCGACCGGTGGGGACGACGCGGCGGCCGACGAGGAGGTCGAGCCCGTCGAGATCTTGGTCCAGCTCGCCGAGGAGGGGGCGATCGAGCCGTGGGACATCGACATCGTCCGCGTGACGGATGCGTTCTTGACGAGACTCGACGAGGTCGACCTCCGGACGACCGGCCGGGCGCTGTTTTATGCGAGCGTCCTCCTCCGGATGAAGAGCGACGAGCTGCTCGTCGACGACGCGGACGAGGAACCGGAGCCGGAGCCGTGGGAGGTCGCGATGGAAGGCGGCGTCGAGGACCCGTCCGACCCGGGCTACGACCCGATCGACGCGCTCGAATCGGAGATGGACCGGCGATTAGAGCGCAAGCGCGCACGCGGCACCCCGGAGACGCTCGACGAGTTGGTCCGTGACCTACGCGACGCCGAGCGCGACTCCTGGTGGAAGTCCTCACGCGAGTACGACACCACTGCCTCACCGAGCGGCTCCGACCGCGGGACACAGACGCTCGATTACCACGCGGGCGACGAGTTCCGTCGCGAGGGCGAGCCGACCGCCGAAGAGGCGACCGACCGCACCCACGACGAAGCGATCGAGACGGTCATCGACGACGTCGAAACGGCCGTGCGGCCGCACTTCGACGCCGGCCGCGCGGAGGTCTTATTCGCCGAAGTGGCTGACGCCGGCGGACGGCCGTTCATGACCTTCCTCGGGCTGTTGTTCATGGCACACCGCGGGAGCGTCGTCCTCCGACAGGACGAGCTGTTCGGCGACCTCTGGATCCGCGATCCCGCGGCGGCGACCGGCGAGTCGGAGGCCGTCGCGGATTGACCAGCGGGTCGCCACCGACAGCGCCTGACGACTACAGGTACGTCCCAACGAGCGGTTCGACACGGTCGCGGGTCGCTTCCGGGATCGCCTCCGTCGGGGTGTTTATCGTCCCCTTGAGCGCAGTGTGTGCGGCACACTCGTGATCCGCAGGGAGGGTGCGGACCGCCTCCTCAACCGCCGCCTCGATCGCCGCCTGGTTCGCCTCGGCGTTCTCGAGCACCTCGTGGAGCGTCACCTCGCTGTCGGTCTTCCAGACGTCGTAGTCGGTGACGCCCGCGATGGTGGCGTACGCGATCTCCGCCTCCCGCGCGAGCTTCGCTTCGGGGATCGCGGTCATGCCGACGAGGTCCCACCCGTGATCGCGGTAGAACGCCGACTCGGCTCGCGTCGAGTACTGTGGCCCCTCGATACAGACGTACGTCCCGCCGCGGACCACGTCGGCGTCGGTCGCCGATCGCGCGGCGGTGGTCAGGTGGTCGACGAGCGACGGGCTGTACGGTTCGGCGAAAGGCTGGTGGACGACGATGCCGTCCCCGTAAAACGAGAGCGGGCGTCGCTTCGTCCGGTCGTATATCTGGTCGGGGACGACGAGGGTACCGGGTGAGAGATCCTCGCGAAGGCTCCCGACCGCGTTCGATGCGAAGACGTGGGTCACGCCCGCGAGCTTGAGCGCGTACATGTTCGCACGGTACGGGAGGTCAGTCGGCGAGGCGCCGTGGTCGCTCCCGTGTCGAGGGAGAAACGCGACCTCGCGGCCGGTGTCGGCGAACTCGCCGATGGTGACCGCGTCGCTCGGTTCGCCGTAGGGGGTCTCGTAGGTGACCTCACGGACGTCGGACAGCGGCAGCGCCTCGTAGATACCGCTGCCACCGATGAAGCCGATGGTGCTCATACGCGTCTTCGGTGCGCTCGCCACTTAGGTGTGTGCGGCCGCACCCACTCACAACAGGAGTCGGACGGCCGCGAGCGTCAGCCCGCTCACCACGAGCAGGTGGACGAGGACGACGCCCACGGGGGCGAGACCGACCGTCTCGAGCTCCCGAAGCCGTATCGAGAGGCCGAGCCCGACGAACGCGACGAGGAAGAGTCCGTCCGAGGCGGTGCCGATCGCGGCGAGCGCGGCCGGCGAGAGGACGCCGGCGTTGGCGACGGCGGCGACGAGCAGGAAGCCGATCAGGAACTTCGGGAACTCCGCCCACAGACGACGGGCCTCGGGGTCGGTCGCCGACCGGGCGGCGTACAACGTCGAGTAGCCGATGGCGACGCCACCGAGGAGCGCGTTTCTCGCGAGCTTCGTCACCGTCGCCCACTGCCCCGCCTCCGGCGAGTGCGCGAACCCGGCGGCCGCGACCGGACCGGTCGAGAACATGCTCAATCCGGCCCAGACGCCGAAGGTGCGGCCACTGAGCCCGAGCCACTCGCCCGCGATCGGGAAGGCCACGAGCGTGATCGCATCGAACAGCAGGACCGTCGCGGCCGCAACGGTGAGCGTCGCCCCGCGGGCGTCGAGGACGCGACCGATGGCGACGACCGCGGACACGCCACAGACGCTCGCGCCCGCGGCCAACAACGACGGGGCGACGCCGTCGAGTCGAAACCACAGGCGCGCGACGGCCTCGGACAACGCCAGTCCGAAGCCGACCGTACAGACCACGAGCCCGAGCACGGTTGGTCCTGCGGCGACCAGTTCGTCCACCGCGACGGCCGCGCCGAGCAGGACGATCCCCGTCTCCAGTGCCAGCTTGTGGACGCCGACGCCCGGCTCGGCCGTCGTCGGGACGCCGACAGTGTTGCCGACGGCTGCGCCGACGACGACCGCGACGACGAGCGGCTGGAGTCCGGGGACGGCTCGGCCGACCAGCCAGGCGACGATGGCACCGATCGTGAGGAGCCCGACGCCGGCGACGTACGGTCGGGCGTCGGTCGCGATCGACATCAGAACACCACGGCGCTCCCGGCGACGATCACGAGTCCGAGCGCCAGCGCCTGCCACCCGCGGTCGAGGGCGCACCAGCGACGGGTGATCGGCGAGGAGGCCGGCGGCCGTCCACCGACATCGTGGTCGTCCGCACGCTCGTCGCGAGCGGTCTGGACGTCCGCGCGATCCTCGTCGGTCGCCCCGCGTCGCGTCCCCTCGGCCATACACGTGTGCTCACGCCGGGGGCGGCTTACGCGTGTCGTTCGACTCCGACGAGCGGCAGCGTCTCGTCAGCGCCCGGTTGAGCCGGCCTCGTCGTTCGTGGCCGCTCGATGGTGTCGGTAGCGTGCACGGAGCCGATCGAAGAGGACCCGTCCCGCGTCGGTCTGGAGTCGCTGCTCGGTCGTCGCGAAGAATTCGTCGAGCGCGTCGTACTCCGTGAACGCGGTCGGATCGCCCGCGGCGGGGTCGTACCGATCCTCGCGCTCGTAGACCACCGCCTGCACACAGGTGTCGAGGAGGTCACACTCTTTCACCAACACCGCTTCCGGCGTCTCACGCGCCTCGTACGTCGCGAAGGCGTCGGCGATCCGCGCGGGGAGCGGGTCGGCGAGCGTTGCCATCGCCTCGCGCTCCGCGGCGGCCTTCACCTTGCGGTCGATAGCGTTGGCCGTTTCGTCCGCCCGCGTCGCCACGTCGCCGGTCAGCGCCTCGGCGACGTCGTGGACGACCGCGAGCCGGAGCGCCCGGTCGAGGTCGACGCCGGGCAGCTCGTCGCGAAACCGGTCGCCGAACGCCACCACGAGGTACGCGACGCCCCACGAGTGCGCCGCGACCGACTCGGGGTCGTCGACGCCGCGGAGCTGCCAGCCGGTTCGTCGCTCGTCTTTCAGCTCGTAGGCCGCGCACACTGCGTCGACGGCGGAGTCGACCGGACCGGTCGGGTCGGCTGCGTCGGTCTGGTCGGCTGCATCGCCCGCGTCGCTCGGGTCCACGTCCTCACGCATCTCGAATCAGTCGGCGAGGGTCCACGTCTCGGGGTCCGCCGCCTCGACGACCCCGCGGCGCTCCATCTCGGCGAGCACCTCGTCGAGTCGACCAGGCTGGGCCACCTCCATCTCGATGCGGCCGACGCCGTGATCCGCTTCGAGGTGGTGGCGGATCGCCTCGCGGTCGAACGACTCGGCGTCCGCACGCGCCATGGCGCCCGCGATGATGTCGATCATGTCTTCGATGAAGTTCCACGGATAGACGACCCACGTCCACTGTTCGAGGTGCTCGCCCACGAAGTCGGGCTCGAACGAGGAGGTGGCGAGCAGCTGGAGCGTTGCGGTCCGGATCGTGTCCGCATCGCGTTCGTCGACGTACTCCGCGGCGCGCCGAATCGAGCCACCGGTGTCGGCGATGTCGTCGATGACGAGGACGTCTTTGCCAGCCACCGATCCCTCCGGCATGGGGTACCGGATCTGTGCCTCGTCGGCCTTCTCCGCCGTGCCGACGTAGTGTTCCATCTTGAGGCTCGTGAGGTCGTCGAGGCCGAGGAAATCACAGATACATCGTCCCGCGAACCAGCCACCGCGCGCGAGTGCGACGACGACGTCCGGCTCGAACGCGTCGCGTTTTACCTCGTTCGAGACGACGCGACAGAGCCCGTAGATGTACTCCCAGTTCGTCAGCGTGCAGTCGAAGTCGTCCGGGAGGTCGCTCATACCGTACGCGTCGAGCCCACTCACATAAGCGCTTGCGGACGCGGGTCGTCTCCGCGGGTGTGCCGACACGATTTAGGTGGCCCGCTCACAACCGATCGGCAATGAGTACGCAGGCCGTGAGCGAGGAGACGGCGGTCGTCATCGGGCTGGAGGTCCACGTCCAGCTCGAGACCGACACCAAGATCTTCTGTGGTTGTTCGACCGAGCCGGCCGACGACGAGGCGCCGAACACCCGGACCTGCCCCACCTGCCTCGGGCTCCCGGGGGCGCTCCCGGTGATCAACGAGGCCGCCGTCGAGGCGGCGGTGAAGGTCGGGAAGGCGATCGACGCCGACATCCCCGAGACGACGACGTTTCACCGGAAGAACTACTACTACCCCGACCTCCCGAAGAACTTCCAGCTCACCCAGTACGACGCCCCGATCTGTGCGGACGGCGAACTCGAGGTCGCCGTCGACGGCGAGCGGCGCACCATCGGGATCACTCGCGCACACATCGAAGAGGATCCCGGGAGCCTCCAACACGTCGGCGGCTCGATCGAGTCGGCCACCCACACGCTCGTGAACTACAACCGGGCGGGGACCCCGCTCATGGAGATCGTCACGGAGCCGGACTTCCGTTCGCCCGCAGAGACGCGCGCGTTCCTCGCGAAGTTAGAGGAGGTGCTCGAGTATCTCGGCGTCTTCGACCCGAGCCGCGACGGGAGTCTTCGTGTCGACGCGAACGTCTCGCTCGTCGACGCCGACGCGGTCGCCGCAGACGGATCCGTGCCCTCGTCGGTGCTCGAATCGACGAACCGCGCCGAGGTGAAGAACATCTCGAGTCACAAGGGCGCAGCGAAGGCGCTCGCGTACGAGGTCACCCGACAGCGAAACGTGCTCCGGCGTGGCCGCGAGATCGACCAGGAGACCCGCCACTGGGACGAGGGGCGTGGCGTGACCGTCTCGATGCGCTCGAAGGAGGCAGAAAAGGACTACCGGTACTTCCGCGAGGCAGACCTCCCGGCGCTCGAGGTGGCCGACTGGCGCGAGTCGATCGCGATTCCAGAGCTCCCGGACGCCCGGCGCGAGCGATTCCGTGAGGCGTACGGCCTCGACCGCGAGTCGGCCTCGAAGCTGACCTCGAGTAAGGCGGTGGCGGACTTCTTCGAGGACGTCGCCGCCGAGTTCGACCCGGAGCTCGCCGCGACGTGGGTCGCAGACAACCTCCTCGGTGAGCTCAACTACCGGGAGTTGCGGATAACCGACGTCGAGGGGCGACTCGACGAGTTCACGCGGCTGATCGCGCTCGTCGACGCCGGCGAGGTGACGGTCAAGAACGCCGAGGAGGTCGTCCTCCGCGAGATGCTCGACGCCGGCGACGACCCCGACGCCGTGATCGAACGCGAGGGATTGGGGAAAGCCGGCGCGGGCGAGGTCGAGTCCGCCGTCGACGCCGCGATCGACGAGAACCCAGAGGCGGTCACAGACTACCATGACGGCGACGAGGGCGCGATCAACTTCCTCGTCGGACAGGTGATGCAGGCGACCGGCGGAAGCGCCGATCCCGGCCAGGTGAACGGACTCCTCCGTGAGCGGCTCGACGGATGAGTCGATGCCGGTAACCGTCGAGGTGGTCGGCGGCGAGACGCAGACGTGTGCCGTCGACGACGACGCCACGTACGCCGACCTGATCCGCACGGCGGGATATCATCCGCAGGAAGCGACGATCCTCGTCGGCGGGACGCCCGTTCCCGGCGACGCCACGGTCGACACCGACCGCGTTCGATTGCTTCGACTGATTCAGGGCGGGTGACTGTCACGGCTCGACGACGAATCGATGCACCCAACAGAGACGCTGAGTTGCCCGGGGTGGTGGCCGTGAGCGACGAGCAGACAGACGCCAGCGCCGATCTTCCTGCAGGAGTGACGATCGAGACGGCGACGCCGGACGATACGCTCGATGTCGTGCGCGTGCTCGACGCGGCGATGCTGCAAACCGACCTCGATGACCTCACCGCGCGGATCACAGACGGAGCCGTCGAGTGCGCCCGGTTCGACCGGACGGGTGCTGTCATCGGCGCGGTGGTGACGAGGCGACGAGACGACGAGACCCTTCACATCGACGCGCTCGCGGTGCGTCGCGCCCGTCGTGAGAACGGTATCGGGTCGGCGCTCGTCGGGCGGATCGTCGCCGCCGGGGCGGCCGACGAGGCCGTGTCGTGGGTGACAGCTGGCTTTGATTCCGACGTCGAGCCGTTCTACCGCGCGTGTGGCTTCGTGATAGCCGTAGGCGACGACGGTCGGTGCGTCGGCCGACGACGCGTCACGGGCGACGCTCACGCGTGAGCTCACTGCGTGTCGCGTGCGACCCGGTCGAGCCCGACCGCAGCGCCGACCGCGACGAGGACGACGAGTACCGCGACGACGAGTAGCGTCGAGGTGACGCTCACGAGCGGGTCGAGTGAGTTTCGCAGCGAGTTCCACGCTTTCACCGGTACCGTGCGGCTCCCGCGGCCGGCGAGAAACAGCGTCAACACGAACTCCTGGAGGCTCACCACGAACGCGATCAGTGCCGCAGCAGCCAGTCCGGCGGTGACGTTCGGTGCGACCACCTCACGAAACGCCCGAAGGCGAGTCGCTCCGAGATCGAGCGCCGCGTCACGGACACGCCAGTCGAACCGCGAAAACGTCGCACGCATGATCGAGAATGTAAGCGGTGTCGCCCACAGCGAGTGCGCAAGCACGACTGTCACCGCCCGCTGTTGGAGTCCAAACGCGCTGAAGAAGACGAGCAGCGTGACACCCAATACGACTCCCGGAACCAGCAGTGGAACGACTGCGAGGCCAGTTACGACGTCAGCGAGTCGCCCGTCAACTCGGCGGATGCCGAGCGCAGCCGTCACCCCAAGTGTCGTCGACAAGACGGTTGTGCCGGTCGCGATCAGTACGCTGTTTTCGACGGCGTCGATCCACGCGGGTGCGTTTACGAGCGCGATGTACCAGCGAGTCGAGAGGCCACTCGGTGGAAACGTGACCCCGGTCGTGGCCGACAGCGACGTGCCGGCGACGACGACCACCGGCGCAACGAGGAACGCAAACAGGCATGCCGTCCCCAAGCCGAAGAGGAGGTTCCAAGCCCGGGCAGACCATGCAGTCATGTGTCGTCACCGCTTCGTCGGCGCAAGACCGCCTGCGTGGTAGCTATCGCCGTCAACACCGTCATCGTGATCACGACGCCGAGTGCAGCTGCGGCACTCCAGTCGAAATCCCGCAAGAGGAGGTCAGACAGGAGGATACCAGCGGTACGCTCGCTCCCAGACCCCAGAAGTAGTGGCGCCGCGTACGCTCCGAGGCTCCAGGTGAAGCTGATGACGCCAGCGACGATCACGCCTGGGACCGCGTGCGGCACGGCGACCTCGCGGAACGCCCGGGGGCTGTTCGCACCGAGGTCGCGTGCCGCCTCAACGAGTGACTCGTCGATCGTCGAAAGCACGGCGTAGACCGCGAAGATGCTGTACGGAACGACGATGTAGAGCTGTCCGATCACCGCACCGACACCGTTGTTCACGAGGGTGAGTGGCTCGGCGAGGACGCCGGTCGACAGTAGTGCCGTGTTCACGACACCGTTCGGCGCGTAGATGAGGACCGCAGCGAACAGCTTCACGACGATCGCGGTGAACATCGACGTGAGTGCGCCGGCCGTCAATCCGACGCGAACGACACCAGCTGTTCGCCACATGGCGTAGGCGTACAGCGTCGCGACCACGACCGAGAGCGTCGTGACGACGGTCGCAAAGCCGAGTGTAAAAACGAACGTCTCGGCGACGGTGTTCGACGGCTCAAGCAGGTATCGATAGCCACTCAGCGACCACGTTCCCGTCGCGTACGCCCGGGTCGTCTGGCGCGCGTGGAGGCTCATGCGCAGGAGGTAGCCGAACGGGACGACGAAGACGAGCAGGTCGAAGAGTAGAAGCGGGAACACCAACGCGATAGCAGGTCGGACGCCGAGGCGGCGTTGGACGCGGGTCGTGTAAGCGGTCAGCATGAGCGTTCTGGCGTGCGGGAGTCACCGACGATCGGGCTGGCTGTGAGAGCCGGAGTCACCGGAGACGCACCCCGTCGGCGTCGAAGAAGTTTATTGCATCTGCGGGACACGAGACGCGGACGGATTCACCCGCCGTGACGCCGAGTGCGTCCGCGAGTCGTCGCTCCGTCGCCAGCGTCGCCTCACCGACGCCGATTTCGTAGCGAATCTGTGAACCTCGGTGTAACCGCGCGTCGACAGTCCCAATCGCGTCAACGCCGGCCGATACCTCCGCTTCCGCGGCGTCACGGTCAGTTGGAGAGACGGTCAGGCGTTCGGGCCGTATCGAGGCGGTGACGTGGTCGTTCGTCGAGACGCGGCCGTCACCGACCGGGGCGAAGAGCCGTTGGTCGAACGGCGTTGAGAGCGGGACACGGCCGCCGTCGGTCACGCGCTGGGAGACGTCGGCCACGTCCGTCTCGCCGGGTGCCCGCTGAACGGTGCAGTCGACGAGGTTCGTCGTTCCGAGGAACGACTCGACGAACAGCGTCTCCGGATCGGTGTACACCGTCGTCGGATCGCCAATCTGCTCGATCTGCCCGTTGTTGACGATGGCGATGCGGTCGGCGAGTGTGAACGCCTCGTCTTGGTCGTGGGTGACGTACACCATCGCCGTCTCGAGTCGCTCGTGAATCGTCTTCAACTCGAGCTGCATACTCTCTCGAAGCTGTCTATCCAGGTTGCTGAGCGGCTCGTCGAGTAACAACAGCGTCGGATCGACCGACAACGAGCGGGCGAGCGCGACGCGCTGTTTTTGTCCACCCGAAAGCTGTGTCGGGTCTGCCTCGGCGTGCACCGTCATCTCGACGAGCGACAGCATCTCGTCGGCGCGCTCGTTTCGAAGCGACTTCGACATGCCAGCCATCTTCAGGCCGAAGGCGACGTTTTCACGAACCGTCTTGTTCGGAAACAGTGCCCAGTCTTGAAACACCAAGGACGTGTCACGCTCGTTCGGCGGTGCGTCTGTGACGTCGACGAGTGACCCGTCGTTCGCGAGCCGGATGCGTCCCGTGTCGGGGGTCTCGAATCCGGCGATCGTTCGCAGCGTCGTCGACTTTCCACAGCCGGACGGGCCGAGCAGACACAACAGCTCACCACGCTCGACGGAGAATGAGACGCCGTCGATAGCGATGACGTTGCCGTATCGCTTCGATATCGCCTCGACCTCAAGCAGCGTCATGTACTGGATTTCAGTCCGTTGAACCGCTCTGTTAGGGTTTCGGAGTACTCTGCGATGTCCGCCCACTCGAGGAACGAGACGTTCTGTAGCGCTTCGTTGGTCAGCGGCACGTTCTCCGTCGTCGCGGTTGGATAGTCGACGTCTTCGGTCGCCATCCCCATGTTGAACGCAGACGCGTACGTCGACTGCATTTCAGGGCTCAACAGGAAGTCCATGAAATCAGCCGCCATCTCTAAGCGGTCGGTGCCGCGAACGGCGTGGTAGTCGTCGATGTACCCGACCGTCTCCGTCGGGACGTGGTATCCGATGTCCATGGTCTCCGTCGTCTCCTGTTTCTGCTTCGAGTAGGCGAAGAAGTACTGTCCGACCGTCCCGATCCCTTGGTCGAGAGCAGTCCACAGGTCTTGTGCGCCGGTGTAGTACTTCGCCGTGTCGATGGACTGAAGCGTCTCGTAGATTGCGTCGTGACCCGTTGGACTGTACAGCTCCTCGTCGAACGGCATCCGTTCGGAGACGATCGCGGCCATCTGCAGTGCGTTCGGCCAGAATGACCCGGGAAGAACGGCGTCTGTCGCCTTCTCTTGGAGATCTGCCCACGACTCCGGCTGCCAGTCAATAGCCTGCTCGTCGTACGCGTAGCACATGACGCCGTAGGCCACCGGTACGGAGATCGGGTCGTCTCGAAGGAGGGCGGGTTTGAGACGGTCTGCATTCTCGAGGGCGTTCACGTCAAGCGGTTCCCAGAGCCCCTCTTGAACACCGATGTAGTGTTGGCTCTTGCCGGTAACCGTCAGGTCGTACGGGGGATCGTCTGCGGGAGCCGCGCGAATCTTGGCGAGGATCTCGGCCCAACCGGGAACGATCTCGAGTGTGCCGCCGGTCTTCTCCTCGTACGCCGGCTTGATTTCCTCTTCAAAGACGGTCGCGTTCGTGCCGCTCCACGTGGAAAATCGCAGCGTCTTGTTTCGAAACGGCGCGGACGGGTCGACGTCGCCGGTCGTCGCACCCTGCGTCTCGCCGCCGGTGCATCCCGCCAATCCGGCGATACCTGCACCCGCCGTGGTGAGGACAGCACGCCGACTGTGCCGACTCCCGAGTGAGTTACTCATCACCAGTTGCACGCGCCTGACGGACTAATACGTTGTGATGTAGAATATCGAATACTCGATTTAGAAGGGCTGTACCGTCGCTCTACAACCATTCCGCCCACCTAGATATCGTAGCGGTACGGACGGGTACGTATCAGATTCACGTAGTATATACGGGCCGGCTCACCCGTGTGAGGGGTGCGATGCGATCGACGATCAGCTTTTAATACAATCCGCGCCAGTCCGCGCATGCGATCGACCACGACACCGGCGGACGCGAGTACAGACACGAATCTGTTATTGCGACGATGTGGTGCGCTCATCGTCGATGGACTGCTCCTCTCGATACTGGTCGTCGTCACCGTACTCGCACTCGGATTCGTCGGCGACCGAATCGTCGGGCTCTTTGGCGGACCGCTCAGTGCCGTGTTCATCGGACCCGTCGGCTCTCCGATTTTCATGCTGCTCACCAACCCGCTCGTCGGGCTCTGGGTTCTCGGGCCCGTGTGGTTTCTCGGATACTACGTCCTCTTCGAGGGAACGACGGGGCAGACGCCCGGGAAGCGGCTGTTCGGACTGATGGTGCTCGGACGCGACGGGTCGCGATGCACGCTTCGGGCGGCAGCCATCAGGACGGTGCTCAGAGCCGTCGACGGAGCCGCCTTCTACCTGGTCGGCGCCGCCATCGCCGTGCTCACCGACGGCGACAGACGACTCGGCGACGTGGCCGCCGGCACGCAGGTGGTACACACGAGACGGTGACGAGCGCCGCACTCAGGAGGGCGGCTCGGCGTCTTCGATCGCGTGCTTGGGGTCGTCTAGCGAGTCGACCGCGCGGTCGGTCTCGGCGGGAGACGGTCTATCGAGCACGTTGACGACGCGCTCGGCAGGTCTCATCGCGGGTGGTCGGTCACACGCGAGCGCGCTCGTCTCGAGGACGGCCTCACAGTGTGTCCCGAGTCGGCGCGGGGGTGGTTGCGGGGCACCTACCCGAACTTGCCGGTGATGTAATCTTCGACGCGGTCGTGTTCGGGGTCCTCGAAGATGGTCGTCGTGTCGTCGTACTCGACGAGTTCACCGCCGGTGAGGAACACCGCCGTCCGGTCGGAGATCCGAGCCGCCTGCTGCATGTTGTGCGTGACGATGATGACCGTGTACTCCTCGGCGAGGTCGTCGATCAGATCCTCGATCTTCGAGGCTGCGACCGGGTCAAGTGCTGATGTCGGCTCGTCCATCAGAATGACCTCTGGGTCTGGTGCTATCGCCCTGGCGATACACAGCCGCTGTTGTTGCCCGCCAGAGAGGTCGAGTCCAGAGGAGTCGAGCTGGTCGTTCACCTCGTCCCACAGCGCCGCTCCCTTGAGCGCCTCTTCGACGCGGGCGTCGATATCGCCGCTGTATCCCTGGATCTCGAGGCCGTACGCGACGTTGTCGCGGATCGACTTCGGGAACGGGTTCGGCTTTTGAAACACCATCCCGATCTTCCGGCGGAGGGCGACGGGGTCGACGTCGTCGTCGTACACGTTCTTCCCACCGAAGGTGACGTCGCCCTCGACGCGACAGACGTCTATCATATCGTTCATCCGGTTGATACACCGGAGGAACGTCGACTTGCCACAGCCCGAGGGACCGATGAGTGCGGTCACGCGCTTTTCGGGAATCTCCATCGAGACGTCGTCTATCGCCTGCTCGTCGCCGTAGTAGACGTCGAGGTCGTGTGCGGCGACCGCGGTGGGTGCCGGACTACCGTTCACGGTCGCGTCGGTCTGAACCTCCGTCGTGATGAGCGAGTCGCTGGCGTTGCGGTCGGTTCGTTCTCGGTCGGTGCGGTCGTCGACGTCTTCTCGTGCGTTGCTCATGGTTACTCGCCTCGCTCTGCGCGGTTGCGCAGCAGTATCGCCGTGCCGTTCATGCCGATCAGGATCACGAGCAGGGTAATGACCCCCGCCGCGACGACGCCGTAGCGGAACTCGGCCTGCGGGAATCCCGCCCAGGCGTAGATCTGCATTGGCATCGCGCTGAACTTGCTGAACAGACTGTCGGGAGCGTTGAACACGGTCGTCGCCGCCCCGATCATGATGAGCGGGGCCGTCTCGCCGATCGCCCGACCGAGCGCCAGGATCGTGCCGGTCAGAATCCCGGGGAGCGCCTCCGGAAGGACGACGTTCTTCGTCGTCTGCCACCGCGTCGCACCCATCGCGTCCGAGCCCTGCCGCAGATCGTCTGGAACCGAACGGATCGCCTCCTGTGCGGAGATGATCGTGATCGGTAAGATGAGCAGCGACAGCGTCAGCGATGCGGTCACCGCGGTCCCGAATCCGAACCCGAGCAGGTTCGCGAACAGCCCGAGCCCGAGCAGGCCGTACACGACCGACGGGATCGCCGCCAGGTTCGCGATGTTGATCTGGACGAGTCGTGTCAGCGACCCGACGAGTCCGCCGCCGGCGGTGTACTCCTCTAAGAACACCGAGGTGCCCACGCCGAGCACGAACGACAACACGGCGACGAGCGCGATGATGATCACGGAGCCGACGATAGCGGGATACAAGCCCGCTTCGACGGCGTTTCTCGAGGGTGCTTCGGTGAGGAACGCGCCGTCCAGCCATGGGGTGGGCGCCCCCAGTCCGAACGTCTCGACGACCAGCGCTCCCACGAGCGCGCCACCGACGACAACGACCGGGAGCGTCAGTCCGGTGAGTCCTCGGCCCTGTTCGATCACGCGGTGGAGGTAGACGGCACACGGCACGCCGACGAGCGTGAGTACCAGGATCGACACTGGGCCCGTCGGACCCATGAGTCCGCCGATGGCGGCGACAAGCAGTGGGACACCCCCGGCGACGAGCCCAGATCGTCTACTCGAGCGTGAGGCGACGAGCCAGCCGCCGACGGCCGCGATCGGAACGGCGAGCGTCCAGAGGTAGATGTACGGGGTCGTCGGATACGTTCGGACGACGTCTCGGAGCAGCACGGCGCCGACGACGCCGACGACGAGCAGCGGGGCCGCGGCCGTCACCGCCCGCGGAGTCGACCGAGCCGTGCCGTACGCGTACGACAGGGCGGCCGGCACGACACCGAGGGTGTACGCGAGAAACCACAACCGCGGGTCGAACACCAGAAACAGCACCCCGAGTGCGAGTCCGATCGCCGCGCCGCCGAGCAGTCGCCCGACGAGGCCGAAGCCGACCTGGCCAGCGTGACCGCGGGCACCGACGTAGGTCACGTAGCCGGTCACCGGAACACCGACGGCGAAGAGGTACGCGAGCTGCCACGAGAGCCGGGGTATCGGTCTGACGAGCGCCTCGACGGCGGTGAAGCCGGCAGCGACGACGACGAGCCCACCGCCGAGCACGCCGAGCACGCGTCGTGTCAATTCGCGGTCGGCCGCGCTGTACAGACAAAACGCGAGGTAAGGACCAATGAGCGTCACGAAATACGTCAACAACCAGCCCGGACTCGCACTCGTCAGGTCGAACGCGTCGATCGTGACGTACACCAACAACACCGCGAGCGCGAGGATTCCGAACACGGACGCCGCAAGCGACAGGTACTCGAAGACGACGCCGCGCACCCGGCTCACCTGGCCGAAGACCTCGACGTCGCGCGTGTCAGTCGCCATCAGTACTCCTCTCTGTATCGTTCCGCGATGATGTCACTGAGTACGTTCATCAGCAGGGTGACCACGAACAACGTCAGGCCGAGCGCGAACATCGCGTCGTACGGGAGCGTCCCGCCGACGAGGTCGCCGCCGGCGATCTGGACCATCGCGACGGTGATCGTCATCCCCGAATCGAGCAGGACGTCGGCCGGATTGACGAGCGGGATGCCGAAGGCGAGTTCGCTGACCGCCGGCATACGCGCCTGTGCGCCCATCGCGACGACGACGATCATCGTCTCGCCGATGGCACGTGAGACCGCGAGGATGTACGAGGAGGCGATACCGGAGATGGACGCCGGAACGACGATCGCCGTCGACACCTCGAACTTCGTCGCGCCGAGGCCGTACCCGGCCTGTCGGAGCGAATCCGGGACCGCACTCATCGCGTCTTCGGATATCGACGACACCATCGGTATCGTCATGATCCCGACCATGAGCGACGCCGACAGGGCGTTGAACGTGCTCATTTCCGGAAACAGCGTCGCTTTCAGCGCCGGGGTGACGTACACCAGCGCGAAGTAGCCGTACACGACGGTCGGGATGCCGGCGAGCACCTCAAGGAGCGGCTTGAGAATCGCGCGTGCGTTCGACGACGCGTACTCGCTGAGGTAAATCGCGGTCAGCGTGCCGACCGGAAGCGCGATGAACGCCGCGGTCACGGTGACGACGAGCGTTCCGATCAAAAGCGGCACGATGCCGAACGTCTGGCCGCCACCGCGCGGGTTCGGGCTCCAGTCGGTACCCCCGAGATACTCCAGTATCGGTACCTCGGCGAAGAACACGAGGGCGTCCGACAGCAGGGTCGCGAAGATAGCGACCGTCGTGAGCAGCGTGAGCGCCGCGCACGCGGCGAAGAACCCGCCGTACGTCCCTTCTTTCAGTCGTGTGAGCCCGCTCCGTCTCGTGAGGTCCGGACCCGCTGTGCGCTCTGTCACAGGTGTGGGGGTATGGAACGCTGTCGTAAATCAATACACCGGTTCATCGCGGCGATCAGCCCTGCGCCTGTTCGATCGCGTCCTCGAGGGTGCTCATCTGCTCTTCTTGGGTCGCTTCGGTAGCGGGCACGTAGCCGACGTCGCCGGCGACGAGATCCTCGTTTGTGGTCTGCTCGACGAAGTAGCGGGCGAACGCGGCGACGTGTTCCTCACCGAGCGAGGAGACCGACGGGTAGGTGAAGAGCGGCCGCGAGAGCGGCGTGTACTCGCCGTTCGACGCCGTCTCGAGGCTTGGCTCGACCGGGCCGTCGCCGTCGTCGATCCCGAGCGCCTTGAGCTGGTCGGGGTTCTGGAAGTAGTACGCGAACCCGAAGTACCCGATGGCGTACTCACTGCCGGCGACGCCCTGTGCGATCGTGTTGTCCTGCTCGGTCGCCTGGTAGTCGTCGGTGTGGCCGCGCTCGCCGAGAATCGCCTCGATAAAGTAGTCGTACGTCCCGGAGGTGTCGGCGGCACCGTACCGCTCGATCTCCTCGTTCGGGAACTCCTCACGGACCTGGTCCCACGTCTCGACGGCGTCGGACTCCCAGATGGTCGCGAGCTCCTCGACGGTGAGCGAGTCGATGAAGTCGGCCTCGGGGTTGACCACGACGGTGAGTGCGTCCGTCGCGGCGACGAGTTCGACGTACTCTACGCCGTTTTCGGCACACAGCTCCTTTTCTTCGGCTTTGATCGGCCGACTCGCGTTGTTGAAGTCGGTCTCACCGACACAGAAGAAGTTCGCGAAGCCGCCGCCCGACCCGGTCGAACTGATGTCGATCGAGACGTCCGGATTCGCTTCGGAGAAGTCCTCCGCGACGGCCGTCATCAGCGGGAAGACGGTACTCGACCCGGCGATGTTGATCGACCCGGAGAGCCCCGCGTCGGCGCTCTCGCTCGCGTCGTCGGAGCCGGCGTCGCTCGAGCCATCGCCGCTCGAGCTACCCGAGTCACCGCCCTCGGTCTCGGTACAGCCGGCGAGCGCGAGTGCACCGGCACCCGCGAGGGCTGCGAGTGATCGGCGTCGAGTGATCCCGTCTGCGGTCAGGGGCTGGCTTGATGCCATCACCGCACGCTCGGGAAAGGGAGAGTAAATACGATGCTATGAGACATATACTACGGGATGTAGTGAGCGGTAGCGGTATATATTTCTATATATCTTTTGAGCGCGCCAGGCTGCCGACGCGCACCACGTCGCGTACAACCCGGAGAAAGAGTATATAGCGGTACCCTGACGACAAGATGTCCACGAACGGCTCATATAATTAGCTATACCGCCGACCGGAAAGTGATGGGTGTGATGCCGACCGACTCCGACGACGACCCCGGCGCAGATCCCGTGGCGGACCCCACGTCGGTGCTCGAGGGGGCACGCGAGACCGTCCGCGTGGAGCGGCGACGCACGGCCGACGAACGGGCGGCCTTCGCGTCGTTCCGGTCTCGGCTCGACGCAATTCCCGCGACGACGGCGGCGGGCGTAACGGCAGACCGGCGGTTCGACGGGCCACAGCCGATCGGCTACGAGACGCCACGAATGGGAACCGAGCTGCTGGCCGTTCGAGACGCCTACCAGTCGACGGTCATGTCGGTACCGCACTACGAGGAGGAGTACAACGACACCTACGCGGCGAGTCTTGCCGCCGAGTTCGGCCCGGAACTCGCGGCCGCGCTCACCCGCGAGTCGGCCCTCCACGAGCACGTTCGGCGATCGGTCCTCGATCAGACCACCGCAGCGATCGAAACCCGCGACGAGTTCGAGACCGTGCTCGAACGAGAACAGGCGTCGGTGCGGGCCGCAAGCGAGGAGCTCCGCTCGCTGGACGACTCGGTCGCATCACTCGGCGAGACGGCGGTCGATCGGCTCGATTTCGGCGGGCTCGACGCTCACCGAGCACGCCTCGAGGTGCTCGAGCGTCGGTGTGACGAGGTCGCGACGACGCGCCAACGAGAGCGAGTCGCCGTCGAGCAGTCGATGCACTTCGACGGAGAGACCGATGACGTCCAGACGTACCTCTACCAGGACCTTCCGGTCACGTATCCGGTGTTGGCCGCGGTCGCTGCTGTCGGCCGTCGGATCGATGCGGTGCGCCGCGACGTCGAACGCGCGATCATCGAGGTCGCCGGCGACGAGGCGTGAGCACGGATCCAGATCGGTAGCGACGCGTCGACCTACTGCGGCAGGTGTACACGATCGGGTCGGGACGACGCCCACGCTACCGGTGTGCGTCGAGTCCCGCGTCGGGTCCGTCGACGATCTCGTAGCTCTGTTCGCTCCAGCCGTCTTCGACGAAGACGAAGACCCGTCCGCCCGCAACATCGGGATCGGCCGTCACGCGGTTGCGCTGCCCCTCGCGACCGACGATGACGCCTGGGAACACCTCGTCGGTCTCGCCGTCGGCGACCACGACGCGACCCACACCGGAGTCGCGGAGGATCGACTCGTCGGTGCTGTAGTCGTTGACGTACGTCACCACGCCTTCGGTCTCGGTCGGGTCGGTCACGAGCACGTGGGTCTCCTTGCCGGGGCCGGCCGTCACCGTCCCCTCGACCGACTCTGGAACGCCACGATACAACGTCGTCCGACCGTCGAGGTACTCGACGACGACTCCCGCGTCGACGAGGTCGATGCCGATGGAGGTCGGGGGCACGTCGCTGCGTGTGGACGCAGACATGCCGTCGGATGCGGGTGCGACGGGCAAAAGGCCCTCGTTCGCCGCGGGCGGGTCGTTCGCGGCAACCGCTAACGCTTTAGGTCCGCTCGCCGCGAGTGGCGACATGGATGGACGGGCGACCGCACTCGGCGCGGGGACCGTGTTGAACGCGCTCGCGACGGGGACGGGCTCGTCGTTCGCGCTCGACGTCGAGACCAGCGCGACGGTCGAACTCGACGCCACCACGGACGCGGTCACCGGCACCATCGCCGAGGAGCCGAACGGCGACACCACCCTGATAGAGCGCTGTGTCGCCCTCGCGACCGAACGGTGGGGTGACGGCGAGGGCGGACACGTGCGGACCGAGAGCGACGTGCCACTCGCTGCTGGCCTCAAGAGTTCGAGTGCGGCCGCCAACGCGACCGTCCTCGCGACCGGTGCCGCGCTCGGACTGACTATCGGCGACGACCCAGACGACCCGGCCGTCGACGTCACCCGACTCGCGGCCTGTCGGCTCGGTGTGCGCGCGGCCCGCGAGACGGGCGTGACGGTCACCGGCGCGTTCGACGATGCGACCGCCTCGATGCTCGGTGGCGTCTGTCTCACCGACAACGACGCCGATGAGCTTCGGTCGCGGGAGACGGTCGACTGGGACGCCCTCGTGTGGACGCCTCCGACGCGCGCGTTCAGTGCCGACGCCGACGTCGGTCGGTGTGCGGCGGTCGCGCCGATGGCCGACCTCGTCGCCGACCTCGCCGCGGCCGGCCGCTACACCGAGGCGATGACGGTCAACGGACTCGCCTTCTCGGCCGCGCTCGGCTTCGACGCCGACCCCACGGTCGAGGCGATGCCCCACGCGTCCGGCGTCTCGCTGTCGGGCACCGGACCGAGCGTGGTCGCGGTTGCCGCGGAGGCGGACCCGACCGCCGACCTCGACGCGGTCGCCGAGCGCTGGGGCGATCGCCCCGGCACACTGCGACGAACGACGACACGAACCGACGGTGCCACCATCGACGACACCCCATGAGCTCAGAGACACCCACCCCGGAGGAGATGACGCTCGACGAGTTGCGCGAGGAGATCGAGGCCATCGACCGCGAGATCGTCGAACTGATCGCCCGCCGAACGTACGTCGCCGACACCGTCGCCGAGGTGAAAGCGAAGCGCGACCTGCCGACGACCGACGAGTCACAAGAGACGCGCGTGATGGACCGCGCCGGCGCCAACGCCGAGCAGTTCGACGTCGACGCGAACCTCGTGAAAGCCATCTTCCGGCTGTTGATCGAATTGAACAAAGTAGAGCAACGAGAGAGTCGGTAGCGCAATCGAGGTGGAGACTCAGTGGTACCGCCTCGTCGACACAGCCGTCGTGGGTCCGTTGAGTGAACCGACAACCGGGTGAATCTGTTCCGGAACCGAGACGGTGCAAATCTGGTCGAGCCGAATTGACGAGTCCGTCCCAAGCGGTGATGCGTCTGCTTCGACGAACGCCTCGGACGGATACTCGCGGTAGGTTCTCGTGGTGAGTCTCCGTGACGGGCGCGAGGACGATCGCGCTGGCGTCTCGATGTCCGACGCCGATTCGACCAGTCCCGACCACCAGACAGCCGAATTGGGCGGTGGCGCGCGCCCCGCGAGGTCGCCGCAGGCGGACTCGCGGGCGCGTGCAAGGGACGAGCGAGGTGGCGAAGCCACCGAGTGAGTCGGCTGGGGAGGGCGTGGCTAAGACGTCCGTGTGACAGGGAGTCTCGAGAGCGTCCGTGCTCGCCCGGCGTGTGCGATCGGAGCGATCGGAGCAATCGGGGGAGGGCATGAGTATCGGTCCCGTACGTCGAGCACTTCTGTGACTCGCGGCGATACGGTGTCGGTACGCGTGCGTCGAGCACGACCGCACGGCAGCCGGGCACCAGGTACCGCCACACCCTCCCGGGGCGATCCTGTACATTGTGATGGCTGTATGACTGAGACGACCGCGCGACCGCCGGGCACTAGTTACCGCCACGCCCTCCCCAGCCGATTCGCTCGTCGCCCACGGGCGACTCGCTCATCCCTCGCACGCGCCCGCGAGCCCGCCTCCGGCGCGCTCACGGGGCGCGCGCCACCGCGCGGCTCGGCTGTCTGGCGGCGCGTCCGACTGGTCGCGTCGCGCTCCGACGCCCAACGTTTATACTCGAAACGCCCCCGATACCGGTATGCGACCGCTACGAACGTTCCTCGACCGACCGGCCGAACCGACCGACGCGCTCGGTGCCGACCGTCCCCGCGTCGACTCGCGATGACGGCGCGTCGGCTCCGGTTCACCGCCCCGCGGACGGTCGACGTCGAACGGATCCCCGATCCGACGCCGGGACCGGAGGAGGTCCGCGTCGAGACGACCCGCTCCGCGATCAGCTCCGGCACCGAGCGGTTGGTGTACCGCGGGGAAGCCCCGGACGACCTGCCGGCGGACCCGGCGCTCGAGTCGATGGACGGCGACCTCTCGTTTCCGCTCGCGTACGGCTACGCCGCGGTCGGCGAGGTCGATGCGGTCGGCGAGGACGTCGACCCAGAGTGGCTCGGCCGGCGGGTGTTCGCCTTCGAGCCGCACACGAGCGCGTTCACGGCCGACCCGTCGGCACTCGAACCGGTTCCACCCGCCGTCTCGGACGCCCAGGCGACACTCCTCCCGACCGTCGAGACCGCGGTTACGTTCCTGCTCGATGGGCACCCCCGCGTCGGCGAGCGGGTCGGGGTCTTCGGCCAAGGGATGGTCGGACTCGCCACGACTGCCCTGCTCGCCGCCTCACCGCTCGGAGAGCTCGTCACGGTCGACGCCTGTGCCGCCCGCCGGACGCTCTCCGAGCGGCTCGGCGCCGACGCGTCGATCGAGTCCGGCGAGGAGGCGGTCGACCGGCTCCGCGCGGGCGACCCGGCCGGCCGCGACCTCACCTACGAGCTGAGCGGGGCCCCGGCCGCGCTCGACGACGCCATCGCCGCGACCGGCTACGACGGCCGGGTGGTCGTCGGGTCGTGGTACGGGACGAAGCCGGTCGAACTCGACCTCGGCGGGACGTTCCACCGCGACCGGATCGATGTCTCGAGCAGCCAAGTGTCGACGATCGACCCCGCGCTTCGTGGGCGCTGGTCACCGAGCCGTCGGCTCGACGTCGCCTGGGAGTGGCTCGAGCGACTCGACCTCGAGCCGCTGCTCACCCACCGGGTCGACCTCTCGGCGGCCGGCGAGGCGTACGAGCTGCTCGAGTCGTCGCCGAACGAGGCCGTCGGCGTCCTGTTCACCTACTGAGTGCCGTCTCGTAGCAGGCCCGGGCGGTCTCGTCTTCGCGCAGACAGACCGTCGCCTGCTCGATCCGGGCCGTCTCGACGCCCTCGAGCAACCGGTCACAGAACACCCGCGCGAAGCGCTCGACGCTCGGATTGTGCCCCGCGAACTCCGGCTGGTCGTTGAGCGTGACGTCAGTGTACGTCGCCACGAGCTCGTCGACCCGGGCGGTGAGGTCGTCGATGTCGACCAGGTAGTCGTGATCTGACAGCGTCGAGCCGGCGAGCTCGACCGACACCTCGAACCGGTGTGAGTGGAGCTCGTTTTCGGGCCCGCAGTCGGGGACGGTCAGGTAGTGCTGTGCGACGAACCGGCGCGAGACGCGAACCGTGTACACGGCTCCGGCTTGGCCCGCGCGATCAAAAGCGTGTCCCTCGCCGGCGAGCCGTCCGTGCGGACGCGGCTCCGTCGAAAGGGGTTTTCACCTCGGCTACACACACCGATCGATGGCCTCGACAGAGCCCGCCGGCACCGCCGCACGCGTCGACGCCCGGTGGGGCCCCCTCGTCGTCCTCTGGGCGATTCCGACGGTCGCCGGCGCCGCAACGATCACGGCACAGAGCGGCGCTCGTGGCGTACTCATCGGGGTCGCCGCCGGTTGCGTCGTCGCCCTCGCGGCCATCCGCGCCGCCCTCGTCGACGCGGAGTCCCGCGTCGGTTCGGAGCCGCTGACGGCTGCGACGGCGCTGACGGTCGCTCGCGCCTCGGCCCTCGCGCTGCTGGGTGCGTCGCTCGTCGCCGGCCCGTCCGCTGGCCTCCACCCGTGGTTCGCCGGGGCGACGTTCGCGGTGGCCGCCGCCGGCGACGCGGTCGACGGCGCGGTCGCCCGAGCCCGTGATGCGGTCACCGCGCTCGGTGGCTCGCTCGACGCCGAAGTCGACGGAGCGACCGTCCTCGTCGGCGCGACCGTCGCGGTCGCCGCCGGGACTGCCATCACGCCGTTCCTCGCCGTCGGCCTCGCTCGGCCACTCTTCTCGTGGGCGCGTCGCCGCCGCCGGCGACGTGGACGTCCAACCCACGACCTCCGGCCGAGCCGACTTCGCCGGCCGGTCGGAGCCGTGACGATGGTCGCGACGTGGATCGCGGTGTCACCGGTGGTCAGCACTGAGACGAGCCGTCTCCTCACGGCCGTCCTCACGGTCCTGGTCACCGCGTCGTTCGCGCGCGACTGGCTGGTCGTGAGTGGCCGGCTGTGATCCGGTCACGAGGTCCGCGGTCACGACTCACGGAGCGCCGCTACGACTCGCGACGGTACAACACGGCGAGTGCACCGATCAACACGACCTGTGCGAGTTTGTCGACTCCCGAGGTCGGCGTCACTGCTGGCGGGGCGGGGAGTCCAGGACTGTTGAGCGCGTACCACAACGCGATCTGGCCGGCAGTGAACGGGATCCCGAGGAGGTACACCGTCGGTCGAAACCGGTCGACCACGACGAGCCACACCCCGCCGACGAACCCGGCGGCCGCGACGAGAAACGACGCCCCCATCACCAGCGACACCGTCGCCCCGGTCTCGAGCCCCGAGAGGAGAAACTGCCCACCCAACATGAGGTGGACGAGCGCGCTCACGAGGGCCGCGACGATACCGATCCAGTGTGTCCGACCGAGCGCCCCGGCTCGACCCGCCGTCGTAGGCGCCTGCTGTGACCCTGCCATGTGTCGTGTAGACGCTCGACACACATCGACCTTTGGCCGCCGACCCACGACGTGTCGACCGGACGCCCGCAGAAATACCGGGGGAATCGGCACCCCGCTCCGGTGTCGACCCGAGCGACGCGCCTACAGCGATAGACGCTCCACGTCGACTTATACTCGCGTCAGACGTGCGCGCGCCGCGCGCGACCGGCTCTCGCGCCGGCGCCCGTCGGTTCGCGTGCCGACGCTCGGCCGTTCGTGTCCCGACGCTCGATCGTTCGCGCGCCGGAACGCCGATATGTGTGGCCGTGAACTACCGCACGTGAGTTTCGCGGACCTCTTTACGCGAGCAGTAGCCGACTATCCGGCCGTCGACACCGAGGCGATCCGCCGAACCCTCGCCGAGGAACGGACCGACCCGTCCCGTCCGGACGCGCCAGACACGGCCGACGCCACGCAGTACGACCAGTTCGACGGCGACCCGAGCCCCGCGCGGGTCGTCGCCGACGCCGACGTGCTGGCGGCGGACCTCTTCGTCGACGGCCACGCGCGGGCCGCGCTCGACCTGCTCCGGAGCCACTCGTGGACGACGCTCGTCGCCAGCGACCCGCTGGTAGACGACCTCGAAGTGGTCGTCGCGGCCCTCGCCGACCCAGGGCTCGCACGCGACTGGCGGGCGCAGGTCGACCGCTGGCGGACGCCCGTCTCACACCCCCCCGGGGACCACCCCGCGCTGTCGTCGGCGTACCGCGGCGGCGCGATGCAGGTTATCTCGCTCGACGCTGCCCTCACCGGCCCGCACGCAGCCGCCGGCCTCCGTGACCGTCTGCCGGTGAGCGTTCGTGAGCCACGCGCGTTCGAGACGGTGTTCTCGCCCGCACGGCTCTACCCCGAGGTCGCCGACGGCTCGTACTCGGGTCCAGACCGGGATCCCCGTTCGTGGTGAGCTGTGCGAGCCGGACCACAGGTCTCGGCCTGCCAGCCCACCGCCTCATCGATCCGCGTACCACTCGGCGAACGTTTCGAGTGCGCGGCCGCGGTGTGAGACGGCGTTTTTCGCGGCCGTCGACATCTCTGCGAGCGTCTCACCGTCGTGTTCGAAGATCGGGTCGTAGCCGAACCCCCCGTCGCCGCGCGGGGCGACGATCCGGCCCGGAACGGCACCCTGGAACAGTTTGACCGGCAGACCGTCAGTCGCCGGCGCGGGCTCGGTTGACCCCGCCGCCGACGTCCCGTCCGTGTCCCGCGTCGGCCCGGCAGCCGCGGCCGCGCTTCGGTCGCCGCGGTCTATCGGGTCCGGCGTGGCGGCGAAGTCGTCCCCATCACAGTACGCGAGCGTACACCGAAACGCGGCGCGTCGGTTCTCGAGATCGCGGGCGACCTCCCACACCCGGTCGATCCCGAGCGTGTTCTCGATGTACGACGAGTAGGGACCGGGGAAGCCGTCGAGCGCCTCGATAAAGAGTCCCGCGTCGTCGACGAGGACGGGACCGCCCGCCTCGCGGTACGCCTCTCGGGCCCCACGTGCCGCGATCGGCGCGAGCGAGTCGGCCTGTATCTCCGTGTAGTCGAAATCGAGCTGGCGCACCGTCCCGTCCGCGAGGTACGTCTCCGCCTCACGGACCTTCCCGGCGTTCGTCGTCACGTACCTGAGCATGTCGTCGCTGGGGCCGCCGTCGACGAATAGCCGTCGGTCGCCGTCGACGATAGCATGGATCGTCGGGTACGGCACACGCCGCGCAACTCCGTCACTCGACGATCGTCCGGAGCGTCTCCTCAGTCAACAGCGTGGTAACTCCGAGTGCCTCGGTCGTCATCCACCCGAGAAACGCGACGTACATCGCGAGGAAGACGTAGCCCTCTTCGGTGGTGAGTTCGAAGTCCGTCGCAGCTAAGACCACGACGACGAGCGTGGTGTAGAACAAAAACAACAGCAACGGCACGGACGTGAGAAAGCCGATGGAGACGCCGCCGGCGAGGATGACGCCGATAGGGAGTGCCGCGACGAGATTGAACGTGTTCGTTCCGAAGACGTTCGCGACCGCCGCCCGCTGGTCGCCGGCCTCGCCCATCTTCACGCCGACGAGCAGGTCGGGAAACGAGCTCATCGCTGACAGCACGGTCACGGATATCAGGAACGGGGGCGCGCTGAGCGCGTCTGCGATCTGCACCGTCATCCCGACCATCGACTCGACGCCGGCGAGCACGATGAGTAACCCGGCCGCGAACAGTCCCACCTGTTTTGGAACGTTCGTCGACGCCGTCCGCTTCCGGTCTGACGTGCCGCTTTTGCCGCCGACCAGTAAGACGACGTACACGCCGTACAACACGAGCAGGCCGACACCCATCTGTGGGGTGATCTGCGCGCGTTGTTGTCCGTCAGTTCCGAGGACACCGAGCGCGATCACGCCGAACAGGCCGAGAACGGCGACCGTGTAGAAGATGGCGTCGCGGTAGACGATCCCCTGTGTCGTCGTCGTGTCGCCGCTCGTGATCGTGACGGCACTCGGAATGACGAGAATATTGAACACCGCCGTCCCGATGAGTGCGCCGGCACCGACGCCAAAATCGCCGAGCACAAGCACCGAGATGATGATAATCGCAAGCTCAGGGAACGACGTCGCGGCCGCGACGATGAGTCCACCCTGGATGGCTTGAGAGACGCCGAAGTGGTCGCTGATCTTTGAGGTCGTCGACTCGACGATGTTTGCGCCTCCCCAGGTCAACAGGAACCCAATCGTACCCAACACGATCCACACGGCGAGCGACTGGTCGCCGATGAGTTCCTGAACGAGGGTCACGTCACGCTTCTATCTCCGGGGTCGATTAGGACTTTCGGAGGGCAAAACACCCCGGCCCTCGTACAGTTCAGTCCTGGGTCCCTGACGAGATGCCGTCGTACAGCCGAAGAGAGTCGATTCGGCGGTCGACCATCGCTGCAATACCAGCAACGAGTGGCTTCCCAGTCGCGACCGCACGGCGAGACGCGACCGGTTCTTCACCGCCTGCGAATGGAACTACTCTGACGATCGTTCCGTCCGAGTCAGCCCCCGTCCGGTCCGGCCGCCCGCTCGGTTGCGGCCTCGACGACCCGTGTCGCGAGCGCCTCGAAGTCGGCGGCCTCGGGAACGACGTCGGCCGTGAGGCCACAGTCGGCCGCCGTCGCTGCCGTCGGCGGGCCGATCGCGCCGACGACGGCGTCGGTCGCCCCTGCCACCGCCTCCTCGCGCACGCCCCGGTCCGTGGCGGCCGCGAGAAAGTGCTCGACGGTGAGCGAGGAGGTGAACGCCAGCCCGTCGAGGTCGCCGGCGGCGGCCAGTTCGGCCGACTCGCCGGCGGCTGCCGGGCGCTGAAGCCGGTACAAAACCGTCTCCGTCACCCGAGCGCCCGCGTCGGCGAGCCCTTCGAGGAGGACCGCACTTCCGTGATCCGAGCGAGCCACGCTCACGTGTTCGCCCTCGACGCGTCCCCGAAGCGCCGACACGAGACCCGCAGAGGTGTACTCCTCGGGCACGACGTCGACCGACCACCCGGCCGCACGCGCCGCCGCGGCGGTCGCCGGGCCGATAGCGACGAGGGTCCGCCCGCCCGGGTTCCATCCGGCTTCCGCGGCGAGTTCGACGCCCGTCTTGCTCGTGAAGACGACGATGGGAGCGTCCGCGGGTGTCGCGCCCGTCGGGTCGACGGCGAGCATCGGGTCCGGAAGGGGCGTCGCTCCGAGCGACTCGAGGAAGTCGGCGGCTCGGTCGATGCGTTCGTCTGCGGGTCGGAACACGGCGACCACCGGGGAGGCGTCGTCGCTCACGACGGCTCACCGTCGCCGCCGGTCGGTTCGCTGCTCGACGTTCCTGCGTCGTCTCCCGTCGAGTCCGTGTCGTATCGGTTCTGGAGGAAGTCGACGACGCGGTCGCGGGTCGCGGCGACCGCGCCGATCACGGTGATCGCCGGCGGCTCGATCCCGGCCGTATCGCGCACGTCGACGATCGTCTCGAGCGTCCCCGTCGCGACGGCCATCCCGGGCCAGGTCGCGCGCTCGACGAGGGCGACCGGGGTGTCGGCAGCGAGCCCGGCGTTCCGTAGTTCGGCCACGTACGCCGGGAGCTTGCCGACGCCCATCAACACGACGATCGTCCCGCCGGTGGCCGCGAGCGCCTCCCAGTCGACGGCCGACTCGTCTTTCGTCGGGTCCTCGTGGCCGGTGACGAACGAGACCGACGAGGTGTACTCGCGGTGGGTGACGGGGATGCCGGCGACCGCGGGGCCGGCGATCGCGGAGGTGACCCCCGGAACGATCTCGAATGGGATCCCGGCGTCGGCGAGGTGCTCGGCCTCCTCGCCGCCGCGGCCGAAGACGAACGGGTCGCCGCCTTTCAGCCGCACGACGCGTTGTTTCTCGCGCGCCAGCTCGACGAGCCGCCGGTTCGTGTACTCCTGTGGCGTCCACTCGCCGCCGGCGCGCTTGCCGACGTCCTCGCGTCTCGCCTCGGGGATGCGCTCGAGGATCGCCGGCCCCGGCAGCTTGTCGTGGAGGACGACGTCGGCCGTCTCGATCAGCCGCGCCGCCTTCACGGTGAGTAGGTCGGGATCGCCCGGGCCCGACCCGACGAGGTACACGACTCCCTCCTCGGCCGTCTCGGTGGCCGACGCCGGCTCAGACATCGGCACTCTCCTCGGGTCGGCTCCCACCGTCGTCGTGCTGCTCGCCGTCTGCCGTCTCTCCTTTCGCGGGCTCCGCGTCGGCCGCGGCGCGTGCAGCCGCGATCAGGTCGCTCGCGCCGCGATCGGCGAGGTCGGCCGCGAAGGCCGCGGCTGCGCTCGCGTGCGACTGGATCGGTAGCTCACGCGTTTCCGCCACCTCCTCGGTGCCGTCGGTCGAGAGCACTCGTACGCGGGTGTGGACGCGTTCGCCTTGCACCCGCGCCGAGACGCCGATCGGCGCGATACACCCGCCGTTGAGTTCGGCGAGGATCGTCCGCTCAACCGTCGTCGAGACGCGCGTCCGTGGGTGGTCGACCGCCGACCGAACCGCCTCGATCACGTCTGGGTCCGTCGCGGTCACCGCGATCGTCCCCTGCCCGGCCGCCGGAACGAACTCGTCTCGCGGGAGTCGAGTCGTTCGGTCCGCGTCGTAGAGGTCGGCCCGGCGAAGGCCGGCCTCTGCCAGCACGAGCGCGTCGTACGCGGTCTCGACGCGCCGCTCCATCGCCGCGCGCTCCAGCTCGGAGCGCGCGTCGAACCACTCGTCGACGGTCTGCTCGAAGGACACCTCGTCTGAGGAGTCGTCGGTGCCGTCCCCGTCAGTTTCGGGGGCTTCCTCAAGCGTGCCGGCGGCGATCAGTCGTCGCTCGTGTTCGGCCTGCAGCCCGGGCGCAAGTAGCTTCTCGAGACGGGTGTCGACGTTTCCGCGGATCGGCTCGACCGTGAGGTCGGGCCGAGCGGCTTCGATCTGTGCGGTGCGCCTGAGCGACCCCGTCCCGACCACCGCGCCCGCTGGGAGGTCGGCGAGTGCGGCCCCGTCTGGGTGGACGAGGACGTCGCCAGCGGCCGCTCGTTCGGGGACGCCGGCGACGACGAGCTCGTCGAGCCCCTCCGTCGGGACGTCTTTCATCGAGTGGACAGCGAGGTCGGCGTCGCCGGCGCGCACCTCCTCGTCGAGGGCGTGGACGAACGCCCCGATCCGCCCGAGCTGATGGATCAGCTCGTCTGGGATCTGGTCGCCGCGGGTTTCGACCCGGCGGATCTCGACGTCGCGACGGCGGGTCGAAAGCGCGTCGCGAACGGTCGCGGCCTGCCGGAGCGCGAGCGCAGAGCCCCGGGTCGCGAGCGTGAGCGTTTCGGTCATACCTCCACGGAGACGCTCGGCGTTCAAAAACGCACCAGTTCCCGCGCCGTCGCGCTCACCGTCCGGACCGAAGGTGTGTTAGTGGTAGAGCCCGTTATGTCGACAATGGAAGCACCCGAACAGTATCCGTTCGACGTGGCAGCCCTCCGCGCGGATTTTCCGATCCTCGAGCGATCGGTCGGGGGTGACCCGACGACTCCGGGCGAGGGGCCCGACGACGACGTCGACCTCGTCTACCTCGACAACGCGGCGACCTCGCATACGCCCGATCCGGTCGTCGAAACGATCGCGGACTACTACCGCACCTACAACAGCAACGTTCACCGCGGCATCCACCAGCTGAGCCAAGAGGCGTCGGTGGCCTACGAGGATGCCCACGACACCGTCGCCGACTTCATCGGCGCTGCGGGCCGCGAAGAGGTGATATTCACGAAGAACACGACCGAGGCGATGAACCTCGTCGCGTACGCGTGGGGACTCGAGACGCTCGGACCCGAGGACAACGTGGTGCTCACCGAGATGGAACACCACGCCTCGCTCGTCACCTGGCAGCAGATAGGCGCGCGCACCGGCGCGGACGTCCGCTACATCGAGGTCGAAGCCGACGGCACCCTCGACATGGACGACGCGGCGGCGAAGATCGACGACGACACCGCCATGGTGTCCGTCGTCCACATCTCGAACACGCTCGGGACGGTGAACCCGATCCGCGAGCTCGCGTCGATGACCCACGCACACGACGGACTCATCTTCGCTGACGGCGCGCAGTCGGTGCCGAATCGCCCGGTCGACGTCGTCGACCTCGACGTCGACTTCTTCGCGTTCTCGGGGCACAAGATGTGTGGCCCCACCGGCATCGGCGTGCTCTACGGTCGACAGGCGCTGCTCGAGTCGATGCAGCCGTACCTCTACGGCGGCGAGATGATCCGGAAGGTGACCTTCGAGGAGTCGACGTGGGAGGACCTGCCGTGGAAGTTCGAGGCTGGGACGCCCTCGATCGCCCAAGGGATCGGCCTCGCAGCTGCGATCGACTACCTCGAGTCGATCGGTCTCGAGCGAATCGAAGCGCACGAGGAGCTGCTCGCTGAGTACGCACACGAACAACTGAGCGACCTCGACGGCGTCGAGATCTACGGTCCCGGCGGCGACGAGCGCGGCGGGCTCGTCGCGTTCAACGTCGACGGGGTCCACGCGCACGACCTCTCGAGTATCCTCAACGACTACGGCGTCGCCGTCCGCGCGGGCGACCACTGTACCCAGCCGCTGCACGACAAACTCGGCGTGGCCGCCTCCGTGCGCGCCTCGTTTTACGTCTACAACACCGTCGAGGAGGTCGACGCGCTCGTCGAGGCGGTCACCGCGGCTCGCGACCTCTTCGCGTGAGTCGCTGACGCGGTCGACTCTCACTCGACGGAACGCTTTTGCCGGCGACAGGCCTAGCTCGGACAGCAATGGGACTTGGCTCGGACATGTACCGGCAGCAGATCCTCGACCACTACAAGAACCCCCGAAACTACGGAGAACTCGAGGACCCAGACTTCACCCACGTCGGCGAGAACCCCTCCTGTGGCGACACGATCCAGATGGAGGTCGACCTCGCAGACGACGGCGAGACGATAGCGGCGGTCCGGTTCACCGGCGACGGCTGTGCGATCTCGATGGCAGCCGCGAGTATGCTCTCTGAGGAGCTGCACGGGATGACGACCGACGAGTTGGACGGGCTCGACACCGACGACGTCACCGATCTGCTCGGAGTCGACGTCTCCCCGATGCGGATCAAGTGTGCCGTGCTCGGCCGACAGGTGGCCCAAGACGGCGCGAAGATCCACGCGGGCGAACTCGACCCCGACGCCGAACGAACCATCACCGAGGAGTGAGCGCCGGTCGGCCGACCCCGCCGAGCTTTTGCTCGTGAGCCCCGTCCGGTCGCTCATGAGCGACGAGTTCGACAAGGAGGCCGAACGCGAGAAGCTCCGGAAGAAGTTCGCCGAGGACGAACGAAAACGCGAACACACCCAGCGGCTCTCCGAGCTACTCCTGCAGGGCGCCACGATGACCAATCGCCACTGTGAGACGTGCGGTGACCCGATCTTCCGTCACGAGGGCCACGAGTTCTGTCCGACGTGTCACGCGACCGAGGACGGCTACGAGGTCCCCGTCGAGACGCCGGCGGCCGCAGACGACGACGCGACGGGCACCGCCGAGAGCGACGCAGGCGAGAGTACCACCGACGCGGCGGGGACCGCCGAAAACGACGCAACCGGGAGCGCGACGACGACGAGAGACGCGGACGTCACTACCCCGGCCGACGCCGAGTCTCCAGTCTCCGGTGCCGTCTCCGAGGCCACGGAAGACGGCGCCGCCACAGGCGAGCCGACGGCTCCCACATCACACGTCGCGGAAGCAGAACCGGAGTCCACCCCACCCGAATCCGACGCGGCCGTCACACCACCGGCCAGCGGTGCCGGGGCTCGACGGGCGAGCGCGGACGTCGGCGACGTGACGGCCGCCCGCGACGCCGTCGTCGAGACGCTGACGCGGTTCGCCCAGGCTGCGGCCGAAACCGACGACCCTCGGCGGGCCCGCGAGCGGCTCGCTGCGGCGAGAGAAGCAGCAGAGACGCTCGCGGCGCTCGACCGCTGAGACGAGTTCGCACGGATACGTCAGGCTCCGACGATCACGCTCGACCACTCTCGACCGCGCGTTCCATCTCCGCAGCGAGCGTCTCGGCGCGGTCGGCGTCGCTCGACTCCGCGTAGATCCGGATCTTCGGCTCGGTCCCGGAGGGTCGCACGAGGACCCAAGCGTCGCCGTAGTCGAGCCGGTATCCATCCGTGGTGTTCGGCGTCGCGTCCGCGGCCTCGACGAAGGCCCGGGCGGCCGCGAGCATCTCGTCGCGCTCGGCGGCGTCGTCGTACGACACGTTGACCCGGACGAAGTGGTAGTCGGTGTACGGAGCGAGCACCTCGCTGACGCTGGCGCCACCGGCCCCGGCGAGCAGCTCGAGGAAGCGCGCCCCGATGTAGGCGCCGTCTCGTGAGAGCCGGTACGGAGGAAAGAACACCCCGCCGTTTCCCTCGCCGGCGATGGGAACGTGCACGTCTTGATCGTCGAGTTCACGCGTACGCGTGATGATGTTCGTCGCACCGATCGGTGTCAACTCGAGGTCGGCGTCGTTGGCCGTACAGACGTCGACCAGCCGCTGTGAGACGTTGACCGCGCTGACGACGGCGTCGCCGGGCGTGAGCGTGTCGTCGGCGAGCGCCGCGAACGAGGTGTCCCCGTCGACGACCGCACCAGTCTCGTCGACGAAGACGGCTCGGTCGGCGTCTCCGTCGTGGGCGATCCCGACATCGGCGTCGGTGGTCGCCACCAGCCGCGAGAGCGCGGTGAGGTTGGCTGGAACTGGCTCCGACTCCCGCCCCGGAAAGTGCCCGTCTGGGGTCGCGTTCACCGTTCGTACTGCACACCCGAGTTCGCGGTAGACCCGCGGCGAGGTCGCCGAGGCCGCGCCGTGACCGGGGTCCACGACCACGGAGAGGGCCGCGTCGGCGATCGCATCACCGTCGACCGCGTCAACGAGCTGGTCGACGTAGCCGTCTTTCACCCCGTCGACGTGGCGCTCGCTCCCGGCGGCCTCCCACTCCGCCGTGGCGTAGTCGTCGTCGAGCACCCGCCGTTCGACGCGCTCTAAGACGTCGACGGAGAGCTCGACGCCGTCGGCCCCCACGAGTTTCACGCCGTTGAACTGCGGCGGGTTGTGTGAGGCCGTCACGAGAACACAGGGGCGCGCCGTTGCCTCACAGTACTGCCCGACAGCAGGGGTCGGGACCACGCCGAGCCGGTCGACATCACAGCCGACGGCCGCGAGGCCGCTCGCGGCCGCGTTCGCGAACAGCTCCCCCGTGGTGCGGGTGTCGCGGGCGACGGCCACGCGGTCGGCTCCCCACACCGACCCGGCCGCCTTCGCGATGTCGAGGACGAGCTCCGGCGTCAGGTACCGGAGCGCGACCCCGCGAATGCCGCTGGATCCGAACAGCTCCATACGCGAGCATGTGCTGCCGGACGGGAAATCGGTTCCGAACGACTCGCCTCGGTGTCGGCTCCGGTCGACGGTCGCCGTACACTCGTCGGGTTCAAGCCGGTCCACGTCGTACGGTACGTGTGACTCGACACCGACGCGAGCTCCTGTCTACGGTCGGCGTGACCCTCTCGACGGCCGTGCTCGGCGGCGTTGCAGGCTGTCTCGACACCGCCGCCGGAGACGGTCCACAGGGCCCGACGGGCACGCCGGCGACGCTGTCGTGTGCCGACGACGACTTCGTCCGGCTCTCGCCGCCGGTCGGCGACTCGATCGTGACGCGCACGGTGGAGACGTCGTCGACGAGCCTCGAACTCGCCACGGAGGGGACCGCAGAGACGTACGGCCAGTCGCTCCGGCTCGTGCTCCGAAACGCCGGCGACCAGCCGGCGACCACCCGTGGCGAACACGCGTACGCAATACAGCGCGAGACCGCGGCCGGGTGGCGCGACGTGCGCGGCACGACGGCCGAGACGGCCCCTGACCTCGCCGGTGACCCCCAGACGCTCGCGGGGGGCGACACGTACAGCTGGTCGTTCGAGCTCACCGAAGCGGGCATCGCGGCCGCCAGCCCCGGCGAGGCCGTCGACGTCTGTCCGCCGCTGGGGCCCGGGTCACACCGGTTCGTCTACTGGGGACTCCCGGCGTCACCGTCCGTTGCCGTCGAGTTCGATCTTATCGGGTGAGCGAACGGTGCTCACTCCGGCTCAAAGTGGCGTCCACGGCGATGGCTCCCCGAGTCGGTCGCGGACGCGAAACTCGCGGTCGTCGTCGACGCGCGTCTCGACGACGGTCTCGAACGGCTCGTACAGCGTGTGGACGACCCGTTCGTCGTGCGCCGTCGAGCCGACGACGCCGACGAACGGCCATCCCTGCCCGGAGGCCTGTGAGGCCAACACGCGGGTGAACTGGTAGATCCGGTCCGGGTCCCAGTACTGGAGGAGTTCGGAGAGCGAGTAGACGCCGACCGCACGGTCGGTGCCCGCGGAGGACTCGACGACGTCGGTGAACTTGACACCGATGGCGGTGAGATCGCCCGGGTTCTTCACGTACTTCGTCGTCGCGGTGTCGTCGCCGTCAGTACCTTGTTGGCTGCTCTGACAGTCGACGACGACGAGGTCGTCCGGCGACCGCCCGGTCAGTCGCTCGTAGTCGTCTCGAACCGTCTCTGCGGTGCGTCCGGTCGAGACGAGGATCGGCGCGTCGGCCCACCGGGCCAGCAGTCGAACGCACAGGTCGTACTTCCCGCTCATCGGTGGCCCGCTGACGAGCACGCTGTCGGCCGCGGCGACAGCGTCGGGAACCGTATCCATGGGTTACACTTCAGGCGTCCCGGGTAAAACCGTTCCGAGACCGCTCGTCGCTCCGACGTGGGCGTCGACGCGTGCCGCCCCGGGGCATGGTCGAACCGTCGCGGCACGCCCGACGATCGGCACCGCGGGCAGCGCCGCCGGCACCGCGGTGGCGGCCTCGACGGTGACGGCCACGCTCACGTCGGCGTCGCCACGTCGGTCGTCTCGGCGGTGACGCTCGGTGTGACCCAGACGACGAATCGGTCGTCGGCAGTGACGATCCCGTGGACGCCAGGATCGTCGGCCGCGGTCCCGTCGTCGACGGCTGCTGGCTCGACGTCTCTGACCTGGAACACCTCGTCGACGATCCAGCCCACGGTGCCGCCCGCTCGTACCTGCTCGTCGTCGAAGACGACGATGCGCTCCCGTGTCCCCGTCGCGTCGATCGAAAACAGCGTCTTCGGGTCGACGATGGTCGTCGTTCGGCCTCGAAGGTCCATCACCCCCTCCACGTGTGGCGGCGCGTTCGGGACGCGAGTCAGGTCGCCGGCGTCGACGATCTCGTCGATGACGCCGATGTCTAAACAGTAGGTCTCGTCGCCGAGCGCGAACTCGAGCACCTTCGTCGGCTCCTCGTCGACGTCGTCTGTAGCGTCCATACCTCCGTTCGCGTCGACCCACCACATAACGGTGCCTCCCGAATTATCACGCCTGATTCTCGTGGGCGTGGGTTTATGCCCGGCCCCGGCGCGACACCGTCTATGAGCAGATCGACGGACCGGCGCTCCACGTCCGCTGACGCACCGCGCGTCGTCGTCGTCGACGACTCGCCGTTCATGCGTCAGCTGATCGGCGACATCCTCACCGACGCCGGGGTCGCCGTCGTCGGCGAGGCCGGCGACGGAGCCGCGGCGCTCTCCGTGATCGAGACGACCCGACCCGACGTGGTTACGATGGACGTCGAGATGCCCGGAGTAGGTGGTATCGAAGCGGTCGAACGCGTGATGGCGACGGTCCCGACGCCGATCCTGATGTTGTCTGCACACACCGCAGACGGGACGGACGCGACGTTCGAGGCGCTCGAACGCGGTGCCGTCGACGTCTTCACGAAGCCCGGCGGTGAGGTCTCTGCGGGCGTCTCACGGGACGCCGACCGGCTGGCGGCCGCGGTTCGGTCCGTCGCGACGGCCGACCTCGACGCGATGTCGACGGCGTCTCGGCCGCCGGCTGCAGACGCCACCGACGACTCGACACCTCGGCCGCCCTCGACGAAGCCCGGCTCGTCTCCCGAGGACCTCGACGCGCCCCTGACCGTCGTCGTCGGCGCGTCGACCGGCGGCCCGAAGGCCGTCGAGCGGGTGCTCGCCGCGCTCCCCGCGGCCGACTGCCGGGTGCTCGTCGTCCAGCACATGCCGGCCGGCTTCACCGCCCGGTTCGCGACGCGGCTCGACGAGGCCTGTGCCTACGAGGTGCACGAGGCAGGCGACGGCGACCGCATCGGGGCTGGTGAGGCGCTCGTCGCGCCCGGGAGCGCACACCTCGTCGTCGACAGCTACCGGGCCGGACGCCTCCGCGTGCGACTTCGTGAGCCGGCCGACACGGGGGTCACGCCGGCGGTCGACGTCACGATGCGGACGGCCGCCGCCGCGGTCGACGACCCGCTCGTCGGGGTCGTTCTCACCGGGATGGGTGACGACGGCGCCGCCGGAATTCGGGCGATGGCGGCCGCCGGGGCCCACACGATCGCACAGAGTCGGGACAGCTGCGTCGTGTACGGGATGCCGAAGCGTGCCGTCGAGACCGGTGCCGTCGACGACGTCCGCGACCTCGACGACGTCGCCGACGCCATCTTCGGAGGTGTCGCCTGATGGACCCCCACCGCGACGCCTTCCTCGCCGAGGCCGACGACGGCATCACGGCGCTCAACAACGCGCTCTTGGCACTCGAGTCGGACCCGACGGATGCGGCCGCGATGGACGACGTCTTCCGCGTCGCACACACGCTCAAGGGGAACGCGGCCGCCATGGGCTACGACGACGTTTCGTCGCTCGGCCACGCCCTCGAGGACCTCCTCGACGCCGTGCGTGCCGGCGAGCGGGCGGTGACACCCGAGCTCATGGACCTACTGTTCGAGGGCGTCGACGCGGTCGAGGCGTTGCTCGGAGAGATCCGTGACGACGGCGCGGTGACGACCGACCCGACGCCGATCGCCGCACGGTTGCGACGCGCACGGTCGACAGACGACGAGGCGACCGCCGACGTTTCCGGCGACGAGGCGACCGCGGATCCGCCCGACGACGAGGAGACCACGGACGCTCCCGGCGACGAGGCGACCGTCGACGTCTCCGGCGATACGCTCGCATCCACCGATCTCGTCGACGGCGACGCGGACGGCCTCGTTTCGGCCGGACTCGACGAGCCGGCCTGCCTCACGGTGAGGACCGCGACGTCCTCGATGCCGGGCGTCGACGCGTCGCTCGTGCTTCGCGCGCTCGCCGACGCCTCTGACGCGTACGCGACGGATCCGGCGCCCTCGGCCCTCGAAGACGGCGAGTACGACGACGGCTTCGACGTCTTCGTCGCCGATGCCGACGCGAGCCGGATCGCCGCCGAACTCGAGACGCTTCCACAGGTCGCGGCAGTCGACGACGCTGGCGTCCCTGAGGATCCAAGCGTCTCCGGAGGGCCGACCACGCCGAGCGACGGCCCGTCCGTCGACGCCGCCGGAGGGAGCGAAAGCGAGGACGACGCGCCCGCCGAGACCCCGGCAGCCCCGGACCCCGACGAGATCACGTCCATCCGAGTTGGCGTCGACCAGGTCGACGAGCTGTACGGACTGGTCGAACAGCTCGTGACGAGCCGGATCAAGCTTCATCGAGAACTCGAGGCCGTCGACGCCGACGCGGAGGCGCTCGCGGAGCTCGACAAGCTCGCCGCGAGTCTCCAGGACACGGCGATGAACATGCGGCTCATCCCCTTCTCGCAGGTCGCGGACACGTTCCCACGACTCGTCCGTGACGTCGCTCGCGACCTCGACAAGCGCGTCTCGTTCGAGCTCCAGGGGGCCGACGTCGAACTCGACCGGACGATCCTCACCGAGATGCGCGACCCGCTCGTCCACGTGCTTCGAAACGCGGTCGACCACGGCATCGAGCCGCCGGACGCGCGTGCAGCAGCCGGTAAAGACCGGACCGGATCGATCCGACTCACCGCCGACCGTGAGCGCGACCACGTCGTCATCGAGGTCGCAGACGACGGCGGCGGACTCGACGCCGACCACCTTCGAACGACTGCCGTCGACGAGGGGATCGTCTCGGCGGAGACGGCCGCGTCGATGCCCGACGAGGAGGCGTACGACTTGGTGTTCCACCCGGGGCTCTCGACGGCCGACGCCGTCACCGACGTCTCCGGACGGGGCGTCGGCATGGACGTCGTCCGCACCACCGTCCGAGACCTCGACGGCTCCGTCTCGGTCGAGAGCCAGCCTGGCGCCGGCACCACGATTCGCTTTCGGCTCCCCGTGACCGTCGCCATCGTGACCGTGATGTTCGTCGACGTCGCCGGCACCGAGTACGGCATCCCGATCAAGTCGATAGCGGAGGTGTCGGCCGCCGACGGCGTCGAGACCGTCCACGGCGACGAGGTCGTCAGACACGACGACGACCTCTACCCGGTCGTCCGCCTCGCCGAGCGGCTCGAGACGGCCAATGGCCGAGTTGAGAGCGCGGGTCGGCCACTGCACACGGCGACGGCTCCGGCCGCACCCGACGGCGGCGTCGACGACGAACGCGAGCACGACTCGTCGGGCGAGGCCGACGCCGTGCACACCGACGGGATGCTCGTTCGGATTCGCTCGGACACGCGCCGGGTCGCACTTCACTGTGACGCCGTCTTAGATCAAGAAGAGGTGGTCGTGAAGCCGCTCGACGGGCCGCTCTCTGGAACCGCGGGACTCGGCGGGACCGCCGTGCTCGGGGACGGAAACGTCGTGGGTATCCTCGACGTGGTGAGCCTATGACTGCCCGATCTGCCTTCGAGGGCGTGTTAGAAGAGATCGACGACTCGGTGCCGTTCGAGCCGGGGTACTACAACGAGTCGTACCTCGACCGCCGTATCACCGCCCGAATGCGGCGACGCGGCACCGACTCACACCGAGAGTACGAGCGGCTGCTCCGCGAGGAGGCCACCGAACGGGAGGCGCTGTTAGACGCACTCACGATCAACGTCACGGCGTTCTTCCGTGATCCCGAACTCTGGACCGCGCTACGCAGAGTGCTCCGAGAACTCACCGCCGAGCAGCGCCGAGTCCGCGTCTGGTCGGCACCGTGTGCAGACGGTCGGGAGGCGTACTCGCTCGCCATGCTCGCGTGTGACGACTCACAGATCGACGAACAGGCCGTGACCGTCCTCGGCTCGGACATCAGCGAGGACGCCCTCGCAGTCGCCCGAGAGGGCGTCTATCACACGACCCGGACGACCGACGTCGCCGCCGAACTCGCGCCGCTCTCGAACCCGTCCCGACTCGTCGAGCAGGACGGCGACGCCTTCCGGGTGCGACGCGCTCCGCGCCGACTCGTCGAGTTCGACACGCACGACCTGATCCGTGAGGGGGCACGCGGGCCCTTCGACCTCGTGCTGTGTCGGAACCTGCTCATCTACATCGCGACCGAGCACAAGCCGGCGCTCTTCGACACGCTCGGCGCGTCGATAGCCCCGGACGGGGTGCTCGCGATCGGGATGACAGAGAGCGTCCCGCCGGAGCTGGCCCACGAGTACGACCCGATCGACAAACGTCGACGCGTGTTTCGGAGACGCTAATGTCACTGTACCAGTACGCCCGCGAGGGCGACGTCGAGCGGCTTAGAGACGCGCTCGCGAGTGAGCGTGCGGTCGTTCGGCGCCGTGCGGCCGAGCACCTCGGGGAACTCGTCGAGGCGACCGATCAGGCGTCCATCGACGCGCTGCTTCGCGTGGCGACCGACGACGCAGACGAGGCGACGCGTGCGGTCGCCGTCGACGCGCTCGCGGCGGTCGGTGAGGCGGCGGTCGAACAGCTCCTCGCGGCGTTCACTGGACACGACGACGCGGGTGCCGAGTGGGTCACCGCGCGTCGGCTCGCCGCAGCGCTCGACGCCGACAGACCAGAGCTCCGGATCGCGGCGGTGCACGCGCTCGCCGGACTCGACGACCCGAGTGTCGTGTCCGCCGTCACGGGTGCGCTTTCCGATCCAGACGCGCGAGTACGACGACGCGCCTGTAGAGCGTGTGGGACCATCGCCGACCCCCGCGCCGTGCCCGCGTTGGTCGACCGGCTCACGGACGTTCCTCCGGTCCGAGGCGCGGCTGCCAACGCGCTCGGGAGCATCGGGACCGACGCCGCGCTCGACCCCCTCGTCGACCTCCTCGACGACGCCGACGAGTCGATCCGTCGGACGGCGGCCGGTGCGCTCGGTGGTGCGAGCACCGCTCGTCCGGTCGAGCCGCTCGCGGCCGCACTCGGTGACCCGAGCCCGGTCGTGCGTGAGGCGGCGGTGTACTCGCTGCTCGGACTACTCTCGAACGCGCCGACGGAACGGAGCCACGCGATCAGAGATCAAGTCGTCGAGACGCTCCGTGACGTAGACGACGACGGCGTCGTCGACCCGCTCGTCGAGATTCTCGATGCGGGCCAGGAGACGCGCCAGCGTCGAAACGCGGCGTGGATACTCGGCCGAATAGCCGATCCGCGCGCGAGCGCAGCCGTCGAAGCGCTGGTTGCGGCGCTCGGTGACGACGACGCACAGACGGCCCGGTTCGCGACGACGAGTCTCGCCGCGCTCGGCGGCCCAGTCGTCGAAGACCGGCTACTCGACCGACTCGATCCCGAGTACCCGGCGTCGGTGCGGGCGAACGCGGTGTTCGTTCTTGGGCGAATTGGTGGCCGTGAGACGCTCGAACGGATCGAGGCGCTGACCGACGACGAGAGCCCGGCGGTCCGCAAACGAGCGTTCTCGGCGGTGACGGCGCTCCGGTCGGGGGGCGTGTAGATGTCGGGCACGGACCGCGAGTACAAGCTCGCAGACACCCGCGCGCGGTTCGCCGTCGCCGTCCGCGAGGGTCGGGCGGTGACCGACGTCGCGTGGACCCCTGGACGCGTGTTGTTGTCCAACCGGCGACTCGTGCTCGCCGGCAACGACGGACGGCAGACGGTGCCGCTCTCGCGGGTCGACGGGCTCGGCGGCCGTCACGACGCCAACCAGACGATCGCCCGCGTCTCGAACTACGTGAGCTTCGAGCTCGACGAGCGGGTGTTGTTGGTCGCTGCGGCCGACCACGAGGCGTTCGAGCGCGACGTCTACCGCGCGCTGCTCGACGGTTCGACGCCGCTCGTCCGTCATCCCGCGGTCGTCGGTGGGGTGGTGAGCGACGCAGACTGGGAGCGGGCACGGCTCGGCCTCAGTGAGGACGGGTTGAGCGCTGCGCTCGAGAGCGGTGCCTTCGTCCGGTTCGACCTCAACGACGTCAGCGGGCTCGAAGCGACGGAGCGGACGGTCGCCGACCGCAAACGACCGGTACTCGAGGTGGCCCACACCGACGACGACGGCACCAGCGTCGAGACGCATCTCGGCGGAGACGCACGACAGATGCGGTTCGTCGAGGCGTGGCTCCGCAAGGGGACCGCTAGGAGCGAGGCGAACGTCGAGCTCTCGAGTCGCGACCGGGAGGTGTTGATGGCGCTGTACTCTGGTGTCTCGCCGTTCGAGATCCCCGCGTTCCTCGGGACCGAGGTCGACGACGTCGAAGAGACGTTCACCCGGCTCGTCGACCTCGAGATCGTCGAACTCGTTCGCACCCGTCAGGAGGTGTCACTCAACGCACGCGGTCGCAACATCGCCAGCGAGGCGATGAACGAACAGTGAGCCGAGTGACGGTGGCGAACAGCCGGCGACGCCGCGGTGCTCCCGGCCGGGTCGCCGGACGCCCGCCTCGCCCGGACCGGGTCGATGGTCAGCGCACGGACCGACTGGATCCGTCGTCGTATATATGCTGTCGGGTCCGGAGGGCCGTGTGGTACCATCGCGGCCGCTGGCGGGTCGGGACGCGCCCGGTGTCGTCGACCCACGTTTAAGTGTCGTCGGGTCGACCCGTCGGTATGATATCGTCTCTCGTCGGCTGCTTGTCGACTCACGACGTGGGTCCGGCCCCCGGGCGCTCACCGCGGACGCCGCGCTTCGGTCGGTACGATGCGTGAGCACGCGGTCGATCGGCTGGAGCGCGCGCTGTCTACCGACCCACCGACGGTCGTCGCCGCCGGTCACCTGAACTGGGACGTGACGATCCACGTCGACGAGCTGCCGACGGGCGACGGCGAGACGCAGATCGAACGGCTCGAGCAGTCCGGCGGAGGGAGCGCGGCGAACGTCGCCGTGGGGCTCGTCGGCCTCGGCGGAGATGCGGTCGTCTTCGGCAGCGTCGGCGGCGACGAGTCCGGCGCGGTCGCGCTCCGTGAGCTCGCAGGCGCGGGTGTGAACCCCGGTCACGTCCTCGTCGACCCCGACGCACAGACCTCCGTCACGTACGTCATCGTCGACGCCGCCGGTGCGGTGTCGCTGCTCGCCAACGAGGGGGCAAACGAGTCGTTCGCTGCGGCCGGCCTCGACGACGCGGTGCTCGCGGACGCCGACCACCTCCACCTGACCGGTCAACGACCGGAGACCGCGGCGTCGCTGGCGACGACGGCGGGTGACCACGGTACGCCTCGGAGCTTCGACCCTGGTCGGCGCGTGGGCGACCGGGCGTACGACGACGCGATCGCTGCCGTCGACCTCCTCTTCGTCAACGACCGCGAGGCGGACGCGGTCGCGGCTGGGACCGACGTCGACCCACGAGCGCCGACGGACCACGTCGTCGTGATCACTCACGGTGGCGGCGGGGCGACGGTCCACACCCCCGAGGGTGCCGTCCACCACCAGGGATTTCCGGCCGAGGCGGTCGACACGGCCGGGGCGGGCGACGCGTTCGCCGCCGGGTTCCTCGCCGCGACGCTCGGTGATCCGGCGAGCGAAGCCCGGGCGGTCCCGGCCGACCCCGACGCCTATCGGACGCCGCTCGTCGTCGCCAACGCGTGTGGAGCGATCGCCGCGGAGACGGTGACCGCCAGGGCGTCGCTCTCGTGGGACCGACTCCGACGGGTGGTCGACGCGGACGCCTCGACGGTCCGTCTCGAGTGAGGCGGTCGCTTCGACGGGCGAGTACGGGCGGCGAGGTTCTCCGGTCGCGGAACCGATAAGGCCGTTCCACGTCGACGACCGGTATGGACATCGCGCTCCTTGGCGGTACGGGTGACATCGGTGAGGGACTCGCGCTCCGATTCGCCGCCGACACCGCCCACGACGTGATCGTGGGCTCGCGAGACGCGTCGAAGGCAGCGGCGAGTGCGACGGCGTACACGGAGACGCTCGCGTCGATCGGCGTCGATCGAACGGTCGTCGGGATGGAGAACACAGCGGCAGCGGCACGTGCCGAGATCGCCGTGCTCGCCGTCCCGCCGTACCACGTCGGCGACACCGTGGAGTCCGTCGCCGATGCCTTAGACCCGGGCGACATCGTGATCTCGCCGGCCACCGGGATGAAGCGCGACGAAGACGGCGTTCACTACCACCAGCCGAGTGCGGGTTCGGTCACGCAGATCGCCGCCGGCGCGGTGCCGGACGGCGTCCCGGTCGTTGGTGCGTTCCACAGCCTCGCGGCCGGTCGGCTCGCGGACCTCGACGCCGAGTTGGGGATCGACACGCTCGTCGTCGGCGACGACGAGTCGGCCAAACGCACCGTCGCCGAGCTCGCCGAGGAGATCGATGGGCTTCGCGCCCTCGACGCCGGCGGACTCGCGAACGCGACCGAGATCGAGGGGCTCACACCACTCATGATCAACATCGCGAGCAACACCGAAGGCGTCGGCGACCTCGGGGTACGGTTCCGGTAGCTCGTCGTGTCCCTCGCGAGCGGTCACGTTCCGTCAGGCCTTTGCGCGGTCGGCCCTTCAGAACGGTAGATGGAGTACCTGGAGCGCCGGGTCGCGCTGGTCGAAGACGAGCTCGAGTCGGTGATCGGAGACGTCGAGCCCGACGAGCTGTCGGACGAGCTCGCCCACGTCGTCCTCGCCGGTGGCAAGCGCGTCCGACCGGCAGTGACGATCCTCGCCTGTGAGGCGTTCGACGGCGACCCCGACGACGCCGTCGACTTTGCCGCCGGGATCGAGTTCGTGCACAACGCCTCACTCGTGATAGACGACATCATCGACCGCTCCGACGTCAGGCGTGGCACCCCGTCGGCGTGGGCCGAGTTCGGGTACGGTCCGGCGATACTCACGAGCGACGGGCTGCTCGGCGAGGCGTTCGCGCTCTTTTCGAGTCACGACCGCGCGATGCGCACCGTCGCGGAGGCGATGGTCGAGCTCGGCGAGGGTGAGGCGACCGAACTCGCCGCCCGTCCGTCCACCGAGGCGGAGTACATGCGGCTGGCCCGCCGAAAGACCGGCGCGCTGTTCCGCGCCGCGGCCGAACTCGGCGCCCTCGCCGGGGGCGCAGAGCCGGCGGCCATCGACGCGTTCGGCGAGTACGCAGAGCGGGTCGGCGTCGCCTTCCAGATGCGCGACGACGTGTTGGACGCGACCGCGGACGCCGCAGACCTCGGCAAGCCAACCGGTCAGGACGCGGAGATGGACCGACCGAGCGTCGTGCAGGTCACCTCGCTCACGCCCGCCGAAGTCGACGAGCGGGCGCGCGAACAGTCCGAACTCGCGCTGGCCGCCCTCGAACAGGCCGACCCGCCGGAGACGGAGGCGCTCGCGTACCTGCGCGACCTGGCCGAGTTCGTGGTCGTCCGCGAGCGCTGAACCCACACCCGTGGGGACCTGACCCGCCAGGACACATCGCTGTATTCATAGTTGTGTGATCACGATCATCGGTATGAACCGCGCAGAGAAGGCGGCCCTCCAGCTGCGGGCGGTCGCCGTGTTGCGGACGCTAAAGCAGACGCGGACCTACGAGCAGCTCTCGTCGCTCACCGGGCTCCCGCCGGGTGACCTCAACCGGTACGTGAACGGCCACGTGCTCCCGGGTGCGGGGCGCGCTCGAACCATCGTCGCAGACGTGGGTCGCGAAGCCCTCGCCGACGAACTCGTCGCGCGCGTCGCCGTCGACGACGAGGGCTACGTCGACAACTCCGGTGTCGTCTTCGACCAGTCGTTTCTCGACCTCGTCGCTCCGGTCGCGGCCGAGTCGTTCGCGTTCACCACGCCGGACGTCGTGTTGACCGCCGCCACCGACGGGATCTCACTCGGCGCGGCGATGGCGTCGTTCTTCGACGCCCGCCTCGCGTACGCCAAGAAGTCGAAAGAAACCGCCGTCGAGGAGTTCATCGAGTCGCGACAGCGGCTCGCCTCCGGCATCGAACTCACATACTACCTTCCTGCGCGCGCCATCAATTCGGGAGACGTCGTCCTCGTCGTCGACGACCTGATCCGCTCTGGTGAGACACAAGAACTCTTGTTGGACATCGCGTTGCAGGCCGACGCCGACATCGCTGGCGTGTTCACGCTGATCGCGGTCGGCGATGAGGGACTCTCGCGCGCCCGTGAGATCACCGACGCACCGGTCGGCGCGCTCACGACGTTCGAGTGACCGGCCGGCGGGTGCCTTCCCGAGTGGCGCGTACCTGACCGGGAGGTCGGCCACGACGCCCGTCTCGGTATCCACGTTCGACCAATTTATCACCCATACGAGCCGCGCCATCTGTACAAATATTCACATATGCGTACACCTGGCTATTTGAGGTAGAAAGCATTATATTTAGACGGCTAAGTATACACGATTACCCAATGGGGCTCGCAGATTCCGTGACAGCGCGGTTCGACGTAGAACAGCACGGCTCCGACCTCCGGACCGAGGTCGTCGCCGGGATCACGACGTTCCTCGCGATGTCGTACATCATCGTGGTAAACCCGTTCATTCTCGCCGAGGCGGTCCAGATACCGGGGTACGAGTTCATCGAGGTCGTCCAGATGATCGCCATCGCGACGATCCTCGCCTCGGCAGCCGCGACGCTCGTGATGGCGCTGTACGCCAACCGTCCCTTCGGGCTCGCACCCGGGATGGGGCTCAACGCCTTCTTCGCGTTCAGCGTCGTGCTCGGCCTCGGCGTTCCGTGGCAGACGGCGCTCGCCGCGGTCTTCGTCGAGGGGATCCTCTTCATCTTGTTGACCGTCGTCGGCGCCCGTAAGTACGTCATCCGGCTCTTTCCCGAACCGGTCAAACGCGCCGTCGGGGCGGGCATCGGGCTCTTTTTGTTGTTCATTGGCCTCCAGGAGCTCCAACTCGTGGTGCCCGACGAGGCAACACTCGTCACGCTCGGCGGAATATTCGGGAGTCCGTGGTCGATCCTCGGCGTCCTCGGCCTGGCGCTCACGTTCGGCCTCTGGGCCCGCGGCGTGACCGGTGCCGTCATCATCGGCATTCTCACGACCGCGCTCGCCGGCTGGGCGCTCACGCTCGGCGGTGTCTTCGAACGTGGCGTCGTCACCCCCGAGTCGCTGCCGGCCGCTCAGTACGACATCACGCCCCTCGCGGGCGCGTTCGTCGACGGGCTCGCCAACATCGAGCCGCTCACCTTCACCCTCGTCGTCTTCACGTTCTTCTTCGTCGACTTCTTCGACACCGCCGGAACGCTCATCGGCGTCTCACAGTTCGGTGACTTCCTCGACGACGACGGCGACCTCCCGGAGATGGACCGGCCGTTGATGGCCGACGCGGTGGGGACAACCGTCGGCGCGATGGTCGGCACCTCGACGGTGACGACGTACATCGAGTCGTCGACGGGCGTCGAAGAGGGCGGCCGAACCGGCCTCACCGCGCTCGTCGTCGCCATCGGCTTCCTCGTCTCGCTCGTCGCCATTCCGGTCGTCGCCGCGATCCCCGCGTACGCCTCGTTCATCGCCGTCATCGTCGTCGGCGTCATGATGCTCCGCGGCGTCACCGAGGTCGACTGGTCGGACCCCGCCTGGACCGTCTCTGCGGGGCTCACCGTCACGGTCATGCCGTTCGCCTACTCCATCGCCGACGGCCTCGCTGCTGGGATCATCGCGTACCCGCTCATCAAGATCGCCGTTGGCGAGTACGACGAGGTCCGCCTCGGCCAGTACGTCATCGCGGTCCTCCTGGCCGGCTACTACGTGCTCCAGACCCGCGGGCTCATCCTCTAACCGGACACGCACGTGGACGCGCCCCGCGGTCGTGCGCGCTCCGCGCACCGATCACGGACTTCTTTATCCTCGTAGGATCTACGACGGTTCGATGACAGACCTGACGCTGTACGAGCTGTCCGGCTGCCCGTACTGTGCGACGGTGCGAGAGACGCTCGCCGAGCTCGATCTTGAGTACGAGTCGGTGAGCGTCCCGAGAGCCCACGACGAGCGAACAGAAGTCGAGGCGGTGAGCGGCCAGACCGGCGTTCCCGTCCTCGTCGACGAGGCGAACGGGGTCGAGGGGATGCCAGAGAGCACGGACATCGTCGCGTACCTCGAAGAGACGTACGGCGACGCGAGCTAACACGTTCCTGGCCGTGCGCCGTCTCCGTATTCCCAGCCAGCGGTGGGCGAAAGCGACGCTCGGACTCTCGCTCGCGTTCGCCGTCGCCGCGTTCGGCTACTTCGCGCTCACCGGTGCGCCGCTTCGCGGCGGGGCACTCGCTGTTCTCGTCCTCGTCGCCGGCTACTGGGAGTACCGGAAGAAACGCCGCGAGAAGCGTCTCGCCGAGCGATACGAGGCCGAAGCGGAGGCACAGTCCGACGGCCACGACCGCTGATCGAGGCCCGCCGGTCTCCACCGGCTTCATGTACGGGACCGGCGTAGCGTCTCAGGATGAGCGACGACCGCGAGGCCGCGCTGGACGCGATGGACCGCCTGCTCGAGGAGTTCGAGGACGACGACGCGGTGGCGTACGCGGAGGTCGGCGGCGTCTACCAGGAGAAGACCGACCTCGTCGTCACCGGCGACGGTCCCCGAAACCGCACCGCGTTCACCGAGACGGGCGTGTGGCTGCGGGTCTTCGCGAACGGTGCCGCCGACTACCGCTACACGACCTCGCTCGACGACGAGAGCCTTCGAGACGTGGCCGACCGGGCGATCCGCAGCGGCGAGGTGCTCGCTCAGTCCGAGCCCGGGCGGTTCGACGCGTACACGAGACACCGCGCGACCCACGGCGGCTGGGCCGAGACCGGTCTCGACACGGTCGACGTCGACGACGTCGTCGACGCGATCGATGCGGGCCTCGCTCACACCGAGGGCCTCGCACTCGAGCGGCGCTGGGTCGACTACACCGACGCTCACATCGAAGAGGCGATGGGAACGACCACCGGGAGCGTCGTGCAGACCACGCTCGACCGTGCGCAGCTGGCGTTCAGCCTCACTCCCGTCGACGGCCCGAAGGTTCGCCGACACGCCGGCTCGACGGCGGGCGCGGCGTTCCTCGAGACGATCCCCGACCGCATCGCGGCGGCGGCCGACGACCTCGAGCGGCTCGTCGACGCCGACCGCGCGTCGGTCGACGCGGACGGGTCGCTCGTCTCCGGTGAGTCGACCGTCGCGTTGAGTCCTCGCGCTGCCGGACAGCTCTTTCACCTCGTCGCACACGCGCTCGAGGCCGACGCCCGCTACATGGGGCTGAGCCCGTACGCCGTCGGCGACGAGATCGGCCCCCCGGCGCTTCGGATCGACGACACCGTCCGTGCCGGCTCGTGGGCCGCGCGAGCGTACGACGCCGAGGTGCGACCGACTACACCCGTGACGCTCGTCGCGGACGGCACGGTCCGTCGGCTGCTCCACAACACGACCGCTGCGGCAGACCACGAGACGGAGCCGGCGGGCCACAGCGTTCCCAGCCTCGGCTTCACCGAGCCCCCGCGCATCCACGCCCGTCACCTCGAGGTGGCCCCCGGCGACGCGGACGCGACGACCCTCCGTGACGGTGCCGACGTCTACGTGGAACGGTTCGGTACCCCGTGGCTCCGCGACGAGTTCGAGCGAGTGCAGCGCGCCGGCGTCTTTCCGGCGAGCGTCCTCTACGCGAAAGACATCGACGAGATGACCACCGACCGCCCCGACCGCGGCACCGCGTCGTTCCCGATCGCCGAGGGATACCGGCTCGTCGACGGAACGCCGGCCGGCCGGCTCGAGACTCTCGCCCTCGAGTACGATCCGAGCGTCCTCGCGAGTCTCTCGCACATCGGCGTCACTCGCGAGACGGTCACGGGCGTCTGTGAGAAACACAAATCTCGGCTGCCGTTCGCGGTGACGGCCCCCGGCGTACGGCTCTCCGCGCCGCTTTCGGCCTCGCGTTAGTCGTCGGCTGGTGTCGACTCGGCGCTGTCCGCTGTTCCCGACGCACGCGGGCCATCCATCTCGGCGTACGGGTCGTACCCTTCGGCGCTCTCGTAGAGGTGACACGCGACCGCCTGCTCGAACTCGCGTTTTGCTTCGAGCGGCGGCACCACCTGGTCACAGACGTCGCCGATGTACGACGGACAGCGGTCTTTGAACCGACAGCCGCTCGGCACGTCGATGACGTCGCCGACCTCTCCTTGCAACTCGACTCGCTCGCGGCCCACGTCTGGGTCCGGGACGGGTACCGCGTCGATGAGCGCCCGCGTGTACGGGTGTTGTGGGTCCTCGATCACCTGATCGGTCGGCCCCTTCTCGACGATCTTCCCCATGTACATGATCGCCAGCCGGTCGCACATGTGTCTGAGAAGCGATAGGTCGTGGCTGATGTACACCACGGAGAGCCCGAACTCGTCTGTCATCCGGTCGAGAAGCGAGAGCACGCCGGCGCGCAGGCTGACGTCGAGCATCGAGACGGGCTCGTCGGCGACGATGAAGTCGGGGTCCAACACGAGCGCCCGGGCGATAGCGACCCGCTGTCGTTGCCCACCGGAGAGCTCGTGGGGATACTGGTCGAAGTAGTGCTCTGCGGGCTGTAACTCGGCGAATTCGAGCGCGCGCTCGACCCGGGCCGTCTCGTTGCGGACGTCGTGGATCCGCAACGGCTCGGCGACGGTGTCGTACACCGTCATCCGTGGGTTCAGACTCTCGAAGGGGTCTTGGAAGATCATCTGTGCGTTCTGTCTGAACCGGGTGACCTCCGCGTCCGTCGCCTCCGACAGCCGCGTGTCGTCGTAGACGATGTCCCCGCCGGTCGGTTCGTGGAGCTTCACCAGCGACATGCCCGTCGTGGTCTTTCCACACCCGGACTCGCCGGCCAACCCGAGCGTCTCGCCCTCGCGCAGCTCGAAGCTCACGCCGTCGACCGCGTGGACGTACTCCGGCTCGCCGCCGCCGATCGACTCGAGGATGCTCGCGATCCACCCCTGGTTGACTTTGAAGTGTTTCTCGAGGTTTTCGACCTCCAACAGGACGTCGCGCCCGCTCATTCTTCCACCCCACCGTCCGTCGCCGCGGCCGTCTGTTTCCACGTCGTCGGGTCGTCGGCGTACGGGCGCAGCTCCGCGTCGATTTGGTCGGCGTAGTGGCAGTACGAGCGGAGCCCCTCGTGGTACTGTGCGTCCGGCTCCTCGGTGCGACACTTCTCGGTCGCCATCGGACACCGCTCGGCGAACCGACACCCCTCGGGCGGGTCGACGAGCTCCGGCGGGTAGCCGGCGATAGAGAGCAGGTCCTGGCTCGACTCGCGGATGTTCGGAAACGCCCGCTTCAACCCGATCGTGTACGGGTGGTACGGCTGGCCGAATATCTCCTCGACGGGTCCCTCCTCGGCGATCTTGCCCGCGTACATCACGATGACGCGGTCGCACGTCTCGGCGACGACGCTCACGTCGTGGGTGATCACGAGCATCGAGGAGTTGACCTCGTCTTGGATCGTGCCGATCCGTTTCAGGATCTGGTCTTGCATGATCACGTCGAGCGCGGTGGTCGGCTCGTCGGCCAAGATCAGCGAGGGCTCGAGCGCCAGCGCCATCGCGATCATCGCCCGCTGACGCATCCCGCCGGAGAACTGGTGGGGGTAGTCGTCTGCGCGCTCGGGGTCTAACCCGACGAGTTCGAACATCTCGGTGACGATCTCGGTCGACTCTACCCGGCCGGTGCCCGGTCGGTGCGTCTCTATCGCCTCGACGATCTGCTCGCGGATCGTGTACACCGGGTCGAGCGAGTTCATCGCCGACTGGGCGATCATGGAGATCTCTTCCCACTTGAGGCGGCGTCGCTCCGGCTCAGAAAGCGTCGTCAGGTCCTCGCCTTTGAACCGGATGCTCCCGTCGTTGACGTACCCCGCGTCCGGGAGGATGCCGATGATCGACTTCGCGAGCGTGGTCTTTCCACAGCCCGACTCGCCGACGATACCGAGGTTCTCGCCCTCTTCGAGCGTGAACGAGACGCCGTCGACCGCCTGGGCCGGCCCGTCTTCGGTCTCGTAGTAGACTTCGAGGTCTTCGACTTCGAGTTGACTCATTGTAACTTAGGGTTGGTGATCTCTTCGTAGCCACGGCCGATGAGGAAGCCGCTGATGACGAGCAGCCCGATACAGATTCCAGGCGGAACGAACCACCACCAGGCGCCGAACGAGAGCGCCGAGTACGCACGCGAGGCCTGCAGCATCGTTCCCCACGACACCGTGTTCGGGTCGCCGAGGCCGATGAACGAGACGCCCGCCTCGGCGAGGATCGCCCACGCGATCCCGAAGGAACCGTAGAGGAACGTCATCGGGAGCACGTTGGGCGCGAGGTGCCGACTGATGATGTGCCAGTCGCCCGCGCCGGCGACTTCGGCGGCCTTTACGAACGGCCGCTCGCGGAGCGAGAGCGACTGGGACCGAATGACCCGCGCCGTAGAGCGCCACTGCAGGATGATGAGCGCGAGGATGATGTTCCAGAGGTTCGGTCCCAACACCGCGACGAGGACGATGACCGTCGGCAACAGCGGCATCCCGTACAGGAAGTCGACGATCCGCATCAGCGCGTCGTCGACCCGCCCGCCGTAGTAGCCGGCGACGAGCCCGACGAGCGTGCCGATACCCGCGGTGAACACCGCCGCGATGAGCCCGACCAGGAGTGCCGCGCGTGTCCCGTAGACGAGCTGGCTGAATATGTCGAACCCCTCGGCGGTCGTCCCGAGCAGGTAGCCGCTGTCGGCACCGAGAAGCGACGGCTCGGCCCACTTGTCGATGATGATGCCCGCCTCGCCCTGGTACTGCCGCTGGAGCGGCTGGTGGGTCGCGATGAACGGAGCGAATATCGCGATGAGCACGAACCCGGCGACGGTGAGCATCGAGAGCCTGACCGACAGCTCGTCGGTCAACAACCCCCAGTGTTCGTTCAGCGTCTCCCGCCAGAGGCGGAGCGTCCGCCGCCACTTGTCGATCTCTTCGCCGCCCGTCGTCTCGTCGAGGTCGGTGTATATCGACCGGCCCGATTGTTCTTCTTGTGCCATTGTTAGTCGTACGTCACGCGCGGGTCAAGGTAGCCGTACGCCAGGTCCGCGACGAAGTTGAGGAAGATGATCGTCGACGCGAGCACGATGAACGTCCCCTGTGCGACGGGGAAGTCGCGTCTGAGCACCGCTCTGACCATCTCACGGCCGATTCCCGGCCACGCGAACACGGTCTCGATGAGGACGCTCCCGCCGACGGCGTAGCCCAACGCGATCGCTGCCGCCGTGACGATGGGGAGGAGGGCGTTGCGTGCTGCGTGTTTGAACATGATCGTCCGCTCGGTGAGGCCTTTCGCCCGGCAGACGTCGATAAAGTCCTCCGAGAGCACCTCGAGCATGCTCGACCGCATGATCAACAGCGGGTAGCCCATGTAGTAGAACGCCAACACCGACGCGGGCGCGGCGAGGTGTTTGAGGAAGTCGGCGGTGAACACCATGTCGAAAAAGCCGGTGTTCTGCCCGCCCGTGCCGAGACTCGTCATCCCGCTCATCGGGATCACGTTGAACGTCGCCCCGAAGATCCACAACACGATCAGCCCGACGTAGAAGGTGGGTACACTCCGGGCGGTCAGCGCGGTGACGACCGTCGTCCGTTCGAACCGCGAGCCACGGTACCACCCGGACAGCACGCCGAGGGTGATCCCGAGCACGTACGCGATCACGAACGCGGTCAGCATCAACACCAGGGTGTTCGGGAGGTACGTCGCGATCACGTCGGTGACCGGCTGGTTCGAGTGGAACGACTGCCCGAAGTTCAACGCGAGGAGGTTCTCGAGGAACCGGATGTACTGCACGTGGAGCGGGTCGTTGAGGCCGTAGCTCTCGATGAGCCGCTGGCGGGCCTCCTGGGTCATCTGTGAGGAGACGACGTACGAGGTCGGGTCGCCGGGCATGAGCCGGAACAGCCCGAAGAGGACTGTTCCGACCGCCCACAGCGTCACGACGAGCTGGAGCGTACGTCTGAGGACGAAACTAGCTTTTCCCATGGTGGTTGATCACGGCTGGTGGTGTGGGTGTCGGGTGTGGCGAACTGGTGGTGTGGGTGGTTACTCGCTCGGGGCGATGAGCGTGCCGTCGTCGGCGTAGCTGTAGCCGGCCTCTTGGAGGCGGGTGCGGGCGGCCTCGACGCTCTCTTCGTACTCGGTGACGTCCTCGGTGTGGAGCGGTCCGAACGCAGGGGAGACGACGTTGAATCCGGGGTCCGGGAAGCCGAAGAGGAGCTGGTCGACGATGGCCGTCCGCGGGATGGTCTCTGCGAGCGCCTTCCGCATCTCGGGGTCGTCCAGTCCCGTCTGGCGCTCGTTCGGCGTGAAGTGCCAGAACGTCGGCGCGACGTTGAACTGGGTCCCGATGTTCTCGTTGGACTGGTTCTGGTCGAGCTGCCGGTCGATGCGCCCGAACGGCTCGTAGTTGAGGTCGCCGCTGATGAGATTCTCCCACACGGTCGACGCCTCGGGGATGACCCGCCAGAACCGGCGCTCGAAGTCGACGGGCGCGAAGTGGTCGTCGAACCGAACCATCCCGAACTCGCTGCCCTGCTCCCAGTAGTCGAACATCATCGGGCCGCTGCCGACCGGCTCTTGGATGTTCTGTTGGCTGGGGTTCTCGCGGTCGGCCCACTTGTGCTCGGGGATGATGGGCAGCAGGTTGGCGACCGCGAGGTTGAACGGCCCCAGCGGCTCGGCCATGTTGACTCGGACCGTCTCCTCGTCGACGACTTCCGCGCTCTCGAGGTACTGTGACTGCGTGGAGTACAGCGGCACCTCGTTCTCGTTGATGTAGTTGTACGAGAACGCGACGTCCTCGGCGGTGAGGTCCTCGCCGTCGTGCCACGAGTGGTCCGTCCGGATGGTGTACTCCATCGTGGTCTCGTCGACCCGGTTCCAGTCCGTCGCGAGGCTGACCTCCGGGTCCGGCTCGGCGTTGTTGTTGAGCTGGACCAGGTAGTCGTACATCATGTTGAACTGGTAGACGTGTTTGCTCTCGTCGTTGTGACCGAGCACGTTCATCGTCGAGAGCGTCTCGGGCCAGTATCCCTTCAGGACGGTTTCGTCGCCTTCCATCTCCAGGTTGATCATCGTCCAGTAGGAGTTGAACCCGTTCGCGAGGTCCGCCTGCCAGTTGCTCACCTGGTTGTTGTTGAAGATGGCCGCCTGTGGCATCTGTGCGATGGGCATCATCGGCACCTCGTCCATCAGGATCTGCTGGATCTGGTGGGCCTGCTCGACGCGGGTGTCGGCGTCGGGCTCACCGAGATAGCTGGTCATGAGGTCGTCGACCTCGCTGTTGGCGTACCCCGAGTAGTTGCCCTGTCCGGGGTCGGTGTTCCCCGAGTTGAGTAGGTTGTTCAGCTCCGTCACCGGCTCGGAGACGAAGAACGTGTGCCACGTCGAGAAGCTGTAGTCGTACTCTTCGGTCACCCGGCTGTACAGCGTTCCCCACTCCAGGACGTCGACTTCGACGTCCAAGCCGAGTTCCTCGTCGAACTGGGTCGCGATTAGGTTGATCGCGTCGTGTCGTGGGGGATTGTATGCCTGTGCGTTGTTCGTGTAGGTGTACGTCGGCAGGTTGCTCTCGACGCTCTCACCGTCGCCCTCGCTTTCGCCACCGCTGCCGCCGTCGCCACTCTCGCCGTCGCCGCCCTCACCGCCTTCACCACCGCCGCCGGTACAGCCCGCCAGTGCGGTCATGCCGACCGCGCTGCCGGCCGTGGTCGCCTTCAAAAACGCTCGTCGGTCCATCTCCGGGTCTGAACTAGCCATGGAACGAAGTCAGCTTTCGTCAGCAAGTACATAAACATGTGGATCAGTCAGCTAATATGTCAGCCGCTACCGGATCGTGGCACATTCCGCACGCGCCGTCCAAGAGTGTCGAAGGGTCGTGTCCATTCCCGACGATCCTCGTTCTATAACAATCGTTACTGACGTACATCTCCGGACAGCACACGATTACTGGACGTTCGTCCACCGGTGACGCGATCGAGGCGGCGTGCGATCGTCCGATCAGTCCCAAAACGACTTCGTCCGGGCGTACTCCCGCTCCTGGCGCAACACGTCGCGGTAGAACTCGGTCTCGTCTTCGCGCAGTCGATTGATGATACGGGCGGCGTTGTGCGGGCCGACGCCACGGGCTGCCATCGCGATCACCGCCTGTTTTCCGTGCGTCTGCACCAGGCTCGCGGCGCGGTGTGCGCGCTTCGTGCGCCGCTCTTGTTCGTCGTCTTTTCGTTCGGCACGGATCGCCGCGACGGTCTCGTCGTCCCACGGGTTCAACGCGGCGATCCGCGTCGATCCGCACGCGGGACACTCGGGCTGCTCGCGAACGCGCCGCACCTTCGTCGTTCGATCCCACTCGTGACAGTGACAACAACACAGGATCACCCGGTCGTTCTGGATGCGCTCGCGGACCGTCTCGATCACGTCTGCGTCGGCGTTCTCGGGCACGAGGAATTCCGTTCCCGCCGACCGCCCCGCCGTGCCGATCGGCGTTCGCTCGCGGGCAGTCGCGAGACCGTGGTCCCCGGCTTGGATCGCCGCGAGCAGATCCGCCGTCTCCTCGACGGCGAGGTCGGCGTGAAACACCTCTCGGAGTGCCTCCTCGTAGACGGGCGTGTCCTCTAAGGCGGCGAGCAGTCGATCGCCGCCGAAGCGCCCCCGCCCCTCGCGGTACCGCTTGACCGCGCCGAACTTCGCGGCCACCTGCGCGAGGGTGAACTTCAGGGCGTCGGCGTTGCCGAGGGCTATCTCGAGGTACGCGGCGAGCCCGTCCGGATCCGTCGTCTCGAGGACCGCCCGGAACGCGCTCGGTCCGACCCCGCCCGGCACCTCGAACTCGACCCGATAGGGACCGACGTCCATCCCCACCGACGACCCGGTTCGTTGCCCAACGAGTGCGGCGAGTAGTCGCGCAAGCGTCTCGTTGACCGCGTGACCGACCGTGGCGTTGACCGCGACGGTGCGCGCGCTCGCTTCGATCACGACCTGCTCGTCGGTCGGGACCGGGTGTCCCGCCTCGACGTGGTCAACGATCGATTCGATCGCCGCGGCGACGGTTCGCTCGTCGACTGGATAGCGCTCGGCGAGGTCGCTCGCGACTGCTTCTGGTGTCGACCCGGCTGCGAGCGCGTCGGCGACCGCACGACGGATCTGCCCGACTTCGGCGGCAACTGGCTCGGGAACCGGGATCTCCTGGCCGATCCACGACGGCACCTCACCGGTCGGGTCGTCGATCGGCGTCACCTCGACCCGTTCTTCCTCCTCGTCGATTTCCGTGATCCGCCACATCTCGCCGCGCTGAATGAACGTCTCGCCTGGTCCAGCAAAGTTGACGACGAACCGCTCGTCGAGCGTGCCGATGCCGCGTCTCGACGACAGGTCGTACACTTCGTAGGTCGACTCGTCGGGGATCATCGAGAGGTTCGCATAAAAGTACTGCCAGGTTCCGCCGGACGTCGAGAGGGTATCCGACTCCTCATCGAGCCACAGCAATCGGTTCCCCGAGAGCTCGCGGACGACCTCCTGAAATGTCGCCTCGGTAAGGTCGGCAAACGGGTAGGCGTTCGTGATCGTCTCGTACACCGTCCGGGCGTGAATGTCGCCTTCATCCATGACGACGCCGACGATCTGATTGGCCACCGTATCGAGGCTGCCGTGGTGAATTGACGCCGGCTCGACGAGGCCCGCCTCGGCCCGCCGGGTTATCGCCATCGCTTCGAGGGTGTCGTCACCGCCCTGCGCGACGACCGTCCCGCGCGAGACACGGTCGCGACGGTGTCCCGCCCGCCCGACGCGCTGGAGCAGCCGGGCGACCTCGCGGGGGCTCCCGTACTGGACCACGTGGTCGACACGGCCCACGTCGATGCCGAGTTCCATCGAGGACGTACAGACGAGCCCGTCGACCGCACCGGATTTGAATCGGTCTTCGACGTCGATCCGGACGTCTTTCGAGAGCGACCCGTGGTGGATCTCGATCGTCGGCGGGTCCTCGCCGGCCGCCCGATCGCGCTCTTCGAGCGTCTTGAACCGCGACCCGAGCGCCTCCGCAGTCTGTCGCGTGTTGACGAAGACGAGCGTGGAGGCGTGCTCGCGGACCGTCTCACGGATCGTCCGGACGTGACTCGCGGTGGTCTCGTCGATCGCGAGCTCACCAGCGAGTTGGGAATCCCGATCGGTTATCGGCGGGTCACAGACTCGCACGTCGGTCCGACTGCCGGCAGCGACTTCGACCGTCTCGAACGCGCGGTCGCCAGGTCGGTCCGGATCGCGCCGACCACACCCGACGAGGAACCGACCGACCGCGTCGGGTGAGCCCACCGTCGCACTGAGTCCAATCCGCTGGAACGGACCGGCGACCCGCCGGAGGCGCTCGAGCCCGACGGTGAGCTGTGCGCCGCGTTTGGCCGAGGCCAACTCGTGTACCTCGTCGATCACGACGTGGGCGACGGCTTCGAGCGCGACCCGCATCTTCGACCCGGTCAGGATCGCCTGGAGGCTCTCTGGTGTCGTGATGAGCACGTCCGGGGGGTCGTCTGCCTGCGTCGACCGCTCGTACTGTGAGGTGTCGCCGTGACGCACCGCGACCTCGACGTCGAGCCGATCGCCCCACCACGCAAGCCGGTCCATCATGTCGCGGTTGAGCGCCCGCAACGGGGTGATGTACAGCGCCGATATCCCCTCGCGTGGCTCGTCGCCGGGCGCGTCCCGTGCCTCGTGGATCGCGTCCAACACCGGAAGCATCGCCGTCTCTGTCTTTCCGGTTCCGGTCGGCGCCAACACGAGGACGTTCTCGCCGGCCGCGAGCGGGGGGATCGCCTCGCGCTGTGGCTCCGTCGGGGTGGTGAACCCCCGGTCGGAGAGTGCGCCTCGAACGTCGGACCCGAGGTGGGTGAACGCGCCCATCCCTGCCGGTTCAGCCATCGCCGATCATTGGGCGTTCCGCGGATTAAGCCCGTCGCCCGGTCTGCACACGCCTCGCGTCGCCCGTGCTCACGTCTCGGTCACGTCACGTTCACGTCTCGGTCACGTCACGCCACCGCCACTCGCGGCGTACGCCTCGTGGGCACCCGTTTCGAGTATCGCCTCGATGCGGTCAACCACCTCGAGGACGTCCGCGAAACCGGTGTACGGCGCGGCCGGACACACCCGCACCACGTTCGGTGGCCGGAAGTCGACGACGACGCCGCGGTCGGTCAGCGCCTCGCTCAGTCGTCTCGCGTCTGGGTGCTCCAGCGCGACGTGGCCCCCGCGGGCGTCGTGGTCGCGCGGCGTTCCGATCGAAACCTCGGAGAGCCGGTCGTCGACCAGCGCGATGAGGAAGTCGGTGAGTGCGAGCGACTTCGTACGGAGTCGGTCGATGCCCGCCTCTCGCAGGATCTCGACGGCGCCCTCGAGCGGGGCAGCCGCGAGCAGCGGCGGGGTGCCGATCTGCCACGCCCCGGCAGTCCCGGCGGGCGTGAACTGCGCGTTCATCTCGAACTGAGTCGCCTTCTCGTGGCCCCACCACCCGGCGAGCGCGGGCGTGCGTCCGTGGTGTCGCTCTGCGACGAACAGCGCGCCGACGGCGCCGGGCCCCGCGTTGAGGTACTTGTACGTACACCACATCGCGAAGTCGACGCCGGCGTCGTCGAAGGCGTGCGGTACTGCCCCGACCGAGTGGGCGGCGTCGAAGCCGGCGTACGCGCCGGCAGCGTGTGCCGCGGTCGCGATTCGGTCGACGTCGAACAACTGCCCCGACCGATACAGCGCCGTCGGCATGAATACGATCCCGACGTCGTCGTGTGCCTCGAGCGTTGCCTCGACGTCTCGCGGGTCGATCGTTCGTCCGTCTCGGCTCTCGACGACGCGGAGCTTCGCTTCGGGGTCGATCCCGCGCTGGCGGAGCTGGGCGCGGATCGCGTAGTGGTCCGAGGGGAAGTCGAGTTCGTTGACCACCACGGCCGGGTCGACGGCTGTGTCCCACGTCCCGTCGGCCGCGGGGTGACCGGCCCGGCTCGGTCCGTCCCCGGCCAGCAGGGCGTCGAGGAACGTCCCGACGAGGGTGTGGATGTTCACCGTGATCGAGTTGCCGACCACCACCTCCTCGGGGCGGGCGCCGACCAGCGGTGCGAGCGCCGTGCCGAGTCGTTCGCCGACGTCGAACCACGGCGGGTCGGCGTCGGTCCACCCACCGATGAGCAGGTCGCGCCACTCGTCGACCACACGCTCGAGACTCGCCAGTGCGGCGTCGCTCGCGGGCCCGAGCGAGTTGCCGTCCATGTAGAGCCGGTCGTCGGGAACGACGAACCGATCGGCCAGTTCGGCGAGTGGGTCGGCGGCGTCCAACCGGGCGGCCACCCGGACCGGATCCTCGGTAAACTCACCCCGCGCCATCGCCGCCGTCGCGGCCGCGTACGGATCGTCTTCGTCGCCAGCGCAGGCGTCTTCGGCGTCGATCTCGTCGGCGTGTGCCGCGTCGTGCGCCCCGGGTTCTCGGTCGCTCATACCACAGCCGACGAGGGCGGGGCGTAAATCCTTCCGGGGGTCGCTACTCCGTGATGTCGATCGCGGGCCGTCCCGGCTCCGCCTTCCGCGCAACGTTGTCCGCTGCGTCGTCGGCCCGCGCGACGACGACCGCGGCGTCGAACTCGCGCTCGATGAGCCACCCCGCGGACTGTAGCGCGGCGTACTCTTCGTCGCCGGTAAGCGTGTACTGGAGCGCCTCGCGGGTCGCCTGGAGGTCCTGTCCGTAGGCGGCGGCCGCGTCGCCCTGCTCGCGGATGTGTGCCTCCCCCATCAGCTCGCCGATCAGGTTGTCGGCGTCGCTCTCGATCGCGAGTTCGAGGGCGTCGTACTTCCAGTCCGGTGCGACGACGACGTCGATTCGTTCCGGGTCGTCGATGCCGGCGACGTCGACGATGTCGCGGACGTCCTCACGGGTCTTTTCTACCAACCGACGGCGACGGTCGACGGTCTCGCGGTCGACGGATGCAGTCGGCCAGTCGGCGTCGACGACGAAGCCGTCGCGACCGAGCCGCTCCCACAGCTCCTCGGCGAGGTGCGGAGCGACCGGCGCGAGCAGCCGAACTGCGGCGTCGAGGCCGCGCTCGTACACCGTCGGGTGCGGGTCGACGTACTCGCGGTACCCGCGGAGCGTCCCGACGAGGTCCTGTGCCTCTCGGAGAGCGACGTTGAACGTCAGGTCGTCGTACTCCGCGCCTGCGATGGCGACGGCCGCGTCGATCTCGGCGGCGACGTACTCGTCGGTCGGATCGCGGTCGGCGGCCGGGTCGCGGTCGTCGGCCGAGTCGCGGTCGTCGGCCGGGGTGCCGCCCCCCTCGCCGCCCCGCTTCGCTGCTGCGTACCGCTCGACGGCCTCACGCAGGCGCGTGAGGAATCGGTGGGTCGACCGCACCCCCTCTTCGGACCAGTCGAAGTCGCGCTCGGGCTGGGCCGCCTGCATCATGAACAGCCGCGCCGTGTCCGCGCCGTACTCCTCGACTATCCGCTGGGGCGAGACGACGTTCCCCTTCGATTTCGACATCTTCTCGCCGTCGAGCTGAACCATCCCCTGTGCGAGCAGGTTCGTGAACGGCTCGCGGTGGTCGAGCCCTTCCTCGTCGGCCAACACCTTGGTGAAAAACCGCGAGTACAACAGGTGCATCACCGCGTGTTCGATCCCGCCGACGTACTGGTCGACCGGCATCCAGTCGTTCGCGCGCTCGAGGTCGAAGGGGGCGTCCTCGAGCCCGGGTGAGACGTATCGCAGGAAGTACCACGAGGAGTCGACGAACGTGTCCATCGTGTCCGTCTCGCGGGTGGCCGGCTCGCCACAGGACGGACACGTCGTCCGTTTCCACTCGTCGGCCGCGTCGAGCGGGTTGCCGGTCGTGTTGACGAACGCCGGCAGCTCGACGGGGAGCTCGTCATTGGGCACGAGCACCGGTCCGCAGTCGTCACAGTGAACGACCGGGATCGGGGTCCCCCAGTAGCGCTGGCGGGAGATACCCCAGTCGCGCAGCTGGTACTGGGTGCTCGCCGCGGCGCGCTTGAGGTCCGCGGTCAGCCGCTCGCGTGCGGTCTCGCTGTCGAGCCCGCTGTACGCGCCGGAGTCGATCACGACGCCGTCGTCCGTGAACGCCGTCTCGCTCACGTCCGGAGCCTCCGGAAGCGTATCGTCTCCGGATCCGGCGGTCGACCCGTCCCAGTCGTCGGGCTCGGGCGCGACCACGGGCTCGATGTCGACGCCCATCTTCGTCGCGAACGCGTGGTCGCGGTCGTCGTGAGCGGGGACAGCCATCAACGCGCCCGTCCCCACGTCCGAGAGGACGAAGTCGGCGACGAAGACGGGGATCTCAGCGCCCGTGGCGGGATTCGTCGCGGTGAGTCCGGTCTCGACGCCGTTCGGCTCGTCGCCCTCCGGGTCGGCCTCCTCCTCGATGAACCGACGGACTGCGTCGTCTTCGGCGGCCAGCGCTTCGCTGATCGGGTGGTCGGGTGCGAGCGCGAAACAGGTCGCGCCGTAGATCGTGTCGACCCGGGTGGTGAACGCCTCGACGGTGCCGTGGCCCGCCACCTCGAACTCCAGTGTGGTCCCGTGTTGGCGGCCGATCCAGTTCCGCTGCATCTGTCGAACCGAGGCGGGCCACCCGTCGAGGTCGTCGATGGCGGTCAACAGCTCGTCGGCGTACGCGGTGATCTCGAGGAACCACTGGTCGAGTTCGCGGGCCTCGACCGGCGTGTCACACCGCCAACACAGCTCGTCGTCGCCTTCGACCTGCTCGTCCGCGAGCACGGTCTCACAGGAGGGACACCAGTTCACCTCGGCTTCGTGCCGGTCGACGAGCCCCGCCTCGTGAAACTGGCTGAACAGCCACTGATTCCAGCGGTAGTACTCGGGCGTACAGGTGGCGATCTCGCGCTCCCAGTCGTAGCCGAACCCCATCGACCGCATCTGCTCGCGCATGGTGTCGATGCAGTCTCTCGTCCACTCCCGTGGGTTCGTGTCGCGCTCTTTGGCCGCGTTCTCGGCGGGCAAGCCGAAGGCGTCCCACCCCATGGGGTGGAGCACGTCGTCGCCACGCATCCGACGGTATCGCGCGTACGCGTCGGTGATCGTGTAGTTGCGGACGTGTCCCATGTGGAGTTTTCCGGACGGGTACGGGTACATCCCGAGGACGTACGTCGGGTCTTCGACGTCGTCCGGCGTTCGGTACACGTCGGCGTCGTCCCACGCCTCCTGCCACCGGCGTTCGACTGCGGTGTGGTCGTAAGCCTCCTGAGACATCTGCTTATATAGTCGTGGTCGGGTCGGCGTCGTATAGCTTTCCATCCCGTGGTGGCCCCTGTGCCAGCCGCTCGACCCGGTCGAGACTCGAACGCGTCGCAAGGTATTTTCGCGCCGCTGTGTCATCCACTGGTATGGACAGCAAGAAGGCCCTCACCTACGCCGCGATCGCGCTTGCGATCCTGATCGGGGTCAGCGTGCTCGTCTCCGTCGTCTCGGCGATCCTGAGTCTCGCGTGGGCGGTCGTCTCCGGGATCGTCACTCTCGCGCTCCTCGTCGGGGTCGCCTACGTCGCGTATCGGGCGGGATCCTGGCTCTTTGGCGGCGACGACGCGTCTGTCGACGCAGACCCACTCGGCGACTCGTGGTCCTCGTCGACGTCGTCCAGTGATGTCACAGAGAGCCCACAGGACCGCCTGCGACGACAGTACGTCGAGGGACAGATCGACGAGGCGGAGTTCGAGCGACGACTCGCCAGCGAGCTGGAGGCCAACTCGACCGACGAGATCGACCGCGAACTCGAACGCGAACGGTAGCCGATCAGAATCGGTCACGGAGCTCGTCTCTGAGGGCGTCCACGTCGAGATCCTTCATCGAGAGCACCACCAGCAGGTGGTAGACGAGGTCGGCGCTCTCGGCGGTGAGCCCGTCGCAGTCGTCGTCTTTCGCCGCGAGGATCGTCTCCGTCGCCTCCTCGCCGATCTTCTCTAAGACGGCGTTTTCACCCTTCTCGTGTGTGAACAACGAGGTGGTGTACGAGTCGTCCGGGAGGTCTTGCTTTCGCGCTTCGATCGTGGCGAACAACTCGTCGAGCACGGCCCCGTCGTGTTCCGCCTCGTCTGTCACGCTTGCACCGCCTCCGCCGGGAAAAACGCCAGGTCGTGGATCCGGGGGTCGGCGGTGAGCTCGGGGTGGAACGAGGTGGCCACCACTGGACCGTCACGCACCGCAACCGGTCGATCGTCGACCGTCGCGAGCACCTCGACGTCCTCGCCGACGTCGTCGATGAGCGGCGCCCGAATGAAGACGGCGTGGAAGGGGCTCGCGAGTTCGTCGACGGCGATCTCGGCCTCGAAGGAGTCCTTCTGTCTGCCGAACGCGTTGCGGTCGACGGAGACGTCGACGAGCCCGAGCGCGTCGACCCGGTCGTCTTTCGCGTCGCGCGAGCAGACGATGAGGCCGGCACACGTCGCGAGCACCGGCTTTCCGGCGGCGACGTGCTCGCGTATCTCCGCGGCGATCCCCTCGCGGTGAAGCAGGCGTGAGATCGTCGTCGACTCACCGCCCGGCATGAGCAGCACGTCGCAGTCGGGAACGACCCCCGCCTCACGGATCTCGACGACCGTCGCGTCCGTGTCGTGTGCGGCCGCAGCGCGACGAACGGCCTCGGCGTGTTCGGCCACGTCGCCTTGAACGGCGATGACACCAGCGTGCATACCCGCCGTGTGCGCGGGACGGGCAAAAAGGGCGCGCTCGCGGGTCTGTTTGGGTCGACGGTGACCGCCAGTACGGTGGCGGCGTCGCCCTCAGTAGACGACGAGCGCGAGGTAGAGCTGTCCGACGCCGGCGAGCGCCATCACCACGCCGGCGAGCCGCTTCAGCCCGCCTGCGTACGCCGTGAGCCGACCCGCGTTGCTCACGAGTCCGACTCCCGTCGCGACCGTCGTCGCCGCCATCAGCGCCGCGACGACCCCGGCGTAGGTGAGTACCACGAGCGCGGCCGTCCCGGCCGGTAACGCGATCGAACGGGCGATCACCGCGAGAAAGACCGGCGCGACACAGCCGGCACCGGCCAGCGCGTACCCCGCTCCGAAGAGCCCGAACCCGAGCACGCTCGCCCGCCGTTTCGGCAGCGGCACCGAGACCGAGGGGGTTCGGCCGGCGGCGACGAGGACGCCTCCCACGACGAGGAGCCCGCCGACGAGCACCTCGAACACGGTGACGTTCGCGAGCGTCGCGTTACCCACTCGAACGGTCGCCCCCGCGAGCACGCCGAACGTCGCGAGCACGCCGACGGCGGCGGCGACCCCGCGGGCGCCGGCACCCGCGATCGACGCCTCCGTCGCGTCCGTCTGGTTCACGTAGAAGCCGACGTATCCCGGCAATAACGGGTACGCACACGGCGAAAAGAACGTGGCGACGCCGGCGGCGACCGCGAACGAGAGGTCGGTCGCGATCGCGGGTCCGGTCATCGCCGGGCGCGGCTCGCGATCACGGGAGGGCGGCCTCGATCTGTCCGACGAGCGTCTCGGCGCTGTGGACGCCAGCCTCCGACCATCGGATCCGACCGGATGCGTCGAGAACGACCGCGGTCGGGAAGCTGCTCGCGCCGAGCCGGCTGAACAGTGCGACCGTCGGGTCGGCGGCCACGAGCCAGTCGCCGTCGTGTTCGCGCCACCACTCGGCCACCTCGGCTTCCGTCACCGACCGACCCACCGCCTCCGTCGTCACCGAGACGAACGTCACCCGGTCACCCACGCGGTCGTTCGCCTCGCCGAGGGCCGGCATCTGTTCGATACAGGGCGGACACCACGTCCCGAAGAAGTCGACGAACGTCGGGCGGTCCACCGCCGGAATCGTCACGGCTCCGTCTCGGCTGCCCGGAGCCGGTATCGTATCGAGCGTCACCGGCTCGACCGGTCCCGAGCGCTCATCGGAGTCGGTCGACGGCGACTGACCGGGGTCGGTCGTCGTCGACGATCCGCCGATCGGTGCCGGGAGCCCGCCGGACGCGACCGCGCCAGCGACGCCGAGTGTTCCGACGCTCGCGATGCCGGCCAGGAGGTGTCGACGATCCATTCAGGCGGTCACCACCCGATCGAAGTCGTCGACCACCCGTTCTATCGACACCTGCGGGCCGTTCGGGTACGCGCGCTCGACGATCCCCCGATCGTTCACGAGGAGGATCAGCCCGTAGTGGGGGAACCGGTACTCGAGACTGCTGTAGTCGGGTGCCTCCGCCTTCTGGACCGCGAGCCCGAACTCCGATTCGATGAGCCGTTTCCCCCGCTCGTACGTCTCTGGGCGTAGAAAGTGCCAGTTGCCGGCCTCGAGGTCGACCCCCTGCTGGGCCGCGTACTCGCGGAGCACCGGCGCGGTGTCGCGCTCGGGGTCGAAGGTGATCGGGAGGAACGCGGCTCGGTCGGCGTATCCCGCCTCGGCGGCGACCGCCTGTGCTCGGCGGAGACGGAGGACGAGCGCCGGACAGACGCCGTCGGGACAGTTCGTGTAAAAGAACGTCAGCAGCGTCGTCCGTTCACCCTCCAGTGCCTCCGTCGAGACGGGCTCTCCGGCGATCGGGTCGGGGAGGGTGATCGCCGGGAGCTCGTCGCCGTAGCTCGGGTGTGACGCCTCGCTCAGGTCGAGCTCTGGTGGACCGAGGACCGTCCCCGGTGCGCCGCCGATTCCGAGCCCTCCGAGACACCCGGCACTTCCGGCAGCGGCGGGGACGGCGAGCGAACGCAGGTAGTGACGGCGGTTCATACGGTGACGTACGGTCGCTCGCGACTAAGTCGGTTTCGTCGATCGGCGACCGATGACGAACGCTCCGCGTGCACGCCGGCGACCGGCGGGGCTCACGAGATCGTCAGCGAGAGGATCTGCACGAAGACGCCGAAGAGGATACAGAACGCGAGGACGGTCTTCGGGTTGATCGCGATCGCGTTTCGGTCTTCGGACTCGAAGTACCGGACGAGTCCTGCACTGGACATCAGCCCCCCCGAGTTGCTGCCACTGCTCATAACTACGCGTCCTTGTGCAGGCGGCCTAAGCGTTTCGTCTTCGGCTCGCGTCAGCCTCACGGCCGTGCCCGAGCGCCACGTGCTGCCCGGTCGGACCGTGTGCTGTGCCCGTACTGCCCAGGTGAAAACCCTTATCGGCGAGCCCACGCTACGTCGCGTCGAACCATGACCGTTCGAGTGCTGGACTTCTACGCCGACTGGTGTGGCCCGTGTAAGACTCAAGACCCGATCTTAGAGGAGGTCGAAGCGGAGCTCGGCGACGCCTTCGAGCTCCAGAAGGTCGACGTGGATCAAGAACAGGACGTCGCGAACCAGTACCAGGTTCGGTCGCTCCCGACGCTCGTCGTCGAGAACGACGACGGCGTCGTCGACCGGTTCGTCGGCGTCACACAGAAAGAAGACATTACGGCCGCGATCGACGAGGCGGCCTGACCGGACGCGCCTGCTCGCGCGCTGGCGTCGGCGTGACACGGTCTCTGCTCACCCGCGACGTCTCGCAACCTTTTACAGCACCCGCACGCGTGACTTCTGTATGGCCAGCTTCGACGCCGCGGAACGCCGCACCCTCGACCGACAGATCTGTATGCGCTGTAACGCTCGCAACGCCCCCGACGCGGAGCGCTGCCGCAAGTGCGGATACACGAACCTCCGGCCGAAGGCGAAAGAACGCCGCGCGGCGTGAATCGGCTCACGTCTCTCGACTGCACGCCGACGGAGCTCCCAGTTCGTCCCGCAACTGTTTGTCACCCACCACCGTGGGCTCACGTCTCGTACACCTGAACCATTGAGCCCCTGCAGTGGCGCGCGCCTCGTGAGCTCGCCGGAGGCGGGCTCGCGAGCGCGTGCGAGGGATGAGCGAGTCGCCCGTGGGCGACGAGCGAATCGGCTGGGGAGGGTGTGGCTAAAAATTGTGTCCGGGTACCGTGGGTCGTCTCGGGTACACGATCACCAACGACGTATCGAATCGGCCCGGGAGGGGGTGGCTGAAACTGCGCCCGTGTGTCGCGGAATCGTACTGTTCATACAGCCACCGACACAGCCATACGGCATCTGTCCGGTACGTGTCGTCGACGATCGAACTTGAGAGTCGTCTCTCCATTTCATAGCCGCACGCGCGACTCGGGCCACACCCGATTTGTTGTTGTCGGACGCAAGGCTGACGCGCGACTCACCACACCGGAGTCTACCGGTTTCACTTTCACTCCGCCTGGCTCGGCTTTTTGTACCTGGCGTCACGCTACTCAACTGCAGGTCACACGCGTGCCCTCTCATTCCCCCCTTCTACGCCGCCGAGCGACGGCGACCGGAATCGATTAGCCGGCCGCGCGTCGACCGGGGGTATGCTCTCACTCTCCGACATCCGGGCGGCCCGCGACCGCGTGGACGGCGTCGCCCGCCACACACCGTTGGAGCGCTCGCGGACGTTCTCCGAGATGACGGGCGCAGACGTCCACCTGAAACTCGAGACGTTCCAGCGGACGGGCGCGTTCAAGATCCGCGGGGCGACGAACCGGATCGGGACGCTCTCGGCGGCGGCCCGCGAGGCGGGCGTCGTCACCGCGAGCGCCGGGAACCACGCGCAGGGCGTCGCGCTCGCGGCCGAGCGCGCCGGGGTCGACGCCACGGTCGTGATGCCGAAGTTCGCGCCCGTCTCGAAGGTGAAAGCCACCCGTGGATACGGGGCGACCGTCCGGCTCGAGGGCGTCGACTACGACGAGGCGCAGGCGGTCGCTCACGAGCTCGAGCGCGCCGAAGGGCTCACCTACGTCCACGCGTTCGACGACCCGGCGGTGATGGCCGGCCAGGGAACCCTCGGCCTCGAGATCGTCGACGACTGTCCCGCGCTCGATACGGTCGTCGTGCCGATCGGCGGCGGCGGGCTGATCGCGGGCGTCGCCGTCGCGGTCAAGTCACAGCTTCCGGACGCACGGGTCGTCGGCGTCCAGGCCGCGGGGGCCGCCTCGGCCGCGGCGTCGCTCGCTGCCGACGAGCGGGTCGAACTCGACCGCGTCGACACGATCGCCGACGGCATCGCGACCCGGTCGGTCGGCGAACGTCCGCTCGCCGTCATGCGCGAGTACGTGGACGAGGTCGTCACCGTCGACGACCGCGAGATCGCGCTCGCGGTCACCCTGCTGTTAGAGCGCGCGAAGACGCTCGTCGAGGGTGCGGGTGCGGTGGCCCTCGCCGCCACGCTCTCGGAGGCGTTCAGCTACGACGACGACGAGACGGTCGTCGCGGCGCTGTGCGGTGGCAACGTCGACCTGAACCGGCTCGCGACGATCGTGCGCCGGGGGCTCGTCCAGCTCGGGCGCTACCGCAAGATCACCGTTGGGCTGAAAGACCGGCCAGGCGAGCTCGAACGCGTCGCCGGGATCGTCGCGCGCGCCGGCGCCAACGTCTACGCGGTCCACCACGACCGGACGTCGCGAGACGTCGCGGTCAACGCCGCCGAGCTGGAGCTGGAGCTCGAGACGAACGACGCCGACCACGCCGCGAGCATCGTCGCCGACCTCGAGGCCGACGGCTACGACGTCGACGTGTTGTCGTGAGAGACCGGTGAAAACGAGACGAGTTCGTAGCGCCCGGACGCCACTCGATTACACCCTCCTCGGTCGACTCTATACGTGTGTGGTAGCAGTTCTGTGACGAACATGATCGCGCGACCGCCGGACACACTTTGCAGCCACACCCTCCCGGGCCGATTCGCTCGCATATGCAGCTGGTGGATGTATGACCGAGACGGCCCACGGCACCCGGACACACTTTGCAGCCACACCCTCCCCAGCCGATTCGCGAGTCGCCGGCGGCGACTCGCTCATCCCTCGCACGCGCTCGCGAGCCCGCCTCCGGCGAGCTCACGAGGCGCGCGCCACCGCGGGGTATGGGTGGATCTCGATGAGGCTGATCGGCTGGGAGTGCTCCAGCAGAGAGGCCCGCTCAGTCGTCCGCGGTCGCGGCGTCGACGTCGGCCTCGAAGAGCTCGCCGGCCTGTGCGAGCCCGCTGAGGTACTCGTCGGCGTCGAGGGCGGCCTTCACGCCCATGCCGCCGGCGGTCGCCGCCTGCTGGTAGTGGTGGTCGACGACGTCGCCCGCACCGAAGAGCCCCTCCACGGCTGTCGCCGTCTGGTTCCCGCCGCGACCGTCCTGCGTCAGGAGGTAGCCCGCGTCGTCGAGTTCGACGCCCGTTCCCTCCAAGTACCCCGTGTTCGGGGTGTGTCCGATCGCGTAGAACACCGCCCCCACGTCGAAGTCGTACTCGTCGACCGCGTCGGCGGTCGCGGGGTCCTCGAGCTTCGCTTTGGGATGCCCGTCGGGGTGCTCGACGAGCGTCACGTGGTCGATCCCGTCCTCGACCGAGCCGTGGATCGCGGTCAACTCGGTGTTGGTGAGAAGCTCGATCTCGCCCGCCTCGGCTTTGTCGCGCACGCGCTCTATCCAGACGTCCTCGGCGCGGAACTCCTCGCGGCGGTGTGCGACGTACACCGTGTCCGCGAACTTGGTGAGGAACGTCGCCTCCTCCATCGCAGCGTCGCCCCCGCCGACGACGAGCATGTCCTCGCCGCGGAAGAACGCCCCGTCACACGTCGCACACGTCGACAGCCCGTAACCCATGAGCTCGTCCTCGCCCGGAACCCCGAGCGTCCGCGCAGACGCCCCGGAGGCCGCGATCACGGCGTCGGCGGTGTAGACGTCGCCGTTGGTGAGCGCGACGCGGAAGTGGCCCTCAGGAGCCGCCTGCACGTCCTCGACGATCCCGCTCCGCAGTTCCGCACCGAACGTCTCCGCCTGTGACCGCATCTCGGAGATGAGTTCTGGACCGGAGATCCCTTCGGCGAATCCCGGGTAGTTCTCGACGTCGGTCGTGAGCGTGAGCTGGCCACCGGGCTCGTCGCCTTCGATCAGCAGCGGCTCGTTGTTCGACCGGGCGGCGTATATCGCCGCGCTGAGCGCGGCGATCCCGCTGCCGGCGATGAGCAGCCGCCGATGCTCGAGTATTTCGTCGCTCATACTATACTGTTCGGCACGGCGGGATATGTAGGTTGCGCCGTCGGCCGGCCGGCCACACCGGAGTCGCCCACGCCGGGTTGGCCGGTCGCCCACGCCGGGTTGGCCAGTCACCCACGCCGGGTTGGCCGGTCACCCACGCCCGGAGAGCCCGTCACTCCGGATACGGCGACCCGCGTCCGTCCGGTGTCGTACCGGTGGTTTCGGGTCGACGGTCTTCGAGGGCCTCGAAGAACCGCTCCCCGACGAACTCTTCGACGACCGCGGCGAGCTCGGTCTCGTCCGGCACCGCCGCGAGGATCCCGAGCGGCACCTGCATCCCGGCCATGTCGGCGTGTCCGCCCGCCGAACCCACCTGCCCGAGCGCGTCACGGAGGAGTTCGCCGACGTCGACGTCGGCCCCTCGAGCTCGTGCGGACCCGTGGACTACCCCGTCCGTGTAGCCGTAGACGAACGTCACGTCGATCCCCTCCAGGTCGAGCAGCCGGTCGGCCGCCTGTGAGAGCGCATCTCGATCGTGCATCTCTCCGACGCAGGTCGCGAGCGTCGAGCCGCGAACGTCTCGCCGGTCGATCGCGGCCGCGAACACCCGGAGCGTCTCCGGGCTCACGCTCGGGCTCTCGACGCGCTCCAGCGTGGACTCGTCGGCGTGCGGCGTCAGCGACGCAGCGGCCTCGAAGTCGCGGCCCGACACTTCCCGGGTGAAATCGCGCGTGTCGACCCGGATGCCGTAGAGGAGCGCGGTGGCGAGCGCCCGGTCCGGCTCGACTCCGAGCCGGGAGAGGTACTCTTCGATCAGCGTGCTCGCCGACCCGGCGTCGGGTCGAACGTCGACGAAGGTCCCGTCGACCGGCCCACGCGGCGGGTGGTGGTCGATCACCACGTCGACCGGCGTCTCCTCCGGAAGCGAGTCGTTGATGCCCGGGCGTGAGTGGTCGACGAGGGCGATCCCGCCGTAGTCCTCGAGGTCGATCCCGTCGACGGTCCGCAACGAGAGGTCGAGGAGGTTCACCATCGCGCGATTCTCCTGGTGTGAGATGTCGCCACCGTAACACACGTCCGCGTCGACGCCGACCGCCTCGGCGACGCGTGCGAGCCCGAGCGCGCTCGCGATGGCGTCCGGATCGGGGTTGTCGTGTGCGACGACGAGGAGCGGGCCAGACAGTTCACGGAGCGTTCGGACCAGTCGTGACGGCCGTTCGCCGGTGTCGCCGATACCGGACTCGACACCTTCCTCGGTCGATTCGACTCCCTCGCCTGCACCGACGTCGACACCGATCGCGTCACACACCCGGTCGGCGAGCGCTGCGGTCGGGTCGACGACGCGGTCTGCGACCGACTCGAGCGCGTCGATTCGGGCTGCCGTCGCCCCATCTCCGACGCGTGCGACGACGAGCGCGTCCGGATACCGCTCACGGGCGGCGGTCGCGGCCGCGAGGTTTCGGGCCGCGTCGTCGCCCGCGACGACCACTATCGCGGCCTCGTCTGGGTACGCCGACGGGTCGGTCGGGTCGGCCTCGACGACCGCGATGGACCGCTCCCGCAGCGTCGAGACCCACGCCTCGTCGTCGGTCACCACGGCGGCGTCGTCGCCGGAGACGTGGTGGTCGACGAGCGCGCTTCCCGCCGCGCTACAGCCGAGCAGTAGACGCCGGACCATACGACAGTTTTGACGTGGTGCCGACCCAAAACGCTGCCGTCCGCGGCCGGTCACTCGGACGCGTCCGGATCGCTCACCGCCCGGGCTACGTCCACGGCCGCACGGTTCTCGGCGACGTCGTGCACCCGAACGAGGTCCGCGCCACGCTCGGCGGCGAGGGCAGTCGCAGCGACGGTCGCGTGCTCCCGCTCGTCCGGGGCACAGCCGACCGCGTCGAAGAACGACTTGTGCGAGTGGCCGATCAGTATCGGGCAGCCGAGCGCCCGGAACTCGTCGGTGTGCCCGAGCAGCTCGAAGCTCTCGGCGGCCGACTTCCCGAACCCGATTCCGGGGTCGAGGATCACGCGCTCTCGGTCGATCCCGGCCACCTCTGCGAGGAGGAGTCGCTCGCGGAGGTCGGCGATCACGTCGTCGACCACGTCGCCGTACTCCGGGTCGTTCGTCGGGTCGACGGGGGCGTCGATGCTGTGCATCACCACCACGGGACACCCGGCTTCGGCGACGACCTCGCGCATCGCTGGGTCCTCGAGTCCGGTCACGTCGTTGATGATGTCCGCGCCGGCGTCGAGTGCGGCCGCCGCGACGGCCGCCTTTCGGGTGTCGACAGAGACGAGGACGTCGCCGTCCGCGACCGCGTCGATCCCACGTACTGCCTCGATCACCGGCACTACGCGGTCGACCTCTTCGGCCGCGGGCACGGGGTCAGCGCCCGGCCGCGTCGACTCGCCGCCGACGTCGATCACGTCGACGCCGGCGTCGACCATCCGCCTCGCGCCGGCGACCGCGTCCGCGAGCTCCTCGTGGCGCCCGCCGTCGTGGAACGAGTCGGGCGTCACGTTGAGGACGCCCATGATCGCGGTCCCGCGGCTCCACGGGTACTCGGGGGTCGCGTTGGTCGAGTCGGTCGCGTCGGTCGAGTCGGTCGGGTCGGTCGAGTCGGTCGAGTCGTGATCGGCTTCGGTGTGCTGCTCGCCGAGGCGGAGACACTCCCGGAGGTCACCGGCGACCCCGGCGAGTCCACCGCCGGCGGCCTCGAGTCGGTCACACAGCGCACGAAACGTCGCGACGGACCCGGCCAGGGTGACCGGCGATTGCTCGCCGTCGCCGTCCCCACCTCCGTCGACGCCGCTCCCGGCTGGGTCGGCACCGAGCCCACCGATGGCCGCCTCGCCGCCGAGCGTCCGGACCGTCGCCGCAACGCGGTCGGCGCGGTCCCCACGGAGCCGAAGCGTACACGTCCGGTGGTCGACGCCCGCGGCCGTCCGGTCGACGCCCGCCGGCGGTACCCCGCCCCGTTCGAGAGCCCGTCTCGCCGCCGCAGGGTCGTCGACGGACCGCGGCGTCACCGTCCGGGTCACCGCGGCCCGCGCTTCCGCGACCGCGAACAGCGAGCCGACGACCAGCACGCAGTCGTCCGCGTCCGCGCGGTCGGTCGCCGTCGCGAGGGCGTCGGTGACGTCGTCGCCGACCGAGACGCTCTCGAGTCCGGCGTCACGAAGCGCGGCGGCCAATACGGCCGGGTCCTCGGCGCGGTCGAGTGCCGGCCGACACGTGATCGCCGATGCCGCCGACGGTAGGGCTGCGGCCGTCTCGACGTGGTCTTTGTCGTGCATCGCGGCGTACACGAGGTGGAGTTCGTCGTAGTCGTACTCGGCGAGCGTCGCCGACAGCGTCGCACAGGCCGCCGGATTGTGTGCGCCGTCGAGGATCGTGAGCGGGGCGGTCCGGACGGGCTCGAATCGCCCCGGCCACGTCGCCCGCGCCAACCCCGCGGTGAGTGCCCGCTCGCCGACTCCCGTCTCGTCGTCGCCGCTGTCGTCTTCGAGCACTCGACACGTTCGGTCGGCCAGCGCGGCCGTGATAGCCGCGTTCGTGGCCTGGTGCTCGCCCACGAGCGGAATCCGGTACGTCCCCGCCGACGCTCCGTCGAACCGAACGTGGGAGTCTGTGCGACTCACCCGACCCTCGTAGTGTGCGACGATTGCCGGCCCCCCTTCGCCGCTGTTGCTGTTGTCGCCGCTGTCGTCGTTGCCGTTGCTGTCTCGGTCACGACCGGGACCGGCGACGGTCGTCACCGGAGCGTCGGCCGCGGCGGCGACCGCACGGACCACCGCTAGCGCCTCGCCCGTGCAGGCGGTCACCATCGGGGCGTCGGGCGCCGCGATGCGCGCCTTCGTCCGTGCGATCTCGGCCACCGAGTCGCCGAGGACCGCCGTGTGCTCGAGTGAGACGTTCGTCACGGCGGTCGCGACGGGGTCCACCGCGCTCGTCGCGTCGTACTCCCCGCCGAGGCCGACCTCGAGGACGGCGACGTCGACGTCACGACGCGCGAACTCGTGCAGTGCCATCGCCGTCACGACCTCGAAGAACGTGAGCGGCTCGCCCTCGGCCGCCTGCTCGATCAGCCACGGCGAGACGCGCTCGACGAACGCGGCGACGGCCGACTCGGTCATCGACCGACCGTCGACCTGGACCCGCTCGGTGAGCGACGACAGGTGTGGCGAGGTGTACAGTCCCACGGAGTAGCCGGCTTCCCGGAGTACTGACTCCGTCATCCGAGCCGTGCTTCCCTTGCCGTTCGACCCCGTGATCTGTACGCACGGCACCGCCGCGTCCGGGCGGTCGAGTCGGTCGAGTAGCGCCTCGACCCGCTCGGTACCCGGCTTGACCGAGAAGCGACGGAGGTCGAACAAGAAGTTCGCCGCCTCGTGGTAGTGCATACCCGTTCGGTCGGCGTCGCGTCGTTTATGAATACCGGACCGACCGGCGCGGTGGTAGACGACCGACGACGAACACCGCCGAAGAGCAACCCTTAGGCGCGCCGAGAGACGAGCCCTCGTATGAACCAAGGGGTGGCCGACGCGACGGCCGCGTCGACCGAGTCGGAAGCGGTCGCCGAGCCGATAGTCGTCGGCGAGCGCGTCCGGAAGTCGTACGGTGACGTCGACGCACTCGCGGGTGTCGACCTCGCGGTCGAGCCCGGCGAGGTGTTCGGACTCATCGGTCCGAACGGGGCCGGCAAGACGACGCTGGTCCGGGCGCTCACCGGAACCACGGACGTCGAGGGGACGGTTCGCGTCTTCGACACCTCGCCGACGGCCGTCGACGCCGGACGCGTCGGGCTGCTCCCGCAGTCGTTCGACCCCCCGGCGCGGCTCACGGCGCGAGAGCTCGTCGACTACTACGGCGGGCTCTACGATGACGCCCGCGATACCGAGTCAGTGCTCGCCGATGTCGGCATGTCAGCCAACGCAGACGCCTGGTACGAGACGCTCTCCGGCGGGCAACGACGCCGCACGTGTGTGGCGACCGCCGTGGTCAACGACCCGGACCTGCTCTTTTTGGACGAGCCGACGACGGGGATCGACCCCGCCGGCCGCCGTGCGCTCCACCGGCTGATCGCGCGGCTCGCAGCCGACGGCACCACAGTCGTACTCACCAGCCACGCAATGGACGAGGTCGAGCGACTCGCCGACCGCGTCATGCTGTTGCGCGACGGCGAGGTCGTCGCGGTCGGTCCACCGGCAGCCCTGATCGCCGAACACGGAGGTCGCCCTCGGCTCGAAGTCGCACTGCGCGACCCGGCCGCCGCGCGCCCCCGCGAGGGTGTCACGGACGGAGACTCGGTGACGACCGGCGGCGCGCTCGCCGACGGGACGGCTCCCACGGGTGGTGACGCACCGGACGTCGCTGCCGACGTCTCGGCTGCGGTCGCCGACGCGGTCGAAGAGGCGGCCGTTGAGTCGACGACAGACGGCCTTCGGATCCTCGGGATCGACCCGGTCGAGATCGGGGCGGTCGTCGACGCCCTCGCCGACGTCGGCGTCGAGTTCGAGTCGCTGACGTGGGCCGAGCCGTCGCTCGAAGACGTCTACCTCCGTCTCACCGGCGAGACCTACACGTCGCGGGTGCCGTCCGACATCGCCGACGCGAGCCGGCGCGCCGACGGCGGAGCGCCTCCAGACGATGGGCCGTCCATCGACGACGACGCCCACGGCGACGGAGGGGCGCGATGAGCCGCGTCGCTCGCATCGCGACGGAGACGCGCGCCGCCAGTCGGTCGTTCCTCCGCCGGCGGACCGCGGTGTTCTTCACGTTCTTCTTCCCGGTGATACTCGTGGTCATCTTCGGCGCACTGGTCCGGACACAGCCGACCGGCGGCGGCCTCTTCGCCGAGCCGGCGGGCTACTACATTCCCGGCTACCTCGCGGTGGTCGTGTTGTTCACGCCGCTCTCGCGGGTCGGCTCCGAGATCGCTCGCCACCGCGACGGCGGTCGCTTCGAGAAGCTGGCGACCACGCCCCTCTCGCGCGCCGAGTGGCTACTCGCACACGCCGCGGTCAACGTCGGGATCATCGGCGCGGCGAGCCTCCTGATCTTCGGGCTGGTGCTCGCCGTGACCGACGCGACGCTCGCTTTCACGCCGGCACTCGCCGTGCTGCCGGTCTTCGTCGCCGTCGCGGTCGCGCTGTTTTGCGGTGTCGGCGCGATCCTCGGGGCCGTCGCCGACTCCCAGGACGGCGTCATCGCCGCCAGCAATACGGTCGCGCTGCCGCTGCTCTTTTTATCAGAGACGTTCGTCCCACCGACGCTGCTGCCGGCGTGGTTCCGCCCGGCGATGGCCGCCTCACCGCTGACGTACTTCGCGCGTGGCACCCGGGCCATCACGTCCGGGGCGGGCGGGTGGACGGGCGAGCTGCTCCTGCTCGTCGCGCTCGCCGTCGTGTTCCTGGCGGTCGGTGCGGCCGCGGTCCCGCGAGGCGAGTGAGTCACTGGCGGGTCGGCTGCATCGATCGCGGGGCTTTATACCACGGGGTGCGTCTACCGTGTAACGAGGCCGCACCGTGACCACCCACACGTTCTCTTGTCCCGGCTGTGGACAGACGATAGCGGTGAACGCCGAGATGCGCGAGACGATGCTGGCGGTCGGGTGTCCGGTGTGTACGACGGCCGTCACTCCCGACGACTTCTCGGAGTGTTCCGGTGAGCTGGTCGAACAGTGATCGCGAGAGCACTACGGTTCAGAACTCTGTTTCGTCTTCGAGGACGACCGTCCGACCGCTGAGTCGGTCGGGGTCGAGCCGGTAGAGCTCGACGTCGAGGTCGGGGACGTCGTCGGCCCAGATCTCGAACAGCGGTCGACGCGTCTCGCCGTACTGGACGATGCCCTCCGGTGAGAGCGACGACGGGTCGACCTGCTCCAGCGTCCCGGTCGCGACGACGCTGGCGTACGACTCACCGTCTTCTTCGGACACGACGAGTCGCGCGGCGGGGTCGGTGCCGAGGAACGCCCGTTTCTCGCTGTCGACGGTCGACACCAATCGGAGGTACACCTCGCGGTCGGCTTCGTGGTAGCCGTACGAGATCGGAATCGCGTAGGGAACCGACGCGTCGGCGAGAGCGAGGACGCCGGTCTCGTGGCGGCCGAGAAAGCCGTCGACCGCGGTGGCCGACATCTCCGCCTCGCGCTTCGTCGTCATGGTCGACACGTCGACACCCGAGAGCATAAAGCACACGAGACGCCACCGGCGCGTCCGCCGTCGGGGACCGGGTCGCGTGTCCGTCACTCGGCCGCCGTCGAGCCGGCGCTGAGATCGGCTGCGACGACCGGCGCGCCACAGAGCGCGCAGCCGGACGTGAGCAGCGCCTCACGCATGCCGTCGTCGACCTCGAACGAGCGACGACACTCGGAGCAGACGAACGTGTGCGTCGGTCGGGTCATACTCGACACGTCTCGGGTCACCCTCATCAAACGCGAGCCGAGTTCTCACCGGTACGGAATCCGGTTCATCCGAGCATCGCACCGAACAGTTTCCGCTGGGCGGCGGCGACGTGCTCGGTGAACGTCGAGCGGTCGATGTCGAGGGCGGCGGCGACCTCGCTCGCGTTCGCCCCCTTCGGGTGGTCGAAGTAGCCGGCCTGGTAGGCCGCCGCGAGCACCTCGCGTTGCCGCTCGGTCAGCGCACTGCGGTCGACGGTAACGAGGTCGCTCTCCTCGGGCGTCGACGACGACTGGAGGAGCCGGATGACCTGCATGTCGGCACACGACTCCTGAAGGTCACCGAGCACGCGACGGAGCGTCGGCAGGTCCGCGGCGTGAAACGTCACGAGCAGCCGGCCGTCACGGACGATGGCGTCCGCCGTCGGGACGCCGTGTCTGTCGAGCGTCGCGAACGGCGAGTCGGAGAGACACGGCGCTTCGAACCGGTAGGCCGCCTTCTCTCCGTAATCGAACACCGTCTCGACGCGATCCGGCACGGGGAGGTCCGCGGCCGCGGTGAACTCGATCACGACCGTCTCTTCGCTCCCCGTCTCGTCTCCCGTGTCGACCGATCGGCGCGTCCGTCGCACGCTGTAGACGGGCGTCGATCCGTCGAGTACGCCGTCGAACGGCGACGGAGACGACGCGGGCAGCGACACCTCCGCTCTGATGCCGGCTCCCATCGTTCGCCCCTGTCTCTGCCGGGGCAAAACGCTGACGCCCCGGACGGTGGTATAAAACACCCCGCATATGGAGGGACCACACTCGGGGGGCCAGACCACCTCACTCCGTGTATGAAGCGTTCACCCCGTCCCGAGGGACCGTCGACGATGACCGAGGCAGACGAGGCGCTCGAGACCGCGTTCGACGCGCTCTCCGATCCCGACTGTCGAGCTATCCTCGCGGCGGTCGACGAGCCGATGACCACGAGCGAGATCGCAGACGCCTGTGACCTCGCGCTCTCGACGGCGTACCGCAAGGTCGAGCGGCTGAACGCGACGCCACTCCTCTCTGAGGGGGTTCGGTTCGACCCCGACGGCGACCACGCGGCCGAGTACTCCCGCGGCGTTTCGGAGGCGACCGTCTCACTCTCGGACGCCGGCGTCTCCCTCGCGGTCGAGACCGACGAGGCCGCCTCGTCGAGCTTCGACACCGTCGGCGTCTCTGCGGACTGACCGCGCCGCGCCGACCACCGACCGCCGTCGTCCCGTAGCTACCGGCCGTCCCGACGCGTCGATTCTCACAGGTGATACTCGGGGGCGTACCGTTAACTCCCCCGCTCGTCGACCGTCGCGGTATGCCCATCTCGTCCGGTACGCGCGCGTTCTGCGATCTCACGCGAGATGGCGTCGCCGTCGTCGACGCCCAGCTGCGGTACCGGTACGTCAACGAGACGGCGGCGGGCCTGGTCGGCTTCGACGCGGGAGCGCTCGTGGGGGTTGACGCGCTCCAGTGGGTGCATCCCGACGACGAGCCGTCGCTTCGCGCGCTCGTGACCGAGCTCCTCGAGACGGTAGCCGGTGCCACTCGGACCGACGACGACGCGGTCGACCGAGTCGCAGAGACCGGCGACGACGTCGACGACGAGAGCGGGTGCACGTCGGCCGGCGTCGCCGGGGGCGTCGCCGTCGAGTTCCGACACCGGACCGCCGCGGGCGAGTGGCGACGACTCCGGGGAGAGCTGTACCCCACCGCCGGCGAGCCGGTCGACGGTGTCCTCGCTCGGGTGCGACCCGCGGAGTCGGTGGCGTCGACGCACCCGCTCGAGACGCTCGCCGACTGCTCGACGGACGTCTCGTGGATCGCGGCACCCGACTGGTCGCGGCTCCAGTACGTGGACGGGCCCGTCGAATCGATGCTGGGAGTCGATCCGGCGGCGATCCGTCGCCGACCGCGACGGCTCCTGGAGCTCGTCCACGCGGACGATCGCTCGCAGATCGACCGAGCGATGACGCAACTGTCGGCCGGTGAGGCCACTCAGGTGGACTACCGAATCGAGCGCCCCGACGGCGAGGTCCGGTGGCTTCGCGTCCCTGCCGAACCGGTCCTCGAGCACGACCAGGTAGTCGCCATCGCCGGCGTCCTCCGCGACGTCACCGACGAGTATCGGCGCAACCGACAGCTCGCGGTGATGGACCACCTCCTCCGACACAGCATCCGCAACGAGATGAACGTCGTCTTGGGGACGGCCTCACGCATCGCCGACCGGGCGTCGGCGACGCTCGCGGCCGACGCGTCGTCGGCGGTTCACACGGACGTCGAGACCATCCGTCGCGCGGCGACGGGGCTGCTCACGACCGCCGAGAAGCAGCGGGACGTGATCGACCTGCTGTGTCGTGAGCGCGCGCCGCGACCGGTCGCCGTCGAGCCGGCGGTACGACGCGCGGTCGACGCGGCGCGCGCCCTCGAGCCGACGGGTGAGATATCCAGCACCTGTCCGCCCGGCGCGACCGCGCTCGCGCTCCCCGAGCTCGAGGATGCGCTCGCCGAACTCGTCGAGAACGCGGTGCGACACGCCGACGGCCGACCGAACGTCCACGTCGACGTGACCGTCACGGAGACGACGGTGACGGTCGCCGTCGTCGACAACTGCCCGCCGGTCCCCCCGACGGAGCGGCACGTGATCGCGGACCGATGGGAGGTCGACCACCTCCGCCACACGGCCGGGATGGGCCTGTGGCTCGTCTACTGGGTTGCGGACCGCTCCGGCGGCCGACTCTCGTTCGACACCCACGAGACGGGGAACGTGGTGACGCTCTCGGTCCCTGCCACCCGCGAGTCTGCCGCGACCGGCGGTCCGGTCGAGTCGCTCGACGGCGGCGACACAGCAGATGGCGACGCAGCGGACGGCGGCGCAGCGACCGACGGTGGATCCGAGTCCGCCGACGACGCGGGGACGACCAGATGAGTATCAGCATAGAACGTGTGTATTCACGACTACGACGCCGTAGACGTTCACGATCGATCTATCCAGCGCGCCGCGTTCCACGGTTGTTAAACCGGTCCTCGCTGTAGTTCGGCCCGATGGGTACGCTCACCGAACTGTTCGACCCGGATCGGGTCGCGGTCGTCGGCGCGACGGCCCGCGAGGGTGCGGTCGGTCGGGCCGTCACGTCGAATCTGCTCGCAGACTTCGACGGCGAGACGGTCCCCGTCAACCCGAACTACGACGAGGTGCTCGACACTCCCTGTGTGGCCGCCGTCGACGACGCGAACGCGGACGTCGCCGTCGTCGTCGTGCCGCCGTCCATCGTGTTAGACGCCATCGAGGCGTGCGGCGAGGCGGGGACGCAAAACGTCGTCGTGATCACCGCTGGCTTCGGCGAGACCGGCGAAGACGGCGCGGCGCGCGAACAGCGACTCGCCGACCTCGCCGAGGAGTACGACCTCAACGTCGTCGGCCCGAACAGCCTCGGGATCATGTCGACTCCCTCTGGCATGAACGCCACCTTCGGCCCGGAGAACGCGCTCCCCGGTGGCCTCTCGTTCATGAGCCAGTCGGGCGCGTTCGTCACGGCCGTCCTCGACTGGGCGAACGACAACGGCGTCGGGTTCAAAGACGTCGTCTCACTGGGCAACAAGGCGGTGTTAGACGAGACCGACTTCGTCGACCACTGGGGGGACGACCCGGAGACGGACGTGATCATCGGCTACCTCGAGGGGATCTCCGACGGGCGGGCGTTCATCGAGACCGCCCGCGAGACGGCACAGGACACCCCGATCGTGGCCGTCAAATCCGGCCGCACGAGCGCCGGCGCACAGGCTGCCTCCTCACACACTGGCACGCTTGCGGGCTCCGAGAAGGCGTACGAGGCCGGGCTCGACCAGGCCGGGGTCATCCGCGCCGAGTCGGTCGACGACCTCTTCGATGCTGCCGGTATCCTCGGCAGCCAGCCGCTTCCGGACACCGACAGCGTCGCCATCGTCACCAACGCCGGCGGTCCCGGCGTCATGGCGACCGACGCGGTCGGCGACGCCGGCCTCGAGTTGGCGTCGTTCGCTCCCGAGACGACGGAGACACTTCGCGAGGCGATGCCGGCAGAGGCGAACATCCACAACCCGGTCGACGTCATCGGCGACGCCGACGTCGACCGGTTCCGCGAGGCGCTCGAGATCGCCCTCGCCGACGACCACGTCGGGGCCGCGCTCGTCCTGGCAGCGCCGACTGCGACGATCGACTTCGACGCGCTCGGTGGCGCGGTCCGCGAGACGGTCGAGACGACGGACGCCCCGGTCGCCGCCTGCCTGATGGGCGGCGACCGTACCCGGGAACCGACCCGGAAGCTCCAGGAGGCGGGCATCCCGTGTTACTTCGACCCCGCCCGCGGGATCGACAGCCTCGCCACCCTCGCGGAGTACCGCGACATCAGCCAGCGGACGTACGCCGACCCGATGTCGTTCGACGTCGACCGCGATCGGGCACGCGAGATACTCGAGACCGTCCGTGACCGCGACGACAACCGACTCGGCGTCGAGGCGATGGAACTTCTCGACGCGTACGGAATCGCGACCCCCGCCGGCGAGATCGTCGACGCTCCGAGCCGTGCGGCTGCGGTGGCCGCCGACATCGACGGCGACGTCGTGATGAAGATCGTCTCACCCGACATCCTCCACAAGTCCGATATCGGCGGGGTCGCCGTCGGGGTCGCGGCTGAAGACGTCGCCGACACCTACGAAGACCTGATAACCCGGGCGCGCAACTATCAACCCGATGCGACGATCCTCGGCGTTCAGGTACAGGAGATGGTCGACCTCGACGCCGGCGTCGAGACCATCGTCGGCATGAACCGCGACCCGCAGTTCGGCCCGCTGCTGATGTTCGGACTCGGCGGGATCTTCGTGGAGGTGATGGAAGACACGACCTTCCGCGTCGCACCCGTCTCCGAGCCGGAGGCCCGCGAGATGACCCGCGAGATCCAGTCTGCGCCCCTGTTACGCGGTGCTCGCGGCCGCGACCCGGTCGACGTCGACGCCGTCGTCGACACGATCGGTCGGCTCTCACAGCTCGTCACGGACTTCCCCGCGATCGTCGAACTCGACATCAACCCGCTCGTCGCACTGCCCGACGGCGACGGCGAGGCGAACGCCGCCGCCGTCGACGTCCGACTCACCGTCGACCCAGAGACACTCGACTCATGACTGACACCACCACCACACTCGTCACCGCGACCGGAGAAGGCGTTGGAAAGACCGCGATCACCCTGGCGCTCGCACGGATCGCCGCCGCCCGCGACCAGGACGTCGGCTACATGAAACCGAAGGGTACCCGGCTCCAGTCGAACGTCGGCAAGACGCTCGACCAGGACCCGATGCTCGCCCGCGAGACGCTCGGCTTGGACGCCGAGATGCACCAGATGGAGCCGGTCGTCTACTCGCCCACGTTCGTCGAGGGCGCTATCCGCGGCACCGAAGACACCGACGCGCTCCGCGACCGGATCGCGACGTCGTTCGAGACGCTCGCTGATGGCCGTGACCACGTGTTCGTCGAGGGCGGTGGCGAGTGGCGAACCGGCGGTGTCGTCGAGCTCACCGACCCGGACGTGGCGGAGCTGTTAGACGCGCGCGTCGTCCTCGTCGCCGAGTACGAGTCACCCGGCGACCTCGACGCGGTGCTCGCGGCCGCAGACGCGTTCGGCGACCGGCTCGCGGGCGTCGTGTTCAACAAGGTCTCCGACGCCGCGTACGACTCGCTCGGCCAGGACGGAATCCCGTTCGTAGAGTCCCGGGGCATCGCCGTCTTCGGGGCGCTCCCCCACGAAAAAGAGCTCGCGGGAGTCACCGTGGCGGCGCTCGCCGACGAGCTCGGCGCGGACACCCTGACCGACGTCTCGACCGACGCTTTCGTCGAACGGTTCCTCGTCGGGGCGATGGGCGGCGACGAGGCGCTTCGGCACTTCCGGCGCGCCCGCGACGCGGTCGTGATCACCGGCGGCGACCGCGCGGACGTCCAGACCGCAGCACTCGACGCCTCCGGCGTCAAGTGTCTGCTCCTCACTGGCGGACATCGACCGTCCGGCGCGGTGCTCGGCCGTGCAGCGGAGGCCGACACGGCCGTGCTCGCGGTCAACACCGACACCGCGACCGCGATCGATCGGGTCGAGTCCGTGGTCCACGGCGGTCGGACCAGCGACGCCCGCACCGTCGACCGCATGGCGGAGCTGCTCGACGCACACGTCGACGTCGACGCCGTGATCTGACGAGCTAACGACCCGACGGCCTGATCGACGACATCGTCTGACATACTGTTTTGAGGGAGGACGTCGAAACGGGTCGTATGACCAGTCTCTCGGAGACATACGGGGGGGCCGGGGGGTCGGAGGTCGGCCCGCGGCGCCTGTCGCTCGGTGCGGGGTTGTTCCTCGGTGGCACCCTGCTCCTCGTCGCCGGCATCCTCGCCGCCGCGGAGGTGTTCGTCCCGGCAGGCACCACGTCTGGCGCTGCGAGACGACTCGGCGGCGTCCTCGGCGGTATCGGCGTCCCGCTCGTTACGCTCGGCGTGATGACGGTGCTCCCGGCAGACCGTCGCACTCGAGTCGCCGCCGTCGTCGGTGCGGTGATCATGGCGCTCGGCGTGGCGTTGTTCTCGCAGGCGTATCCGAACCACTGGGTCGGGGGACCGCGACCGGAGCTCGTCGACCTCACCCTTCCCACGGCGGGCGTCTACTTCCTCGGCGCGGCGACCACGATGTGGTCGGTGTTCGTCGGCGTCGCCAACTTCAAGACGCGAAACGACCCGGGCGGTACGGTGACGATGGAGGTGACACACAGAGGCGAGACGCGCGTCGTCGAGGTCGACCGCAACAGCGTCCGCGGACTCGGCGGCGTCGGACTGGTCGGTGAGACGCCAGACGGCAGCGTCGAGACACAGACCAGCGGCGCGTCGCTCGGGTCGAGCGGTACAGCAGGCGTCAGCGACGGCGGCGACACGACCCCCGACATCTCCTCACCGCTCGACGGAACGGCCCGACGCCCTCCCTCGTCCGGCCGCCGAGAGACGACGTCGTCGCGGCCGGCGGCGACGCCCGCACCACAGTCACGTCCCACGACGGCCGACGGCCCTGGTGACGTCTACTGCGGGAACTGCGCCGAGTTCGACTACGTCCGCACCGAAGACGGAATGGCCCCTTACTGCGGCCTCCACGACGAACGCATGGAGGACATGACGGCCTGTGAGGAGTGGACGCCACGGTGAGCGGCCGGCTCCCCGGTATGTCTTCACGTCGGGTCTCCCGACGGCAGTTGCGACTCGGCGATCGCGAAGGTGAGCGTGCTCAACACGCCGAGGAGCGTGCCACCGGCGAGCGCGAGCGCGAGGTCGGCGAGCGTCAGCGACGTGACGCCGGGTGCCGGCGGTAACACGAATCCGGTCACGCCGTACGAGACCACGGCGATGGCGACGACGTAAAAGGGTGCGTTGAGGTACCGCCAGCGGAAGCGCCCGGCGAGGTACTCGTCTGTGATCTGCCCGAGACTCGACGTCACGCCGGCGACGCCGAGCCACTGGACGAACCCGTGGACGAACGCGGTGACGGTCGCACCGAGCGGGAGCGCCCCGTCGGTGACGCCGCGGACGGCGGCGACCGTCTCGGTGGCCTGAACGCCGCCGACGACGATCAGCGCGAGCGCGACGACGTACGTGATGAGCGTCACCCGGCCGGCGTACAGGAGGTTTCGGAGCGCGTCGGCGGTGCGGTCGACGGACGCCTCGAGCCCGAGGCCGCGAAACAACGAGTAAAGGCCGACGCCGCCGGAGATGAGTCCGAGGACGGCCGCCCCGGCGACGTCGAAGCGGTTCGCGAGCACCACGAGCGGGTAGATAAGCAAGAGGACACCAAGTGGCACGAGGATGGTTCCACGCGTCTCTGGGTCCGCGAGCACCTGTTTTATCGTGTAGTACAGCGACTCGAGGTCCTGTGCCTGTCGCACGACCACGCGGCGCATCCCGTCGATCGGCATCCGCGACCGGATCACAGGCAGCACCGATTCGTCCTGAGCACCGTCGGTGATCACGATCGCCGACACCTCCTCGCCAGTCGAGAGTTCGGCGAGCACGCGGTCGACCTCGGCACCGACTGCCCGGTTCGCCTGGACGTCCGACCCGTCGACGCCCGTGACGGCTGCGACCGTGACCGCCTCCCCCTGGGCGGCCAGTTCGTCGTGGACGGTGACCCCCTGAAAGAGGACGTTCACGTCCGAGTCCTCCGGGTCGGCGGTCGCGAGCGCGACCGCGGCCTCGGTGACGTCGTCGTCGCCGAGCACCGGGGTGGGGATCCCGGTCTTCCGGCCGAGGTCGTCATCGAGGTCCACACAGAGGACGAGCAGCATAACGCGAGGGTAGATGAGGAGTCGACATATGCTTTCGGCTCGCCGTCGTCCCTCGGTTCGGGTGCCGTCGGCGACACCGGCGTAGCCGGCCCGTCGTCGGCCTCGACGCTTCGGACGCTTTTTTACCGCGGAGCCGTTATCGGTGCGTAGATGATCTCCAAGGGCTGTGAACAGTGCGCCAAGGGGGGCAAGATGGTGCTCTTCGTCTACGGCTACTGCGACCAGCGGGACTGTTTCTACTGCCCGCTCGGAGAGAACCGCAAGAACGTCACCGACGTCTACGCCAACGAGCGCCGCGTCGAGTCCGACAGCGACGTGATCGAGGAGGCCAAACGGATGAGCGCGCTCGGCACGTCGATCACCGGCGGCGAGCCGCAGGAGGCGATGGCGAAGACGACGCGGTACCTCTCGCTGCTGAAAGACGAGTTCGGTGAGGACCACCACACCCACCTCTACACCGGGATCACCGGCGGGCGGGCGAACATGCGCCGGCTGAGCGAGGCCGGCCTCGACGAGATCCGATTTCACCCGCCGTACGAGCTGTGGGGTGACCTCCACGGCACCGAGTGGGAGGACATCCTCTACGTCGCACGCGAGGAGGGGCTCACGCCCGCCTTCGAGATCCCGGGTATCCGCGCCGAGCCGGAGTTCCTCGACTTCCTCGATGAGGGCGCGGCCGACTTCTGTAACGTCAACGAGTTCGAGATGAGCGACGGCAACTACCGGCGGATGCAGGCGGAAGGCTTCGAGCTCCAGGAGGGCCACATGTCCGCCGTCGAGGGGTCGAAAGACGATGCGATCCTCGAGGAGATGGCGAGCCACGAGAAGGTGTACTTCTGTACGTCGGTGTTCAAAGACGCCGCCCAGCACCGCAACCGGCTCAAGCGGATGGCGCGCAACATCCGGCGCGAGTTCGACGAGGTCACCGACGACGGCACGCTGGTGTACGGGAAGGCGTTCGCGTCGGCGACGCAGTTCGAGACGCTCGGCGTCCCCGAGGAGTTCTACACGGTGAAGCCGAACCACGTCGAGGTGGCCTGGTGGCTCCTCGAAGAGATGGTCGAAGCGGGCGACCTCGACCGCGGCGAGATCGTCGAGCAGTACCCGACCGCCGACGGAACCGTCGTCGAGCGGACCCCCGTCGCCTGACGTCCTCACCCATCTACTAAGCGAGACACCGCACGGTGGCGCGCGCCTCGTGAGGCCGCCTCCGGCGGCCTCGCGAGCGCGTGCGAGGGATGAGCGAGGGAGCGAAGCGACCGAGCGAATCGGCTGGGGAGGGTGTGGCGGTAACTGGTGTCCGGGTGTCACGCGGTCGTCCCACTCTCACACGCGCACGGAATCGGCCCGGGAGGGCGTGGCTGTAACTGGTGTCCGGGTGTCACGCGGTCGTCTCAGTCGTACAACCACCACCGACGTATCGAATCGGCTGGGGAGGGTGTGGCTCAATTAGTGCCCGGGTATCACGCGGTCGTCTCGGCCACACGACCACCACGCACGTACGAGAGCGAATCGGCTGGGGAGGGCGTGGCGGTAACTGATGCCCGGCTGTCGCGCGGTCGTCTCGGTCACACGATCACCACACACGTACGAGAGCGAATCGGCCCGGGAGGGCGTGGCGGTAACTGGTGTCCGGGCGTCGTGCGGTCGTCACACGCGTCCCACGTGGGGGCGAGCCCCGGCCGAATCGCTCGTGACGACCCGTATCCGCGGATCAGTCGTCGGCCGACGCGGGGCTTCCGCCGTCGTCTCCTGCCCCGCCCTGGAGCATGGGCGTGCCATCCGCACGCGGCCCGAGCCGCGGGCCGTGTGGCCCGTCTGCCGGGTCGATCCGGCGACGGGTACGATAGTCGGTCGACCGCTCGACGGGGACGCGACCGATCGCGGTGATCATCTCGACGTAGTCGTCGAACGACCGGTACTCGCCGTACGCCCCGCCGGCGCGTTTCGTGATCTCCTCGGAGAGGATCGTCCCCATGAAGTCGTCGGCACCGCAGGTGAGCAGCTTGAGCCCGTGGGCGTCTCCCGATTTGACCCACGACGCCTGGACGTGCTCGACGTTGTCCAAAAAGAGCCGGGCGACCGCGACGACGAGTTCGTCTTCGGCCCGTGAGGCGCCGCCGTCGACGACGCCCTGACGGTACAGCGGCGTCTGCTCGTGGACGAACGAGAGGGGGACGAACTCGGTGATCCCGCCGGTACGGTCCTGGAGGTCACGGATCACCCCGAGGTGCTCGGCACGGTGAGCGACCGTCTCGACGTGGCCGTACATCATCGTCGAGGTGACGTCGAGCCCGGCCGCCACCGCGCCCTCGATGGCCTCGACCCAGCCGTCGGTGCGGATCTTCCCCGGGCAGATCACGTCTCGAACCTCGTCGACGAGGATCTCCGCGGCGGTGCCGGGCGCGGAGTCGAGCCCCGCGTCGGCCAGCTCGCGGTACACTCGCTCGTACGACCACTCCGTGCCGCGGCGGGCGTGGTACGCCTCCTCGGGCGTCATCGAGTGGAGGTGGACGCCGCCGACCGACATCGCCGCGATCTGTTCGCGGTAGGTGCCCGGGTCGGTCGTGTACTGCGACGGCGGGACGTAGTTCACCGTCTTGGCGGGGTCGTCGTGGGCGGCGAGGATCTCGTGGTGCTCGTCGTTCAGCGCGAACGCCGGGTGGAGCCCGGAGACAGAACACACCTCGTAGACCCCCATGTCGAGGGCGTCTTCGACTATCGCCCGCGACTCGCGCGGCGTCTTGGTGAAGCCGGCGTGGTCGGCGTCACTCCCGGCCTCGAAGGCGTGTGCGCTGTCTTTGAAGTTACAGAAGAGACAGCCGGTGTTACACGCGGTGGTGACGTTGTTGTTGAGGTTGGCGACGAACGTCACCGCCTCACCCACCCGCTCGGCGCGCCGGCGGTCGGCGAGTTCAAGCACCGCCTCCTTGCGGACCGGGTCGATCCCCTCGGTGTCGGTCCCGGTCGCCAGCAGCTCCGTGGCGTCGTCGACGGTGAGCCGGACCCCGTCGCGCGCCTTCGCCAGCGCGTTCTCGAACGACTGGTCGGTCGACGGCTCGCGAAAGCCGAAATCGGCCGGATCCAGGTCTGGCTCGGTGCGCATTCGACACGTGTTTCGGTCGCATGAGTAAAAACGAGACGGTCACGGTTCGATATGCCTCCGACGGGGACGGGTGTGCGTCGATCGTGGAACGCGATCCCGAGACGACGAAAGCGACACCACACCAGACGACGAAAGCGACACCACACCAGACGACGAGAGCGACTCCACACCAGACGACGAGAGCGACCGCATACCGAACGACGCGACACTCAGTCCGCGCCGATCCCGAACTTCGCGGCGCCCGTCTCGGTCGCCGACGTCGTCACCGCGGAGACGGCGACCGTCACGACGACAGACGCCAGCAGACACCACAACGCCACGTCCCAGGTGAGGTACGTCGACGGCAGCGGGAAGAACGTGTGTACGAGGTACAGCGACTCCGCACCGACGATCCCCGCGAGCATCCCTCGTTCCGTGGTGCCGCCCCAATAGAGCGCGAGCAACAGCGGCGGCGTGAGCTGGGCGTACCCACCGAAGGCCGTGCTCCCGAGGGTGACGAGCGCGTCGAGCCCGCCCCCGCCCGCGAACAACGACGCGACGAACGACGCGGTCGCGAAGACGGCGACGCCGACCCGGGCGACCCGCCCCTCGCGCTCCGCGCTCGCCTCTGGCGCGACGAGCGGCCGATACAGGTCGCGGGTGAGGTACGACGACCCCGACAGTAACATCGAGTCCGACGAGGACATCATCGCCGCGAGCGCGCCGGCGACCACGAGCGCGGCGAACCATGCGGGCGTGTACTCGGTGAGTAACACGGGAAGCACGTTACTCCCCTCGGGCACCGTCACGCCGAGACCGACGGCCCACGACCCGAGTAAGAACGCGGGGACGAACAGGGCGAGCACGAGCACCGGCCAGAGCGCGAACGAGCGCTTCAGCGTCTCGACGCGGTCGGCGACGAAGAAGCGCTGGTTTACCTGTGGGAAGGCGGCGACGCCGAAGGCGATCACGACCGCCTGCCCGATCATCCACTGTGGCGTGTACACCCCGCCGCCGAGCGCCGCGAACGACGGCTCCGCCTCGACCATCCCCGCGGTCAGCGCGCTCACGCCGCCCGCGTCGACGGCGATCCACGCGACCGCCGCCCAGATCGCACCGAGCATGAAGACGCCCTGGATCGTGTCGGTCCACGCGACACCCCGGAGCCCAGAGAGGCCGACGTACGCGACCATGAATAAGGTGATCATCGCCGCGCCCGCCCAGTACGGTACGGCGCCGTCGGTGAGCCCGACGAGCGCCTGCCCGGCGCCGATCTGCTGGAGCATGACGTACGGGAAGAGCCACACGAGGCTCACCCCCGCGACGAGCCCCCGCAGCCGCGTCGAGTCGAAGCGGTCACCGAGCATCTCGCCGAGCGTCACGTAGCCGTGTTCGCGCCCGACGAGCCACTGTTTGTACCCCACGACGTACCACAGCAGCGCGAAGAGGAGCCCGTCCATCACGCCCATCACGAGGATCCACTCCGGACCCGAGCCGTACGCGAGGTTCGGACCGCCGAAGAAGGTGAACGCCGACAGCAGCGTCGCGAACGTCGTGAACAACAACACGAGCGGCCCGACCGAGCGGGAGGCGAGGTAGTAGTCCGTCGCCGAGCGGTCCGTCACCCGATACGCCGCGAGGCCCACGCCGAGTGCGAGCACGAGGTACCCGACGACGATACCGAGGTCGGTACCGACGTCAGCCACGCCGGATCACCCCAGCGTCGATCCCCCGGTCCCACGCCCGTCTGCTGAAGACGGCGAAGACCACGCTCGCCAGTGCCATCCATCCGATGTGCCACCACAGCCAGGCGGGAAGTCCGGCGACGATCGTCGCGTCTCCCCAGAGAAACCAGGGCACGGCGAACGCCACGAGCACCGCGAACCCACCGATCCACAACGCGTCCGTTCGATCACGCATCGTGAGCTACGATCAACCTTCGATCCGGATAAATATTGTTCTATTCTCATCGAGGTAGCTATATGAAGAAAATATCTCTTCAAAGCGGGGTCGAAGATCACCCACTTACGATCGCCTTGCCGTGTCACACCCGCCTGCCGATCGCTCGTCGCTTACCGTGCGTGGTGAACGCCTGCGCCCTGCTCAGCCGTCGTACTCGGCGGACTCGGCTCGACCGTGGGTCCGTACCCACAGCTCGCCGGTGCGCGACAGGCGGGTTCGATAGGAGTTGCCGTGCGGTTCACGCTCCACGTAGCCTTTGCCGCCGGGCCCGAGTCGGTCGACGGTGTAGATCACCTTCGACCGGAACGAGTCGGTGTACTCCTCGGTGAGATCGGCCGCCAGCGCCTTCGCGAGCTCGCTCACGGACTCGAACTCGCCGTCCTCCTCGAGTTTGTGGAGGATGACGGCCTCGAACGGCTTGACGTTCGAGATGGAGGCCACCGGCAGCTCGATGAGGTGGGTCCCGTCTATCTCTTTGGCGCCGATTGTCGTCCCGCGCTCGTCGAACTCGGTGAGCAGGTCGCTCGCGGTCCCGAGCCGTTCTCGGATCCGGCTCGCGTCAACGCCGGCGACGGTCGCGGCGTCGTCGTCGACGCCGGCGAGCAGGTCGGCGAGGAGGTCGCGGTCAGCGCGCAGCTCCTCGGCGAGTTCGGTCTCGAGGTACTTCTCGGGGGCCGTGTAGTAGGTGTGGATGCGGTCGCGATCGTCCTCGCGCTCGAGACTGACCGAGTGGGCGGCGGTCGCGAAGGCGAACGAGACGGGCCGCGGCATCGACGAGACGTTCACCCACACGTCGTGGTCGGCGTCGAGCTCGGCGGTAATGCGGTCGTACGCCTGCTCGAAGGCGGCGTCGTAGTCGTACACGTCGTCGACGGCGACCCGCTCGGTCTCGGTGTCGAGTAAGTTCTGAAAGTCCTGCTCGAGCTTCCGTGCGAGGCTCCGTGAGTACTCAACGTTGGCCTCGCTGCCGATTGTGCCTTCGAGTAAGATCACCCGATCGACGTCGAACTGGTCGCGGATGAGCGGCGCGATCATCCGATCGTAATCGAATCCCACGGGGACGATGTGGGTCTGCATACTCGTGGGAACGGCCGGTCCGGGTAAAAACCACGACACTTCGCGTCGCGAGGGACGTCTCGGTGCGACCGCGTCGCCGACGAGTCCACCGACGGCGAGTCCACCGACGACGACAGCGTCATATCGATCACCCACGATCGACCGGTATGGAACGCACTGTCGAGGTCGTCCCGGCGGCGGGACTCCACGCCCGGCCCGCCTCCTCGCTCGTCCAGACCGTGAACACGTTCGACGCGACGGTGGAGATCGGACGGGCCACCGACGGCGACGAGCTGGTAAGCGCGAACAGCATGCTCGCGGTGACCGGACTGAACGTCACCCAAGGAGAGTCGGTCAGGCTCGTCGCCGAGGGGCCAGACGCGGCCGCGGCGCTCGATGCGGTCGCCGCGATCCTGACGAGCACGGTCGAAGACGAGGGTGAGGCGTCGTGAGGACACTGACCGGCGTGGGGAGCACGCCGCTCGCGGGCGTGGGCGTCGCCCGGTGGCACCGACCCGCCGACGAGCTGTCGCTGCCGACACGTCCCGCCACGGCGGACGTGGACGTCGAACACGAGCGAAGCCGCTTCGAGACGGCCCGAGACGAGGTTCGTGAGGCGCTCGAGGCGGCACGCACCCGAACGGCCGACCGCGTCGGCGACGAAGCGGCAGCCGTCTTCGAGGCTCATCAACAGTTCCTCGACGATCCGGGGCTCATCGACGACATCGAAGACGCCATCGACGACGGGACGCCGGCTCCGCACGCGGTCGCGTCGCGCTTCGACGCAGCCGTCGACCAGTTCGAGGCGATGGACGGCCGGATGGCCGAACGCGCGGACGACCTCCGCGACGTTCGTGACCGACTGCTCACCGCCCTGCTCGGCGTCGACGACGTCGACCTCGCCTCACTACCCGCCGGGACGGTCCTGCTCGCCGAGCGACTGACGCCGAGTGACACCGCGGCGCTCGACCCGGACGCCGTCGCCGGTATCGTCACCGCGACCGGCGGGCGAACCGCCCACGCCGCGATCATCGCTCGCGCCCTGTCGATCCCGGCCGTCGTCGGCGTCGGCGACGCGCTCGACACGATCGAGACGGGTACCGAGGTGCTCGTTGACGGCGAGGCAGGGGCGGTCGTCGTCGACCCTAGCGCAGAGCGCCGGGCGGCAGCCGGCGGCGTCGACGCCACCGTGCGAGACGACCCCGTCGAGACCGCAGACGGCACCCCGATAGAGGTGGCCGCTAACGTAGGATCGGTGACGGAACTCGACCCGGCAGTGGCGCGCGGAGCCGACGGCATCGGCCTCTTTCGGACGGAGTTCCTCTACCTCGACCGAGAGACGCCGCCGGACGAAGACGAACTGTACGCGGCGTTCACCGCGGCCCTGGCGGCGTTTCCCGACGACCGCGTCGTCGTGCGGACGCTCGACGTCGGCGGAGACAAGCCGATCTCGTACCTCGACTTACCGACCGAGCCGAACCCGTTTCTCGGTCGCCGCGGCGTCCGCCTCTCGCTGGACGAACACGCGGCCCTCTTCGAGACGCAGCTGCGGGCGCTGTTGCGGGCGGCGGCGAGCGCACACGGTGACGGCCTCGCGGTGATGCTCCCGATGGTTGCGCGCCTCGAAGAGGTGACCGCGGTGCTCGACCGGATCGACGCCGTCGCCGACGCGCTCGAGACGGCCGGCGTCGAGTACGCCATCCCGTCGCTCGGGGCGATGGTCGAGACGCCGGCGGCCGTCTTCCTCGCAGACCGGCTCGCCGAGCGGCTCGACTTCCTGAGCATCGGCACGAACGACCTCACACAGTACGTGATGGCCGCCGACCGCGAGAACGACCGTGTCGCTGCCCTCCACGACCCGCTCCACCCGGCGGTGTTGCGGGCGATCGACCACACCGTGACGGCTGCGCACGCGGCCGACGCCTGGGTGGGGATGTGCGGCGAGATGGCCGGTGACCCGGCGCTCACGTCGTTGCTCGTCGGCCTCGGGCTCGACGAGCTCAGCATGAGCGCGGTGACCGTTCCGGCGGTGAAAGCGCGCGTCACGGAGACCGACACCGAAGACGCCGCTGCGCTCGCAGCAGACGCGCTGGCGTGTTCGACCCGCGAAGAGGTACGAGCGCTACTCGAGCTCGACTGATCGAGCGTTCACGTCTTGTCGACGTCGCGAGCGGCCTCGGCCGCCTCACACACCGTCTCGAGCGTCGCTGCCGGGTCCGTCGCCGTGACGGCTGCGTTCACCGTGCCCTCGAGGACCGGAGCGTCGGCGATCACCGCGTCGACGTCGCTCAACTCGATCGCGACCTCGGCGTTCATCACGGCACTCCCTAGGTCGACGAGCACGACGACCCCGTCGCCCTCGTCGGCCGCGGCGAGCGCGGTCTCGATGTCGTCCGGGACCGTCCCGAGACCGCCCTGGCCGTCGCCGCCAACGGCTTCGATGCGGGTGTCTCCGCCCATCTCGCCCGCCACCTCGGCGATACCGGCGGCGGCGCGCGCGCTGTGTGAGACGACGACGAGCCCGACCATCACGCCTCCTCGTCCGGGATCGTCGGCGACGTCGCGTCGGCCGACTCGGGTGCCGTCGTATCGAGCGCCGCCTCCGCGGCCGCGAGCAGCTCTTCGAGGATGAACAGTGTGCTCGTCGCCCCCGGGTCCTGGTGGCCGACCGACCGCCAGCCGAGGTACGAGGCCCGTCCCTTGCTGGCGCGGATCGGTACGGTGTACGCCACCCCGCGCTCGGCGGCGGCGACGGCCTTCGCGAGCGCGTCGAGCGGCGACAGCTCGTCGACCTCGATCGACTTCTTGAACGTGTGGACCGCGGGGGTGAGCGCGTCGACCATCGTCTGGTCGCCGACCCTCGCGTCGCCTCTGTCCGTGACCTTCTCGAGGTACGTCTCCGCGAAGGCGACAGCGCTGTCGGCGGTGATCCCGTCGTCGAGTTCGGCGGCGGCGAACACGAGCGAGCCGCCAAACAGCGGACCGGATGCGCCGCCGACCTCGGCCATCAGGGTCTTGCCAGTCGTCTTGACGACTGTCGCGGCGTCGGGGTCGTCGAGTTCGGCGACCGCCTCGGCCGCTTCCGCCCAGCCACGGGCCATGTTGCCGCCGTGGTCGGCGTCGCCGATGGCCGAATCGAGCTCGGTCAGGTAGTCGCGTTCGGTCTCGATGCGCGTGGCGACCCGCTCGACGGCCGCGGCGGCCGCGACACCGTCCTCGCTCATTGGCGCGTCAACGCGGGCGTGTCGGCTGGCGCGCCGAGCAACTCCTTCAGCTCGTCGTCGAGTACACACATCGTGATCGAACAGCCCGCCATATCCAGCGAGGTCATGTAGTCACCGACCCAGGCGTCCCACGTCTCGAGCCCGTGCTCGTCTACGAGCGCCTGGAGCCGGCGATTCACGACGAACAACTCCATCTGTGGGGTGCCGCCCATGCCGTTGACGATCGTGAGGACCTCCTCGTCGCCGTCTACGTCCAGGTCTTCGAGGACCGACTCGGTCAGCGCGTCGGTGACCTCGTCGGCGGACATCACGTCGGTTCGCTCCGTGCCGGGTTCGCCGTGGATACCGATACCCAGTTCGATCTCGTCTTCGCCGAGGTCGAACGTCGGCTCGCCCTTCTCGGGGGTGACACAGGAGGTGAGCGCCATCCCCATCGTGCCGACGTTGTCGACGACCTTCTGTGCGACCCGTCTCACCTCGTCGAGGTCGGCACCCGCTGCCGCCTTGGCGCCGGCGGCCTTGTGGACGAGGATCGTTCCGCAGACGCCGCGACGCCCGGAGGTGTACAGCGAGTCTTCGACCGCGACGTCGTCGTCGACGACGACCGTCTCGACGTCGACGCCCTCCATCTCGGCCAGCTCGATGGCGGTCTCGAAGTTCATCACGTCGCCCTCGTAGTTTTTGATCACCGCCAAGACGCCCTCACCGGCGTCACAGGCGTCGATCAACGCCTCGAACTCGTCGGCGGTCGGCGACGAAAACACGTCGCCGGCAGCCGCGCCGTCGAGCATCCCGTCGCCGATGTACCCCGCGTGTGTCGGCTCGTGGCCGCTGCCGCCGCCGCTCACGACCCCGACCTTCCCGTCGAGGGGGCCGTCGTCACGTACTACGACCTGGGTGTCCGGCAGCCGCCGGAGTCGGTCGGGATGGGCCGCTACCATCCCCTCGAGCATCTCGTCGACCACGTCGTCGGGATCGTTAATGAGTTTCTTCATGACGCAGTGTGACAATGGATCGTTATAGAAATAAAGTTAGTGTGCCGCGTCGCTGTCACGTTCGACGGCAGTCGGCCGACGGAGGGCGTGCGCGGTCGCCGGAGGCCCGCGCGATCGACGGAGGACGTGCGCAGCCGGTCGCCACCGGAACGACCCGGGGCGCTTTTGCCCGAACGGGTCACACTCCGGTGTAGTGACCGCCTTCGCCGTCGATCCCTCGACGTACGTCCTCTTCGTCCTCGCGGCCGCGACGCTGATCGTCGTTCCCGGTCCGGACACGCTGTTCGTCCTCTCGCGCGGTCTCGAGAGCCGGGACGCAGGGCTCCGCGCCGCCCTCGGTGTCACCGGCGGCATCCTCTTTCACACGACGCTCGTCGTCGTCGGCGTCGCGGCCGTGTACCGGACTGTTCCGGGTGCAGAGCACGTGATACAGGTCGCCGGTGCGCTTTACCTCTGGTACCTCGGCGTCGATACGCTCCGCGCTGCCGGCGACGACGAGCCCGGCGCCGCGACCGGTGGGGTTCGCGAGGGGTTCCTCGTCAACGCGTTGAATCCGCAGGTCGCGCTGTTCTTTCTCGCGTTCTTGCCCGGGTTCGCGGCGAGTGCGGGCGGTACGGGAGCCAGTGAGACGTCGCTCGCCGTTCTCGGCGTGACCTACGCCGGGCTCACGGCGACGTACCTCGGTGGTGTGGCCGTCGTCGCGGACGTCGCCGCGGGGACACTTCGCTCACCGCGGGCCGGCCGGTGGCTCGACCGCGTCGCCGGCGGGCTCCTCCTCGTGCTCGGCGGTTGGGTGCTACTTCGATGACCGGCGCGGGCCGACGCGTCGAGGGCGACCGGCCACAAGCGGTAATTCGTCGCGGAGAGAACGGGTCGCATGGACCCACGGATACGCGAACACGCCAAGACCATCGCGACGCACTCGACCAGCATCGAGGCCGGCGACACGGTCGTCGTCCAGCTCCCGCCAGCCGCCGAGGACCTCGCAGTTGCACTCCACGAGATCTGCGGTGATCGCGGCGCACAGCCGGTGTTCCTCTCGTACTCACAGCGCGCGGACCGGGCGTACAAGCGCGCGGCGGACTCGTTCGAGGAGCCGGCACACCGTCGGGCGTTGTACGAGGAGACCGACGTGTTCGTGATCGCCCGCGGCGGCGCGAACGTCACCGAGGGTGCCGACGTCGCCCCAGAGACGAACGCCGCGTACAACCGGGCGATGGAGGCGGTGAAACGCGAACGCCTCTCGAAGCGCTGGTGTCTCACGCAGTACCCGACGCCGGGTCACGCCCAGCTGGCCGGGATGAGCACCGAGGCGTACGAGGACTTCGTGTGGGACGCCGTCTCGATCGACTGGGAGGCGCAGGGAGCCTTCCAGGCACAGCTCGTCGAGAGACTCGACGACGCCGAGGAGGTCCGGATACGATCGGGCGACGAGACGGACCTCACGATGTCGATCGCCGGCAACACCGCCGAGAACGACACCGGCGAGGCGAACCTTCCCGGCGGCGAGGTGTTCACCGCACCAGTTCGCGAGAGCGTCTCCGGCGTGGTCCACTTCGACCTCCCGCTGTACCGATACGGCCGAGAGATCGACGGCGTCAGGCTGCGATTCGAGGACGGACGCGTCGTCTCACACGCAGCCGACAGAAACGAGGAGCTGCTGACGGGCATCCTCGAGACCGACGAGGGGGCCCGGTACCTCGGGGAGCTGGGTATCGGCATGAACCGTGCGATCGACCGGTTCACGTACAACATGTTGTTCGACGAAAAGATGGGTGACACCGTCCACATGGCGGTCGGGTCGGCGTACCCGGAGACGGTCGGTGAGACGAACGCGGTCAACGAATCCGCAGAACACGTGGACATGATCGTCGACATGAGCGAGGACTCGGTGATCGAAGTCGACGGCGAGGTCGTCCAGCGTGACGGCACGTTCGTCTTCGAAGACGGCTTCGAGGCGGCCTGAACCGCCGCCGGGTCGATCGCGTCGTCGATGACCTGTGGGGTGACACGTCGCCGACGGCCCGTGCGGTGACGCGTCGGTCTCGCCGGAGTCACCGCGTCGAACACCCGCCTCGCCGCCGTGACCCAAAGGCACATTTACGCGCGTCTCGTATTCACGTGTAACGAATGTCTCACAGCCCCTCACTACCGGACCGCCCGCGTCTGGAACTCGATCCGGAGATGAGCGAGGCGGAGCGCCTCGAGGCGATCCGGCAACACTATCAGCGGATCGTCGACGTGAACGACGAACTCGAAGACCGGCTCTCGCAGGCGGAGGGCCGTCGCGGCGACCTCAAAGCGGACGTCGACACGCTCAAACGCGAGAACGAGGTGTTGAAGACGTCGTCACTGTACATCGCCTCGGTCGAAGAGATCACAGACGACGGCGTCGTCATCAAACAACACGGCAACAACCAGGAGGTGTTGACACAGACGGCGACCCGGCTCGACGCCGACCTCCGTCCCGGCGACCGGGTCGCGATCAACGACTCCTTCGCCGTACAGCAGGTCCTCGACGACGAGACCGACTCGCGCGCACAGGCCATGGAGGTCACGGAGTCGCCGTCGGTCGCGTACGCCGATATCGGCGGGATCGACGAACAGATTCGTGAGGTGCGAGAGGCCGTCGAGGACCCGCTCGAGAACCCGGAGCAGTTCGAGACGGTCGGGGTCGAGCCGCCGAGTGGCGTTCTGCTCCACGGCCCGCCGGGCACGGGTAAGACGATGCTGGCGAAGGCGGTCGCCAACGAGTCCGACGCCACGTTCATCAAGATGGCGGGCTCCGAACTCGTCCGCAAGTTCATCGGCGAGGGGTCACGGCTCGTCCGTGACCTGTTCGAACTCGCCGCAGAGCGCGAACCCGCGGTCATCTTCATCGACGAGATCGACGCGGTCGCCTCGAAGCGGACCGACTCGAAGACCTCCGGTGACGCCGAGGTCCAGCGCACGATGATGCAGCTGCTCTCGGAGATGGACGGCTTCGACGAGCGCGGGGAGGTGCGAATCATGGCGGCCACCAACCGCTTCGACATGCTCGACGAGGCGATCTTGCGCCCCGGCCGGTTCGACCGGCTCATCGAGGTGCCGGAGCCGGACGCCGAGGGTCGCGCCCGGATCCTCGAGATCCACACCGGCGAGATGAACGTCGCAGACGACGTCGACGTGTACACGGTCGCGGCGGACCTCGAGGGATACAGCGGCGCGGACATCGCCTCGCTCGCGACCGAGGCCGGGATGTTCGCGATCCGCGACGGCCGCACCGAGGTAGTCCAGTCCGACTTCGAGCGCGCCCGCGAGAAGCTCGCCGACGCAGAGGGCACCGACGAACAGGTCATAAACTACCAGTACTGAGCCGTCGAGAACCGCCGTGGTGTGCGCGTCTCGTCCGTCGCAGGTCCGAACCGTCGGCTCACCGGCCGTGCTCGTAACGCATTAGCTTCCTCGTCGTCGACAGACGTGTGATGAAGCAGATTCACGTCGCCGGCGGCGTCGGCGTCGCCGAGACCGCGATGGCCTCGTACGACGCCGCGCTCGCCGAGGCGAACCTTCACAACTACAACCTCGTCGCGGTGTCGTCCGTCGTCCCCGCCGGCGCGACCGTGCGGCGTGTCGAGGCCGCTCCCGACCTCGGACCCGCAGGCGGGGCGCTCACCGTCGTCGAGGCGCGCCGGACCGTCGGGCCGAGCGACGCGGTCGACTTTCGCGAGGGAGGGCGGTCGGGAGCGACTGGAGCCGCGGAGACGCGTGCGCCTCACCGTCATCCGGACGTCGCTGCCGGTCTGGGTTGGGCGACCGGTCCGGGACCCGGGCTCTTCTACGAGGTGACCGGAGAGGATCCGGACGACGTTCGCGACCGGATCCACGCCGGCTTGGACGCCGGAGCGGCCCTCCGCGACTGGGAGCTTACCGACCGCGAGACGCACGTGGAGACGGCGACCGCAGACGAGACGCGGTGTACCACGGCGGTCGTGATCGCCGCGTACGGCGAGGCAGAGCCGGTCGTGTGAGGTGGTAGATACCTGGTCGGAGAGAGGAACGCCGCCGGGTGAGCCTCGGTGTGGTTCTCGGTGACACGTGTCGACGACTTTTTACCGACGGTTCGCATATCACGGGTGTCTTCGATGAACGGCAACAATCCGTATGCGGGATCGCCGGGCGTCACCGACGCCGGCGAACCCACACCGGTCGACCTCTCGCCGGAACAGGAGCGGCGGCTGCGACAGACGGTGGCCGGCATCGTCTCGCGCACCGAGTCGTACCTCCCGGACAGCTACGCCGTCGGCTCGGAGCTCTCGGTCGGTGCGAACGGCCCGCAGGCGACCGTCGCGGTCAATCCCCCGGCGGGCCACCCCGTCTCTGCCGGGTTCACGCCCGACCGGGACGAGTTGGAGACGGGTATCGCCGAGGCCGACGCCGACGAGGTCGCTCGCGGGCTGGCCGCGAGCGCGGCCGCGCAGGTGATGGACGCCGTCGGCGACGTGACCCCGACGGCGAAGTGAGGCGGCCGCGGCGAGCCGAGTCCGCTCGAGAAGGCGCTTAATTCTGTCCGCACGACGTCCGCGTCGGTTCCACAGAGACGGAGCCCCTGTATCAACCGAACCGACATACGGCTCCGTCTACGTCACCGACGACAGTGGCGCGCGCCTTGTGAGCGCGCCGGCGGCGGGCTCGCGAGCGCGCGCGAGGGATGAGCGAGGTGGCGAAGCCACCGAGCGAATCGGTTGGGGAGGGTGTGGCTGAAAGTGGTGTCCGGCGGTCGTGCGGTCGTCCCGCTCTCACAGCCACTCTCACACGCGTACAGAATCGGCTGAGGAGGGTGTGGCTGAAAGTGGTGTCCGGTGGTTGTACGGTCGGCCCGCTCTCACAGCTCGTCTCTCGGGTTTAACGAGAGACGCGAATCTTGACCGGGTTTCGTTCAGACGAGTGTACACACAAGGGGTACAGCAGAAAGAGCCTAGGCCGGGATTTGAACCCGGGCTCTCGTCCTTACCAAGGACGCGCTTTACCGCTAAGCTACCCAGGCGCGGGCGGTCGACGTCCGTCGATCGGCGTGCTGCATCCGATGCTACTGGGCAGCCGTATATGAATGTGATGAAAGCCACCGGCCGTGTCCCGGTGTCGCAATCGACGTCCGCTCGGTCACGACACTCACCGGTCGGTCGCACTCACTGCGCGCTCTGAGATCGCCGCGATCTGGTCAGCGGTCGTCTCGGGGAGGGCACGCCCCGGCGGGGGGAACTCCCCGTCGTAGTCCGCGGCGAGTTCTCTGGCGTACGCGAGCAGCTCGGCCGGCGGGTCGCCGCCGACTGCGGTCGTTCCGGCGACGACCGCGAGCTCCAGTGCGTCGACCTCGAGATTCCGATCGAGTGCGGTCGCCTCTGGCGGGTCGACGGCCGGGCTCGCCCGGCGCGTCTGGTCGCGGCCGAACGCACGCACGACCTCAACGGCGGCCGACGAGGCGTCGGTGCGGGCCAGAAGCGAGAAGCCACGGGAGACGAGCACGTCGGCGGCGAGGACGTCGAGGTCGGCGTCGATCTCGGCTTCCGGCGTCGAGACGGCCGTCCAAGGCTCATCGTGTGCGAGTCGACGGGTGAGCCTGAGTCCCTCGTAGATGAGTTGCACGCCCGCGGCCTGGTCGACGACGGCCTCGGGGTCGACGTCGGGGTCGAGCGCACGGGCGGTCACGATAGCGAGAACGCCGGGCGTGACGGCCGCCGTCGCGAGTCGCTCGTCGAGCGTCTGTCGGAGCCGGTCGGGCTCGACGTTCGCGAGCGCCTCGCGGGCGGCACTACGCGCTCGCGCGACATCGTCCATTACTGCCGGGTTCGACAGGCAGGGGCAAAGACCTTTGGAAACGACACCCGGCGGCCGGACGAGACCGACACGCGCCTACCCGATCGACCGTGATGGTGTTGGGGCACGCCTCGCTCTCGCCGCGACCCGAGGTGATAGAGTTAAGTATCTCACCGCTAGATCGTTGTATGCGGAGCACGCACCGGTAGTGTAGTGGTATCACGCAACCTTGCCATGGTTGCAACCCGCGTTCAAATCGCGGCCGGTGCACTCACAGTGTACATCGGCCGGCTCACGTTCGGTCCGGCCAGCATCGTTCGTGACCAACATCACCGAGAGTGAAAACGCTTACTGCGGTGGCGCGCGCCTCGCGAGGTCGCCGCAGGCGGCCTCGCGAGCGCGTGCGAGGGATGAGCGAGTCGCCGCAGGCGACGAGCGAATCGGCTGGGGAGGGTGTGGCCCAACTGGTGTCCGGTGGTCGCGCGGTCGTGTTGTTCACGCTGGTACTGTCACAGTCGTATCGAATCGGCTGGGGAGGGTGTGGCCCAACTGGTGTCCGGGTGTCGCGCGGTCGTGTTGTTCACGCTGGTACTGTCACAGTCGTATCGAATCGGCTGGGGAGGGTGTGGCCCAACTGGTGTCCGGTGGTCGCGCGGTCGTATTGTGCACGCTGGTACCGTCACAGTCGTATCGAATCGGCTCGGGAAGGTGCGGCACACCTCGCGCCCCCGTACCTCGGCGCCGTCTCATCCACAGCACACCACCTATCGACCGAACCGTCGCTGCCGGTCTTGAAACTCGAGGACGGCCCGGAGGTAGTCGCGTCGTCTGAAGTCGCGCCAGTTGACGTCGGTGAAGTACAGCTCCGCGTACGCCGACTGCCAGATAGCAAAGTCCGAGAGCCGTTCTTCGCCGGTCTTGATCACGAGGTCTGGCTCGGTCGGCAAGACGAGCCGGTCGGTGACGGCCGTCTCGTCGATGGCCTCGGGCGTCAACTCGCCGGCGGCGACGTCGGCGGCGAGATCGCGGACGGCGGCCGCGAACTCGGCTTTCCCGCCCAGGCCGACGTTCACGTGGATCGGCGCGTCCGCAGCGTCGGTGTCGTCGGGTCCCCGAATCGACGTCGGGGCGGGCGTCTCAAGCGACGAGAACGCACGGGTGAGCGCGGGGACGACCGCGGTGTCGAGGACCGAGACCGAGACCGTCACCCGGTCGGCGCCGTAGTCGAACGCCCATCCGAGCGCCGAGGCGAGCGTCTCGAAGGCGCCGTCGGCGAGCAGGTCGCGCTCCGTCATCACGATCGCGACGTGGTCCGGCGGCTCCCCGTCGTGAAGTCGGTGGCGAACGCCGAGGTACACGTCGTACAGGCCCACAGACGACGGTCGTCGTCGAACGGCTAAAATCTCGCGGACGACACACCGCTCGCGGACGAGAGGTTTAATCGATCGACGGCCGTATCGCGTCCAATGACAGACAGCTACCGGGGCGTCCTCGGGGCGATCCCGTACGCGATCCGCCACACCGACTCCTGGGTGCTGCGGGTCTATGGGGTGATCGGCGGACTCGCCGCCGCCGCGATCGCCGCCGTCGTGACGCTCGCGCTCGTCGTCTGGATGGGCGAGACCGTCGGCGTCCCGAGCGGGACGTACCTGTTCACGCGCACGCTGTACGTGATACTCGGCTTCGCCGCGGTCGCGCCGCTTCTGGCCCCGTTGCTCTTCGTCGCGCGCCGCCACCGCCGGAGCGACCCCGTCGCCGTCGGCTACGACCGCGCGCTCGCCGTCGCCGGGTTCGCCTTCCTCGCCTCGTTGTACCTCGGGCTCGTCATCACTGTCCCCGAATTGCCCCAAGATCGGCCCGATGCGCTAAAAAATCCCCCAGTGCTACTCGGCGCGCTGTACGCGCTCCCGCAACCCATCGGTGCACTGCCGCCGGTGGCGGCCGCGGCGGGGATCTTCTGGACGCACTACCGACTCCGCCGGTCGAGTACGGACGCGTCGACGCACCCGACCGAGCCGCAGACGGAGGGCTGACGATGAGCGACCAGAAGACGAGCACGTTCCTCGTGACGCACGCCGAGTCCACGTCGACGGTCCTCAAAGACGTCCACGACGGCCAGGTCCACACGCTGGACGCGACCGACGAGTTCGCCGTCGACGACGCCGTCGAGGCGACGATCGAACCGGAGCCGCCGATGGAGGTGACGTATCGCGTGGTCGAGATCGACGAACGGTGGCCGCTCTCGATCGAGCACAGCGAGGAGCCGCCGACCGCACACGAACGGGCGATCGCCGCCGACCAGCCGACCGGCGAACTGACGCGAGAGCCGCGGGCCGGTATCGGCGAGATTCACGTCCTGTCGCCGCCCGAAGACGCCACCGACGCGGCCGCAGACGACGTGGTGAACGACCGGGAGGCGACGCTCTCGCGGGCCGCCAGGCTCGGCGTGAACCGGGTCGAGATTCGCACTGAGCCGGGCGTGCTCAGCGTTCGGTATCTGCCGTGAACCACACGGGGACGACGAGCGGCCGTGTCCGTACGTCGCCACGGATATAAGAAGGCTTATTCGGCATCACGGACGAACCGGTCTCATGACAGGGATCGAGGTACCGGACGTCGATTACACCGCGTACTCGAACCGGCAGCTCGTGCTCGTCCCGCTCGCCGTGCTCGCGCTCGCGATCGTCGTGATCGGCGGGTGGTACGTCGTCACGGGCGCGCCGGCGACGCCCGGGCTCGAGTTCACCGGTGGCGTCGAACTCCGCGTCGTTGACGACGGCGAAGACGTTCGCGGGCAGATCGAGACGGCGTTCGACAGACAGCCAGACGCGATCCAGTCGATCCCCGCCGACGACGTCTACGTGGTGACGTTCCGTGCCGCAGAGGGCGACCCCGAAGACCTCGCCGGCCGCCTCGACGACCAGGCGGCGGCGGCGAACCTCGAGACGACCGGCATCGACCAGGTGTCACCGAACTTCGCCGCCGACACCGTCCGCACCGCGATATTCGGGCTCGCGCTCGCCTTCTTGGGAATGAGCGTGCTCGTGTTCGCGCTGTTCCGCACGGTGGTGCCGTCCGTGGCCGTCGTCGCCTCGGCGTTCTCCGATCTCGTGATCCCGGTCGCGGCGATGAACCTCCTCGGGATCGAGATGACGCTCGGCATCGTGGCCGCGCTGCTCATGATCATCGGGTACAGCGTCGACTCCGACATCCTGTTGAACAACTCGGTGTTGCGCCGAACCGGCGGGTTCTACGAGTCGGTGAGCCGGGCGATGCGGACCGGGGTGACGATGACGATCACCTCGATGGCGGCGATGATCGTCATGGCGATCGTCGCCACGCTGTTCGGCATCGACCTGCTCCGTGACATCGGTATCATCCTCGCGGTCGGGCTCTGTGCGGACCTGATGAACACGTACCTGTTGAACGTGGCGCTGCTTCGCTGGTACACGTTCGAGGGGGTGAGTCGCTGATGTTCGAGCCGATCAAAAAGAACTGGCGCGTCCTCCTGCTCGTCGCCGTCGTGCTCGGCTCGTCGGTCGCGTTGTTCGCCCCGCAGTTCGCCCCCGAGACCGCGGCCGGCACCGCGGGCGACGCGACGCAAGGGGCGACCAACCTCCAGTACGGCCTCGACCTCGCCGGTGGGACGCGGGTCCGTGCTCCGTTGCTCGGGTACACCGCGACCGACGTCGCCTTCGACGGCACCCGACCCACCCAGGTGGCGAGTGACGTCGCCGCCGAGCTCCCGAACGTCTCCGCGCGCGACGTGAACGCCGTGGTGGCAGACGACACCACGAGCGCCACCGGGACCCCGACCGGCGCGGTCGACGTCACCGATCCGGCGGTCGACGAGGCGCAGTTCCGGGCGGCGATGGACGCCTCCGGCTACGCGTACGACTCGATTCGGTCGGGGGTAACAGACGAGACGCGGGGCGTCGCCGAGGAGGTCATCCGCGGGAAGATCAACGAGGCGGGACTCTCCGGCGGCAGCGTCCAGCAGGTGCAGTCGATCACCGGCGAGTACTTCCTGCTCGTCGAGGTGCCCGGTGAGGGCCGTGAAGACGTGATCGAGCTGCTCGAAGAGCGCGGCACCGTCCAGATCGCCATCGCGTACCCGGACCCCGAGGCGTCGGACGGCACGGCAGTCGAAGAGAACGTCCTCATCCAGGACGACTTCGAGAACATCGGGACGGCGAGTCAACGCGAACGAGGAAGCGGTGCGTACGTCCCGGTGTCGGTCGTGAACGAGGCCCCAGCGGGCGAGCAGTCGCCCGCAGCGCGGTTCCAGTCTGCAGCGGTCGAACGCGGCGTCGCGAGCGCCACCGGCGGTGCGACCTGCAACTACGACATGTCGGCGGACGCGCTCGCCGAGAACAGTGACCCGTGTCTGTTGCTCATGGTCAACGGCGAGGTCGTCAACGCCTTCGGAATGGTCGACGACCTGGCGGCGAGCATGGCGCGTGGCAGCTGGGCCGAGAGCGGCAACTTTCGGCTGACGACGACGAACTTCAGCGACGCGCAGACGATCTCGATCAACCTCCGGGCCGGTGCACTTCCGGCCGAACTCGACATCGGTGGCCAGGGGACCTCCTCGACGATCTCGGCGAGCCAGGGAGCGAACTTCCGATTCTATTCGGCTATCACCGGGCTCCTCGCCGTCTTCGCGGTCGCGGGGATGGTGTTCGTCCGCTACCGCGAGCCGCGGGTCGCACTCCCGATGATCCTCACCGCGCTCGCAGAGGTGTACGCGCTCCTCGGCTTCGCCGCGCTCGTGGGGTACCCGCTCGAGCTGGCGGTCATCGCCGGGTTCATCGCCGTGGTCGGTACCGGCGTCGACGACCTCGTGATCATCGCCGACGAGGTGATGAGCGAAGGCGAGGTGAACTCCCGGACGGTGTTCGACTCGCGGTTCCGCCGGGCGTTCTGGGTCATCGGGGCCGCTGCGGCGACGACGATCGTGGCGATGTCGCCGCTCATGGTGTTGAGCCTCGGTGACTTATCCGGGTTCGCCATCTTCACCATCCTCGGCGTGCTCGTCGGTGTGTTGATCACCCGGCCCGCCTACGGCGACATCCTTCGCCGGCTGTTGACGATCCGGTGAGGCCGCGGCGTTTAACTCCGAGCCGGCGAGATCACACGCATGCTCACGGTGCTCTCGGACACACACAGCGCGGACGACACCCGGCTGCAGGGCCGAACGCGGACGGCCGTCGCCGAGGCCGACCTCGTCGTCCACGCCGGCGACTTCTACCGGCCATCGGTGCTCGACGGGTTCGAACGGAGCGCGCGGTCGCTGCGGGCGGTGTACGGAAACAACGACGGGCCGGCGATTCGCGACCGGCTCCCGGCGGTGTGTACCGTCGAGTACGGCGGAGTGCGCTTTGCGGTGACACACCGACACCGGAGCGGCGACACCGGGCTCGTCATGCTCGGCCGTGAGCGCGAGGCCGACGCCGTGATCTGCGGCCACAGCCATCGTCCACGGTTCGACGATGGAACCGCCCTCCCGATCGTGAACCCCGGGAGTCACGCACAGCCCCGCGGGAATCGGCCGGCCCACGCGGAGCTCGAGTCGGCCGGCGACGGGAGCCTCGACGGCCGGCTCGTCACGCCCGACGGCGAGGTGTTCGAGCGGTTCCGGATCGAGCCGTGAGCGTGCGCGCGGCCGGGTCGAAACGACTAACACCGTCCTGACGGATACTCGGGTATGTTCTCGGTCGACCCGTTGTTCGTGCTGGTTCTCCTCGGACTGTTCGGGCTGCTCTTTTTCGGCTACCTCCTCGCTCGGCGGACGCTCCTCGGACTGCGTGAGGGCTACGACGACGGGCGGCGGTGACGATGGCGCTCGCTACGGTCGCGACCCTCGTCGTCGCCGGCGCCGCCAGCCTGTTCATGGCGTGGTCGATCGGGGCGGGCTCTTCGGGGTCGACCCCGTTCGCTCCTGCGGTCGGTGCCAACGCCATCTCCGTGATGCGCGCGGGACTCGTCGTCGGCGTGCTCGGACTCCTCGGGGCGGTACTGCAAGGAGCGAACGTCACGGAGGCGGTTGGGACCGAGCTGATCGGCGGTGTCACGCTCACCGCGACCGCGGCCATCGTCGCGCTGGTCGTCGCCGCGGTGCTCGTCGCCGCCGGCGTCTTCGCGGGCTACCCGATCGCGACCGCGTTCACTGTGACCGGGGCCGTTGTCGGCGTTGGACTGGCGATGGGTGGCGACCCAGCCTGGCCGAAGTACGTCGAGATCCTCACCCTGTGGGTGAGTACCCCGTTCGTCGGCGGGGGGGCCGCCTACCTCGTCGCGCGGGCGCTCACCGGTACTCGGCTGCCGGAGCGGGCGCTCACCGCCGCACTGGCCGGCGTCGTCGGCGCGATACTCGCGAACGTCGGGTTCGCGCTGTTGGGACCGGCCGGCGAGCAGGCCTCGGTCGCCGTCGTCGTCGCCGAGCGCGCCGGGGTGCCGTCGACCGTCGTGACGATCGCCGTCGCGGCGGTGGTCGCTGGGGCGGAGTACGCGGACGTCACGCGGGATCGAGCCGGCGCACAGCGTCGGTTCCTGCTCTCGATGGGCGGGCTGGTGGCGTTTTCGGCCGGCGGGTCACAGGTCGGGCTCGCGATCGGTCCGTTGGTCCCGATATTCGGCGACGTCGGCGTCTCGCTCCTCGCGCTGCTCGTCGGCGGCGGCGTCGGCCTCCTCGCCGGGTCGTGGACGGGCGCACCGCGGATGATCAAGGCGCTGGCACAGGACTACGCCTCGATGGGACCGCGGCGGTCGATCGCGGCGCTCATTCCGTCGTTTGCGATCGCACAGACCGCCGTCGCGTTCGGGATCCCGGTGTCGTTCAACGAGATCATCGTCTCGGCGATCGTGGGCGCGGGGTACGCCGCCGGCGACGCGGGCGTGAGCCGGACGAAGATGGGGTACACCGTCCTCGCGTGGATCGGATCGCTCGTCGGCGCGTTCGTGCTCGGGTTCGGCGTGTTCAGCGGGGTCACCCGAGTGATCTGAACACGGTGTCCGAGGTGGCCGTCTACGACTCGGTCGCGTCCGGGTACGCCGGCAGGCGTGCAGACCGGGCGCTCCCTTCGACGAACGGGAGCGACGTGATCCGTGCGTCCGTCTCGTCGCCATCGACGCGAACGGCGACCGCGTCGGCCGGCGAATCGGCGGTCGCGTCGACGAGCGCGAGCGCGAGCGGCACGTCGGTCGCGGGGCCGACCCCGGCACGGGTCACCTCCCCGATCGCCTCGTCGCCGTCGAACACCGCCGCCCCGGCGGCCGGCAACACCTCGTCGACCGCGTCTGGATCCGCGTCACCGTCGATCGCGGCGACGGCATCTGCGAGTCCGGACAGCGTGAGCCCGACGAGTCGCCGGCTGGGTCGTCCCTGGTTTTCGACGCGCGAGACGACCTCCTGGCCGACGTAACACCCCTTCTCGAAGTCGAGCGCGTTGCGGATCCCCACGACGTTCGGGATCGTCTCCGCGAGTTCGTGTTCGAACTGTGGCGTCCCCGCCTCGAGGGCGAGCGCGTCCCACGTGCGGTAGCCGAACGGGGCGGCGTTGAGTCCCCGATTGACGAGCGTGTCGAAGACGGCCGGCGCGTCCGCGGCCGCACAGACGACCTCGTATCCCTCCTCGCCGAGCGGTGCGTCCGTCGCAATCACGGTGACGCCCGCGTCGACCATCGTGCCGCGGACGAACGTGAGCGGCGGCTCCGGCGCGCCGGGGCCGGCGAGCACCGAGGCGATCTTCTCGGTCGACTTCGGTCCGTGGACGCCGAAGACGCCGAGTTCGTCGGAGACGTCCTCGACCGCGACGTCCTGGATGAACACCTTACTCGCCCAGTCTTCGCGCACCGGGTCGGCGCGCTCGGGCGGGAGGAAGACGAGCAGACGCTCGTCGGCGTTGTACACGTACATATCGGTCTCGATTCCGCCCTGGGGGTCACACAACAACGCGTAGACGCCGTGGCCGTCGGCCGTTGGCACGCGGTTGCTGACGGCGTTGTCGACGAACGCGACGCGGTCGCTGCCGGTCACGGCGAGCACCCCGTATCCCATCTCTATCGTCCCGACGACGTTTCGGACGGCCTTCCCGACGCGGGCGGGCTTGCCGTAGTGGTCGACGACTGCTCTCCCGCCGCGGTCGCGGGTGATCGCCCCGTGGTCGGCGTGGGCCGAAGCGACGAGCGTCATGACGAGACACAGTCGCGGTGGAGACAAAAGCCCGCGGGTCGGCGACGGCGGCCCCGACTTACAGTCCGAGCCGACGGCGGATGGCGTCGACGACCCCGCGGTCCTCGTCCGTGGCGGCGTCCGGGTCGGGAACGACGCGGTCGTGCGGGTAGACGCGAACGCGATCGTCGGTTTCGACGGTGATGAGCGAGTCGGCTTTCAGCGAGGCGAGCGCGTCTTCGATCGCGTCGATGTCGGCGTCGACGGCCGCCCGAAGCTCAAGCACGGTCATCCCGTCGTCGCCGCGGTCGACGAGCGCGTCGAGCAGTGCGACCTCGACGTCGGGGCGATCGCGGTACTCCGGCTTTGCGGCCATACGTGTGTGGTGGGTTCGGACGGGGTTTAGTGTACCGGCGGCTCACCGCACGAGCCGCGAGCAGGTGCCACAGAGGTGTTCTTCTTTCACGTCGACCTCACGAACGGTCGGCGAGAACGACATCACACACTTGCTGTTGTCACAGTGTTCGAGCCCGAGCGTGTGGCCGACCTCGTGGACGACCTCCTTGCGGACCCGGTCGGCGAAGACGTCGATGGCGGGCTTCGTCGACACGCCGCCGTCCGAGGACGTCCGGAGCCGGTGTGTCGAGATGACCGAGCCGCTCCCGTTGAGGTACGCGAGCCCGAAGACGTAGTTCCGGCGGCGGTAGTAGAGGTCCTGTGGGGTGATGCCGATGTTCTTCTCGCCGCTGCCGACGCGGCTCACGACCTCGATGAGGTCTTCGGCGCGGTGCTGGTCTCGGGTGTCGTCGTACGCGCTCTCGGGGACCGGCTGGTCGTCGTGGACCGTCACGTCACACTCGTATACCGACCGGAGCACGGTGGAGGCTTCCCGCTTCACGCGCGGGGTTACCTCCCCGACGGGCACGATGTCCACGAGCATGAAAGCGGTTTTGGCCGCCCCGGTCATAAACCCCCCGCCGTGGGATCTCCCCGACACGACGACCTCGTCGACGCGCTCGAGCGATACGACCGGCTGCTCGAGGTCGGCGTCGGCAACCGGCCCGGCGTCGCGTGCGAGCTCGCCGCACGTGGGTGTACCGTGCTCGCGATCGACGTCGACCCGCCGAGCGGGCGCCACGAGCGCGGAGGCGGCGAGACCGCTGCGGGCAACGAGACCGCCGCAGGCGACGGGCCCACCGCGAGCGGCGGCAGCCTGACGGTACGCCGCGGTGACGTCGTCGCGCTCGCGGCCGCCGACGCGACCGCACAGCTCGACCCGGCTATCCGTCGAGCGACGGTCGACGCGGTCTACGCCAGACGGCTCCCGGCGGAGCTCCAGCGGCCGACCGTCGCGCTCGCTCGGCGACTCGACGCGGCGTGTATGTTCACTACGCTCGGCTTCGAGGAGCCAATCGTGCCTGTCGAGCGACGGGCGCTGGCACGGAAGACGGTGTACGTCGTCGACGCGGAGCGATGACCGGCGCGAGACAGCGACCGACGCGCTCGATGTGGTGAGTACCAGATCCGAACGTTCAACTCTCTACCGGCCGGCCTACCGGTATGCAGGTCGACGCCCTCGTGGTGGACATCGACGGCGTACTCGTCGACGTCGCCGACTCCTACCGCAAAGCGATCCGCGAGTCGATCGACCGCGTCTACGGCGAGACGATCGACCGCGACGCGATACAGTCGTTCAAAGCCGCCGGCGGGTTCAACAACGACTGGGCGCTCACGGACGCGGCCGCGCTGTTCGTGCTCGCTCGGCGGGCGGGTCTCGCCCTCGACGTCGAGGCATTCACCGACCGCGTCGCCGCCGGTGGTGGCGGAGTCGAGGCGGCGAGACGCGTCGTCGAGACGGCGGACGGCGTGGCGACCGAACGCGTCTTCGAGGCGTGGGACCCGGAGCGGCTCCGTGCCGTCTTCCAGGCGCTGTACCTCGGTGCAACGCTGTATCGGGAGCTCGAAGGCGGCGACCCGCCGGTAGCGGCGACCGGGTACATCCACGACGAGCCGACGCTCGTCAAGCCGGCGACGATCGAGGCGCTGACCGAACGGTTCGACGTCGGCGTGTTGACCGGGCGACCGGCCGCGGAGGCGACGATCGCGCTCGAGCGCGTCGGACTCGACGTCCCCGCGGCCCACCGGTTCACGATGGACGACTGGGAGGAGGGGAAACCACACCCGCGCGCGCTCGTCACGCTCGCAGCGCGGTTCGACGCCGATCGGATTGCGTTCGCGGGCGACACGCTCGACGACGTCCGCACCGCTCGCAACGCCGACGAGGCGGATCCGGACCGGACGTACGACGCCATCGGCGTGTTGACCGGCGGCCTGACCGGCGAGGCGGGGCGCCGGGCGTTTCTCGAGGCGGGAGCGGACGCGGTCGTCGCGGACGTGAACGCGCTCACCGACGACCGCTGGTGACGAGTCGGGCAGACGTCGCGATCCCAGCACCCTTTTCGCGTGCCGCCGAGTACGGGACACGCATGAACGCAGTCACGCTCGGACCGGCCGGCACGTACTCACACCGCGCGGCGCGGGCCGTCGCCGCCGAGGTGTCGTTCCGCGAGTCCGTCACCGCCATCGTCGACGCCGTCGCGACCGGCGCGTTCGAGCGCGGGGTCGTCCCCATCGAGAACAGCATCGAGGGGTCGGTCTCAGAGAGCCTCGACGCGCTCGCCGATCACGACGTCGCCGTCACCCGCGAGGTCGTCACGCCGATCCGCCACGCGCTGCTCGCTCAGTCGCCGAGCTTCGAACTCGTCGCGAGTCACTCGCAGGCGCTCGCACAGTGTCGCAACTGGTTAGAGACGACGCACCCGGAGGCCGGCCTCGAGGCGGTCGCCTCCACCGCACGCGGGGTCGAACGCGCCCGCGAGGACGCCCGGGTCGCCGGCATCGGCCACCCGGACAACGCGGGCGACGACCTCGAGATCCTCGCCGAGAACATCCAGGACCGAACCTCGAACGCGACGCGGTTCCTGGTCGTCGCTCCCGAGACGGAGCGCTCTGAGGCCGGCGGGAAGACCACGCTCGTCGTCTACCCGAACGCGAACTACCCCGGACTACTGCTCGAGCTGCTCGAGGCGTTCGCCGACCGGAGCCTCAACCTCTCGCGGATCGAATCGCGCCCGAGCGGCGAGCGGCTCGGCGACTACTGCTTCCACTTCGACGTCGACGCCGGTCTCTACGAGGACCACATGGAGGCGGCAGTCGAGGACGTCGAGGCGATAGCCGAGAACGGCTGGGTCCGGGTGCTCGGATCGTACGACACCGAACACGTGCTCCAGTAAGCGAGTCCGGTCGTCACGAGGCGACGCCTCGAGATCGCATAATTTTATATGCAGGTTCTCACATTCGAGATTCGTATGGAGTCCAGCGCGCTCGAGACGATGGCGGCGCTTTTAGAGCGCGCCATCGACGAGACCGACGACCCCGAGGTGCACTACACGCTCCGCACGGCGCGACAGCTCGTCGACGTCGTCGAACACCAACACGCCGACCTCGCCGCGTCGCTGGAGCAGACGGCGCTCGACGCGGAGACGCGCGAACGACTCGAAGCGCTCGGCTACCGCTGAGTGCGGCGGGATGTCCGTCTTCACGCGGCTGCTCGTCGCCTACGGGGTGTTGCTCGCCGTCGGCGTGGCGATCTACCGCGAGATCGACGCGCTCGACGTCGACGAGCCGACGGAGCTTCGACTCGTCGTCGCGGCCGCACTCGGCGGGGTCGTCGTGTCGCTGTACGTCGGCAGTCGGCTCCTCGAGTGAGTCGGTCGCGACGCGACCGGTCGACTCTCGCGTGAACCGCGCGGCGAGCGTCCGCGACTCACTCGAACCGGTACTCGACGCCGTCCGGGCCGTCTTCGACGGTGACCCCGACCGCGTCGAGGGCGTCGCGGAGTTCGTCCGCACGGTCGTAGTTCCCGGCCTCTCGCTCGGCCTCGCGGACGTCAAGGACGAGCTCAACCAGCTCACCGGCCAGGTCGACGTCGCCGTCGGTGGACGACTCGAACTGGAGGCCGAGCACGTCACCGCCGAGCTCGTCGAAGGCGGTCACGGCCGCGTGGAGCCCGCGGTAATCGTAGTTGTCGTCGCCACGCGAGGTCGCCACCGACCGCGCGTCGAGGTGTCGATTCACCGCGTCGGTGAGCGAAAGCAGCGCCGCGGTCGCCCGTCGGAGATTGAGGTCGTCGTCCATCGCCGTCTCGAACGCGTCGCGGGTGCGCTCGGCCGCCTCGCGCAGCGACTCGTCGGTCGTCGTCGCGTAGGCGTCGGCGGAGTCGAGCGCCGCGACGGCGCGGTCGTACGTCCGCGAAAGGCGCTCCCAGCGCTCTTGGGCCTCCGCGATCGTCTCCTCGGTGAGCGTCTGCTCGGAGCGGTAGGCGGCCCCGGCGTAGAACGTCCGGAGCACGTTGACGCCGAGTTCCTCGAGCGCGTTGGGCACCGTCCAGACGTTGCCGATAGACGACGACATCTTCTCGCCGTCCGTCTGGAGGAGCCCGACGTGGAGCCAGTGACGGGCGAACGGCTCGCCGGTGGCCGCCTCCGACTGGGCGATCTCGTTTTCGTGGTGGGGGAAGACGAGGTCGCGGCCGCCCATGTGCACGTCGAGGGTGTCACCGAGGTGCGTCGTCGACATCGCCGAACACTCGACGTGCCACCCCGGACGCCCCTCGCCCCACGGCGACGCCCACGTCTCGCCCTCGGGGACGGCGTCGCCGTGGTCGTGGTTCGCGTGCTCACGGACGGCCGTCTCGCTCACCCCGTCGGCTTTCCACAGCGCGAAGTCGGCGGGGTTGCGCTTTTCAGAGCGCTCGTCGGGCTCACCCTGTGCTTCCAGCTCGTCGACGGCCTGATTCGAGAGCGCCCCGTACGCCTCGAAGGTCGTGACGTCGAAGTAGACGGAGCCGTTCGACTCGTAGGCGTATCCCCCGTCAACGAGCGTCTCGACGAGGTCGCGGATCGCCGGGACGTGTTCGGTGACGCGGGGGTACACCTCCGCGCGCAACAGGTTCAATCCGCGCATCGCCGCGAACGTCGACTCGGTGAACGTCGTCGCCACGTCGCGTTCGGTGGCCCACTCGTCGCGCTCGCCGACCCGCGCGGTGATCTTCTCGTTGACGTCGGTGACGTTCTCGACGTGGCGGACGGCGTAGCCGCGGTACGACAGCCACCGGTGGAGCACGTCTGCGTGGAACCAGAGCCGGGCGTGTCCGAGGTGGGGATCGTCGGACACCGTGAGCCCACAGACGTACAGGGTGACGTCGTCGTCCGCGGTAAACTCGACGCGCTCGCCTGCGAGGGTGTCGGTGACGACGAGACTCATTGACGGGGCGTACCGACGCGGCGGATTTGAAATCGTCGGATCGGCGCGGCCAGAGGCCGCGTCGCGACCACGACACGACGCCTACGGCAGCCGAAGCGTCCCGCTTAGGGCAGCCGAAGCGTTCCCGCGTAGTGGTGGGTCCCGTCGGTGGTCTCGACGTGTTCGTACACCGGCGGCGGCTCGATCCCCCACGCCCGGAGCCGGTCGTCGACGCCGTCGACGTACGTCGCGAGAAAGGATCCGCGCTCGCGGAGCGACGCCGGCGCGCGGGTGTGTTCGGTCTCGAACCGACAGCTGGCGTGCCGGCCGTCTCCGTCCGGGACGATCCGGAGGCGGAGGTCGGAGCGGAGACGTTCGCGAACCGGCGGCGGGTCGCCGTACAGGTGCCCCTCGCCGAACGCATCGATCGCGGCGAGCGCCTCGTCCGGAACGTGGTTCACGGCCGACGATTCGACTCCAGCTACTTGACATCCTCCACACGGCTGAAGCCGTGGGATTCCTCGCGTTGAGGGTCCGGCATTAGCGCCACCCCCCACGGGGGCAACTTTCTCCTACGCCGACCGTAGGATACTCTGGTCTGTATGCTCCTCGTTGGGACGGTGAGCGCGTGGTGACGCCGACGATGAATGGTCGTCCCACTTGAGGCATACGGGCCGTGCCATCGGCCGTTGTACGTCTGCTTCGTGGCGTCGGAGGAACGTCTCCGACGCCGTGAGGTCCGCGTGGCCCTCGAATCCACAGGTGCACGTGAGCGTGTCTTGGTGCCGAGTCGTGTTCTCCGTCGAACTGCACTGCGGACACGTCCGAGTCGTCCACGCTTCGGGCCGGACTTCGACGGTGATGCCGAACTCCTCGGCGATACACGCAAGTCGATTTACGAACGCCCGGAACGACCAGAAGTTGTGCGTTTTCTGGTTCGCTCGCACCGACCAGTGCGTGTCGAGTACGTCGGTGAGGTCGCCGACGTACACGGTTGCCACGCCCTCCTCGTACAGTCGCTTGAAGAGGTCGCGGGCGAGGGCGTCCATGGCGTGGTCGCGCCGTCTCGTCCGGCGTCGGTACAGGCGTCGAATCCGTTTCGACGTGTACCGCCCCTCTTCGAGTTTGACCTTCGACTGGT
>NZ_JBLZNJ010000004.1:0-240561 GCF_051194155.1 Halorubrum zhoui | reverse complement strand
GTTTGACACACGCGACATTCCAGTCTGCGTGTGGTGTCCGCTATTAGCCTCAGTTTCCCGAGGGTATTGCGGTCCGAAGGGTAGTTTGGCCACGTGTTACTGAGCTATTCGCCACGAGTCTGAACTCGTACGACTAGCATGGCTAAATCGGATCCCAATAGCAATGGCCTCCGGCAGGATCAACCGGAGTGGTAACCTCGGTGCCTGGTTCCCGGCACCGAGGGGGTTTGGCGGGTGTCGACGTGATGTCGACACACCATTGCATGGTCTGATCGTTCGGGGTCACCGGCGTTCCGGATGACACCGAACTACCAAGGCTCACATCAGATTTCCGCTTACGCCGGAGCGCAGGGGGCGAAATCCTCATCTCTTCTTCCGGACCAGAACGTTGTGGTCTGGCAGGTATAAACCCACCGGAGTGGTCTGGTCGGACGACGACGGACCGCGCGTGGTCCGGGTCGTGTGTCGGTCGTATTCGTTCCGAGCGGGGTATGACACTTAACCCCGTCGGATTGGTGATGGCCGCGTCGTGTCACGCTACGGCGAGCGTGATGTGGGCGGCCGGTGGTGCCCCGCGTGGGGCTTGTCACATTCATTCGGATGGCCGGGGTACATTTAATCCCGTCGAAGCGTGGGCGCTACGTCACGCGGTTTCATGCGAATACGGTACCACGCGGGTGGAGGATACGAGTTGGGAAGCCGAGTCGAGGTGACACAGATACAGCTGCCGAACGTCGAGGGGCGGGGTTGAGCCCGCCCTGGGGTCACGTGGGAGGTGGACGGGACGCGTTGCTGGCGGATTGGGGCAGTGCTCAGCAAAGAAGTCGGCTGTGTGAGCGGTTCGGCGGCCTCACTCCTCGTCGAGGTACTCGATGCCCTGTTTCGAGACGTTGGCTTTCGTGATCTCGTCGAGGTCGTTGAGCCAGAAGTCGCCCGCTTCGTCGTCGACCTCGGGCGCGCTCTCTTTCCACGCCCACCCTTCGTACTCGTGGACCTTCTGTGTCCCCTTCTCGCGGAGTCGTATCGTCTCTCGTTCCGCCTCCGCCTCTGAGGGTGCCGGTTCGAGCGTTCGGGCCGCCTTGAGTGCCGCCTGTCTGGGCATACTTCCCGAGAACTCGCTCGGCTCGGAGCCGTCTGCCTCCCGAAGCGCAAAGTTCCGCTTACCGTCTTCACGTACCATGGTTTTGCCTCCGTGTCAACCCAGCACACAGCCTGTAATAAATATATCGGCAAAATGAAACGGTATCCGGCGAGCAGCCGTGGTGCTACGGTGACGACGTGTCGGTCACACCGGCACGTGCGGGTGTGCACTGCCGGAAGGAACGTACGGAGAGAGGCGGGACGAATGTGGGCCTAACCCTGGGCGAACTCCCCATCGAGTTCGGAAAATCGTCTTTTCGTTGCCGGGTGACGGATCAAGTGGAGGGACAACCCATGCCCACTCGAACCACAGTTGGGATCGCTCTCGTCGCCGCCCTCGTTATCGGAGGGGCGGTCGTGACGGGAGGGGTTCTCGGTGCACAGCCCCCGGCCGAGAGCGGCACAACCCAGATGGAGGAGGCGCCCCCAGCAGGTGACGGCGCGGTCGGTCCCGTCTGCGACGACGGGGTACCGAACGCGACGGCTCTCGGAGAGCGGTTTGATCTGACCGACGACCAGACGGCCGAACTCGAGACGCTCGTCACGGATCTCAGGGCGGAAGGCGCCTCACACGAAGCGATTCGGACCGCGGTTCACGACAAGCTAACCGAGTTTGGTGTCGACCGCCCAGCCGAGATCGGTGCGCAGCGAGCAGAGTCCGGCAGCGGTAACGGTCCGCACGGCCACGGCCCACACGGAGACGCGGATGGAAGCGGCGACGGAACCGGTCCACTCCGTGACGGGAGCGGTGACGGAGGCGGCCCGCACGGTCCGGGTGCGTGACCGGTCCCATCGGTCGATCGACGGCACGCGCCCACGCGGTGGTAGTGACGCCACTGTTTTATGACCACCTGTATCGACGACACAGATAGATGCGACGCGTGCTGTGGTGGCTCATCGGCGGGTCACGCGGCGGCCGAAACCGACTCCGGATCATCCGGACGCTCGATGAGACGCCGATGAACACCAATCAACTGTCGAACGCGCTCGATCTCGACTACAAGACGACACAGCACCACCTCGAGAGACTCGTCGAAAACGACGTACTCACCACGATGGGAGACAACTACGGAAAGACGTTTTTTCTGACGGATCAGATGGAGGCGAACCGCGACGTCCTCGACGAAGTGGCACGAAAGGCGGACCTCACAGACGTCACACCGGGGGGTGAGACGGCGTGAGCGAGACACCCGCGTCGACGCCGGTGCGTCGAACCGCGGCGACCGTCGGTGCCGCAGTGGTGGTGGCTGCGGTCGTGACGGTCGTCACCCCGCGCGTGTTCGTGTCAACGGTGTCGATGCGGCCGCGAATGGGCCTGGGGCCCGGCATTGTGAACGGGCATCCGCTCGAGCAACTCGTCACGGTGAAGCTGTTCGTCTCGACGTACACCGTCGTCCTGCTCGCGGTGCTCGCCGGGACGTACGCGCGGCTCTATCGGGAGCTTCCGAACCGGTTCACACTCAGCCTGCTCGCGTTCACCGCGGCGCTGTTGTTGTACGCGCTCACCTCGAGTCCGCTCGTTTCACTGACGCTCGGCTACCGGGGGAGCGGACTCGGTCCGTTCACGTTCTTGCCCGACCTCTTTGCGGCGGTCGCGGTGACGGTTCTGTTCTACGAGAGCTCGGTGTGACTGGCACTGACGACGGGCGATCAACACTTATATGTCTCTTCTGGCGAAGTGCGAGCCATACAGCTGCGATGGTCCGTAAAAAGAAGCTCAGCCCGAGTGGGGCCAAAGACGACGACGGGGAGTACCACAACGTCCACGTGAATCTCCACGAAGACGAGCTCGCCGTCGCCGGTATGGAGATCGGCGACGAGGTGTTCGTCCGGGTCCGAGACGGGAAGATAATTATCCAGCGGGCAGACGCGGACCCCGACCAGCTCGAACACGACTTCTGACCGCTCCATCGACGCCGAAGACACGGAGGGCACCCGCCTGTGCTGGCCGTCGGTCGGCGGATTGATACCTGTCGACGACGACGTCACACCGATGGGTCTGTACGACCGCCTGAAGCCGGCGCTTTTCACACTCCCCCCGGAAACGGCACACGACGTGACACAACGGCTCCTGCGCGGCGTGCAGGGAACGCCGGTCACTGCGGGACTGCGTCGCCGGTACCGCGTCCACGACGAGCGGCTCCGGACGGAGGCGTTCGGGTGCACCTTCGACAACCCCGTCGGCGTCGCCGCCGGATTCGACAAGAACGCGCGGGTTCCGCGGGCGCTCGCCGCGCTCGGCTTCGGTCACGTCGAGATCGGTGGCGTGACCGCGGAGGGACAGCCTGGCAACCCACAGCCTCGCCTCTTCCGGCTCAGAGAGGACGGCGCACTCATCAACCGCATGGGGTTCAACAACGAGGGCGCCGACGCCGTCGGTCGTCGACTCGACCGCGAACCGCTGCCCGACGTGCCGGTCGGCGTGAACATCGGGAAGTCGAAGTCGACGCCACTGGCCGAGGCGGCCGACGACTACCGCTACACCTACGAGCGCGTGGCCGAGGCGGGCGACTACTTCGTCGTGAACGTCTCGAGCCCGAACACCCCGGGACTCCGCGAGTTACAGAACCGCGAGGCGCTCGAGTCGATTCTTGGCGCGCTCACCTCGGCCGGGGCGTCACCGCTGCTCGTGAAGCTCTCACCAGACCTGCCACGCCCTGCGGTCACGGAGGCACTCGGCGTCGTCGACGACCTTGACCTCGACGGCGTGATCGCGACGAACACCACGGTCTCCCGCCCCGACGACCTCCACAGCCCGAGTCAGGCGGAGCGGGGCGGTCTCTCCGGGGCACCGATCGAGACGGCCGCGACCGAGCTGGTCCGGTTCGTCGCCGAGCGCACGGACGTCCCAGTCGTCGGTGTTGGCGGCATCGCCGACGCCGACGGTGCCTACGAGAAGATTCGCGCCGGCGCCTCAGTCGTCCAGCTGTACACTGCACTGGTGTACGAGGGACCGAGCGTTGCCCGAGATATCAACCGCGGACTGCTCGAGCTGCTCGACCGAGACGGCTTCGAGACCGTCACGGACGCGGTCGGTGCCGACCTCGAGTGACGGGTCAGTCGGCGGCGTCGACCCGGACGATCATCGCTACACCGTCCGCCTCGAGCAGCTCACCCTCGCCGGTGTACCGTCTGTCGACGTCGAGTGAGAACTCGTCCGGTGTGAGCGTTTCCCCGGCGACGTGGAGGTCGTCGTCGACGATCTCGTACGCGCCGTCCGCGATCCCCGCCTCAATGTCACCAACCTTGTCGCCGTATGTGGGGCCGACGGTGGCGTACTTGAGGTCGACCCCTGTGGTCACCGTCTCGACCGGCGGTTCGGCGTCGGGATGGACGGTGAGGTCTGTGACGTGCATCACGCCGGTGATGTCTGCTTCGAAGTCGCGAACGTCGGCGTACACCTCGACCGCGTCGATCGGCGCGGTGAGCGGGAGTTGGCGCTCACTCTTGTACCGCCGGAGCGCGCCGACGACGGCCATCGCGGCACGTCCACCCTCGGCGTCGGCGTCGACGCCGAGCGGGTCGGGCCACGACGCGAGATGCACGGAGCCGTCCGGGTCGCTCGAGGGGACGACAGCCGGATCGAAGTCGTCGTCGAAAGCGGTAGCGTCAGTGTCGTCGTCAACAGCGGTGGCGGCAGTGTCGTCGTCGACAGCGGTGGCGGCAGTGTCGGCGTCGACAGCGGTGGCGGCAGTGTCGGCGTCGACAGCGGTGGCGGCAGTGTCGGCGGCGGCATTAGCCGCGGCAGCAGCTGTGTAGGTATCCTGCCAGATCGACTCGGTGACGTGTGCGAGGATCGGCGCGAACAGCCGCAGGAATCGGCGGTGGGCCGTCCGGAGGGTGTACGCCGCGGAGTCGTCCGCGCGCTGTTTGGCGATCTCGAGGTAGTCATCACAGAACGTGTTCCAAAAGAAGCTGCGAAGCCCGTCGCGCGCCTTCGAGAACTCGCGGTTCTGGAGTCGGTTCGTGAGGGTCTCGATCTCGCGGTCGAGTTCGGCGAGCAGCCAGCGGTCGAGCTCGCGGAGTCCGTCTGCGGGTCGCGTCGGGTACGGATCGGGCGCGAGTGACTCGACGAGCTTCGAGGCGTTCCACAGCTTGCGGATGAGCTTCTCGCCCGCGCGGAGTCCCTTCTCTTGGTACGGAAGGTCGTCGCCGATCGCCGAGCCGGCCGCCCAGTACCGGGCGGCGTCGACGGGGTACTCCGATAACACTGCGTCGGGATCGACGACGTTCCCCTTCGACTTCGACATCTTCTCGCGGTTCTCGTCGAGGACCATCCCGTTGATCATCGTCGACTCGAACGGCACCTCGCCGGTGTGTTCGTAACACTTGATCACGGTGTGGAACAGCCAGAAAGAGATGATGTCGTGCCCCTGCGGGCGGACGTCCATCGGATAGATCTCCGGACGCGCCATGGTGAACTCGTCCGCGTCGGCGTCCCAGTCCCACCCGGCGTTGATGAGCGGGGTGAGCGAGGAGGTCGCCCAGGTGTCGAGGACGTCGTCTTCGGGGACGAACGCGTCGTGACCGCACTCGGGGCAGGCGTCGACCGGTGGGTCGTCGGCCAGCGGGTCGACCGGGAGGTCCGTCTTCGCCGCGAGGATCTCGCGGTCACACGAGCCACAGTACCACACTGGGAACGGGATACCCGAAGAGCGCTGTCGCGAGATGAGCCAGTCCCACTGGAGGCCGTCGACCCAGTGTTCATAGCGGGTGAACATCTTCTCTGGGAACCACCGCATCTCGCGACCGGCCTGGAGGTACTCCTCGCGCTTGTCGAGCACCTCGATGTACCACTGTTCGGTCACGAGGAACTCGACGCTCGTCCCGCAGCGCTCGTGAACGTTCACCGTGTGGGTGATCTCCCAGCGGTCCAACAGGGCGCCCACGTCCTCGAGGTCGTCGACGATCGCCTCGCGGGCCGCGTCGGCGTGGAGCCCCTCGTACGCTTCGGCGACGTCGGTCAGGTGGCCGGACTCGTCGATGGCGACGCGGAGGTCCAAGTCGTGTGCCTGATACCACTCGATGTCGGTCTGGTCGCCAAACGTACAACACATCACGACGCCAGACCCCGTCTCCATGTCGACGCGGTCGTCGGCGAGGATCGGCACCTCGTGACCGAACAGGGGCACTTCGGCCGTCTGGCCGACGAGCGGCTGGTTCGCCTCGTCGTCCGGATGAACGAAGACGGCGACGCACGCGGGGAGCAGCTCTGGACGGGTCGTCGAGATGGTGAACGCGTCGGGAACGGACGCCGCAGCGGCGGCTGAGTCGGTCGCGTCGACGGTCGAGGAGGCCGCGTCGACCGCGTCGTCGACGACGCCGAACTCGATGTCGTGAAAGTGTGAGCCTCGCTCGTCGTCTTCGGTCTCGACCTGTGAGATGGCGGTCTCACACTCGGGACACCAGATGGCCGGTGCCTCCTGGCGGTACTCGCGTCCCTTCTCGTAGAGGTCGATGAAGGAGAGCTGAGAGACGCGCTGGACCGTGGGTGAGATCGTGCGGTAGGTGTTGTTCCAGTCGATAGAGAGCCCGACGCCCTGCATCTTCTCGGTGAAGTCCGCCTCGTACTCCGCACACACGCTCCGGCACTTCTCTTGGAACGTACCGCGGTCGAAGTCCTGGTGCCGGACGCCGAGTTCGCGCTCGGTGAGCCGCTCGGAGGCGATCCCGTTGTCGTCGTAGCCGAACGGGTAGAACACCTCGCTGTCGTACATTCGGTGGAACCGCGCCACGATGTCCTGGAGGATTGACCCGTACACGTGACCCCAGTGTAGGCTCCCGGAGACCGTCGGCGGAGGGGTGTCGATGGAGAACGCGGTGTTCGGGTCGACTCCGTCGTCGGGATACGCGTACGTCTCCTCGTCGACCCATCGCCGCTGCCAGTGGGGCTCGGCGGTGTCGGGGTCGTACTCTCCGCTGGGCATTATCGGATCAGCCTTTCCACGGTTCCCTCTTAACGGCCTCGGTTGTGACGGACTGTGGCGTCCACGGGCCTCGTCGCTACCCAGTTGTCGGCCACATACTACCGAGGCGCGACTCCGACCGTCATTGGGCGACCCCGACCGTTATGAGACGACTCCGACCATCATGGGGCGACCCCGACCGTCAACAACGTCCCCCACGTCCGGTAGCGGTCGACCATGTCCGCACGACGCTCCCAGTTGTCGGTGGGGAAAGCCGATTCTGGGGGTATCTCGACCTCGTTATCGGGGATCGCGTCCTGTTCGGCGACCACCAACCCGGCCTCTCGGAACGCCTCACGGTACTCGGATCGGCTCCACAGCGTCATTGGCACGGAGATCCGCGACTGCCACTCGTGTGTCGACTCGCTTTCGGTGAAGTAGTTTACCGCACAGTAGAACGTCCCACCGGGCCGAAGGACGCGGTGAATCTCTTCGAGCGTCGAGTGTGGGTTCCGTGCGTAGTAGAACGCCTCCATCGAGAACACGTGGTCGACGGTGTCGTCGCCGAAGGGGAGCGCGTCGAAGTCGCCTCGAAGGAAGCCGATAGCGTCGTCGTCGGTATAGCTCTGCGCGTTGCGGACCATCTCTGGGGCTCCGTCGAGGCCGTACCCGCGACCGATGTCGCGCTCGCGAAGGGCCCGGAGCGCGTAGCCGGAGCCGGTACCGAGGTCGAGGACGGTCTGGCCCGCCTCGACCGGCATTCGAGCGAGCGCGTGTTTCGCGGTGTGCCAGTGCCGCTCCTCCATTCCGCGGTCTCTGCCGGTCGTCGCCCACTCGTCGAACTCCGCTCTGACGCTCATAGGGGGAGAGACGGCCGGTGGGGTGAAAACCGGATCGACGGGCGACGGAGCCGGCCGCCGTCCCGGCGACGGCTTTTTGGGTGCCTGCGAGGTGTCCGGCGTATGGACGACCCGCGCCGACGGCTGACGAGTCGAGTTCGACGACGGCGGTTCCGGTTCGCGGACTCTGCTCAACAGGTCGTCGGCGGCTCGCTGCTCGCCGGGCCGTTCGTCGTCACCGAAGAGGTGTGGCTGCTCGCGCGCGGAATGAGTGTGGTCCAGGGAGTCCTCACGGTTCTCGTCGTCGCACTCGTCGGCTACGGCGCGTTGTACCGAGCGGACACCGATCGCGACCCGGAGCTCGAACGCGACGTCGCCGGGGTTCCCGTGCGTTTCGTGTCGCTCCTCACGGTGGCGTTCGGGTCGACGCTCGCGCTCGCGCTGCTTTTCGACGCCCCCGACACGTTCCTCGGCGGGGTGGGGTGGGCGACGACGGCGAAGGCTGTCTCGGTGAGCGCCGTGTTCAGCGTGGTCGGCGCTGCGACGGCCGACAGCCTGTTTTGACGCATGATTTCTGCTCGTGGATTCGGCTCGTAGATTCGGCTCGTGGATTCGGCTCGTGGGTGTGGGTCGTGGGTGTGACAGTCGACGACCCGAGCCGAGCGGCAGTAGCGATCAACAGCTCACAAGACGAGGGTGACGACACCGAACAGGATCACCACGCCGACCACGTCACACACGTTCGTGACGATCGGAATCGTGGTGTCGTCGGGATTGAGCCCGACCCGGTAGGACGCTTCGACGGCGACGATACTCGTCGTGACGACGAGCACGGCCAGGAGCATGCCGGAGCCGAGCGAGATAGCGAGCACGCGTCCGAGGTCGAGTCCACCGCCGAGGACGGCTCCGAGCGCCCAGGCGGCGACGCCGACGGCCGAAAAGACCGTCGCCGCCAGCGCGAACACGGCCACCACGTTCGCTCTGACGCCGGGATTCGACAGCGTCGGCTCGTAGGTCCCGAGGTAGAGCTGTGTGGTGAGCCGCGAGCACATGATCGACGCGAGGTTGCCGGCGGTCCCGATCTGGACCGGCACCAACACGAGGAGCGCTGGGTATCGAAGCAGCGTCGCCTCGTACCCCTCGAGGACGCTCCCAGAGACGAGCTGGAGCACGGAGAGCGCAGCCAAGAGCGGAATCATCGTTCGGACGATGTGCTGAACCGACCACTCCGGCGAGACGGACGACGGCTCCTGCGGTGGACCCGGTGAGGACCCGTCGGACGGGGACGTCACAGGATCACCTCGACGGCGCGAATGCCGACGAGCAAGAACGCGACGCCGAAGACGTCACCCAGCGTGGTCACGACGGGGCCGATGAGGTTGTCGGGGTCGAGTCCGCGGCGGTAGCCGACGAAGACGACGACCACCAACACGGAGAGCATCAACACGGCCGAGAGGCCGCCCGCGACGAGCATGATGCCGACGAGCCGAACGAGGTCTCCGCCAGCGCCGGAGACGAGAAGCGTCAGGTAGGTGATGATGGCGATGAACACCGAGATGGTGATACCGTTGACGAACGACGCGACGATGGCGTTCACGATCCGGCGGTCGAGCGTGATCTGGGGCGGTATCACGCCTTGATGGAGACCGCTCGAGAGACGGGCCCCCAGGGAGCCGTACACCCCACCTCGTGTCGCGAGAAACGCCGGCAACAAGAGCAGAATTCCGGGGACGCGCTCGATGCTCGTGCGCATCGTCTCGGTGCCGAGCAGCGTTCCCGAGAACAGTCCGGCGACGAGACTGAGCAGGACGACCGGGAGCGCCTGTCTGTAGATGTCGCGTGCGCGCTGGCGTCCCTCCATCCGTGTGCGGACGGTCGAGCGGAGTAGTAAAAAGCGGTCCGACGCCGACCTGCGGGGTCGCGGTCCCGCACGATTAAGTCGGTCCGGCGGCTCCGACTGGTATGGACTACGCCCTCGCGATCGAGAACGGACCGGAGACGATTCCGGGCGGGACGGGGTTGCTGCTCGTCCACCCGAGCATCGGCGAGACGGACCGAATCGACACTGACTTCCTGAAGACCGACACCGACGCGTTCCTCGTCGTCTCGACCCGAACGACCGCCCGCGAGGTCGAACAGAAGCTCGAGTACTACGACGTCGACGAGACGAACGCCACGATACTGGACACGCTCTCGGTCGAGCGCGGGTACTCGCGTCGCTCTGCAGACGACGTGTACTACGTTTCGGCGCCGGACGACCTCGATGGAGTCGTCGACCGTGTCGAGCGGTTCCTCAAGGAGACGACTGGCAAGCGGCGAGTCTCCGTGGACTCGCTCACCGAGATGGCGTACTACGCGGACGACGACGCAGTGTACGAAGCGGCAGCGGCAATGCTCGAGCTGCTCGAGGCACACGACGCGGTCGGTCTCTTTCACCTCTCCGAGGAGGTCCACGAGGTCGCGACGCTCGACCGGTTCCGGGAGTTGTTCGAAGGCGTCATCAGCCTCGACGAAGACGGGAGCGTCGAGGTCGACTACTGAGATACTGTCGAGGTCGGCCAGCGAGGCGTCCCAGAGCGTACAGTGTGTTCACGGGGAACCGTCGTGCGACGGCGTGTCGTCACACCTCGTCGCGCATCGACGCGAACGTCTTCTCCGCCCACTTGACCGCGTATGGCGCACCGCGGTCGCGGTAGGCCGCGGTGTCGAGCGCGGCGAACGGCGCCGGCAGTTCGAGGCCGTGGCGCATCGCCGAACAGGCGTACTCCGTCGCACTCGCGAAGTCCGTCTCGCCGCGGGCGACCGCGCCAGAGAGCTCAGAGAGTCGGCCTTCGACCCGGTCACCGGCGTCGACCCACGCCTCGAACAGTCGGGGGAGGTCACCTTCCCACGACGCGAACACCGACCGGGTGTGGAGCCCGACCCAGGCGTCGAACAACGCGGCCGCGATCTGGAAGACGTCTGCGGGGCTGAATCGCGCGTCACCGGTCCGCTCCGCCTCGGGACCGCGGATCGCCGCGTCCAAGTCGGGATACCGTGGACCGAAGAACGGAAGGAACGTCTCTGGGAGGTCGGGCGTCTGTCCGTCGACCCCGGCGATCGCCTCGGGGACGGGATCGACGCCGACCTGAACGAGCCGGTCGGCGAGCAAGAACGCGAGGAAGTCGCTCGGCGTCGTCTTCGCGCGGGGTTTCACCAACAGCGTCTGCGGCGTCGTCTGTGTCGTCCGGACGACGGTCCCAGCACCCTGGAGTCCGACGGTGAACGACGGTCCGGCGTACCGGCGGAGCGGGTCCGGAACGCGCTCGGGGAGCCACTCGGTCGGACTCGAGGCGGGGGCTAACCCGTCGACGAAGAGGCCAAGATCCTCTGCAGTCGCCGGCGGGAGCGTCTCGAACGAGCCGTCGACGTCGAGTACCGGTGTGTCTGGCGCGTGGCGGTCCCGAACGGCGGCGACGTCGGCGTCGAGTTCGTGTGGGGCGAACATCACCCGGCGGTTCCAAAGACGTACGACAGGACGATGAGAACGGCGAGCGCGGCCGAGGCGGCCACGGTGCCGACGACGATTTTGCTGGACGTGCTCATACGGGATCACTGTGTGTCATCGGATTAAAGTCATTCTGTCGAGTTCGGAGGCGGCCGAGCGAAACCGACGTCAGCCGTCCACGGACTTATCCGTCGGCACGAGAGAGTAGACCCATGCGAGTCCGTGACGCGGTCGAGGCCGACGCGGCGGCACTCGCCGACCTCCGCGACAGGCCGACGGACGCGATCGTGGAGATGATCCACCAGCGTACGGTCGTCGTCGGAGAGCGAGACGGTGAGCACGAGGACGGGAGCGAGCACGTCGGTCGCGGCCCAGAGGCGGCCACCGGAGCCGGTGCGGGCACGTCGGACGACCGATCGTCGACCGAAGTGGCGGGATTCGTCGCGTTCGACGCCACAGATGACCAGGTTCACGTGACCAGTTTCGCTGGAGCGTCATCGACCGTCGAACGGCTACTCGAGGTACCGAAGCGGTTCGCGAGACGCGAGTCGATGGACGTCGAGGTCGTGGTCGTCGACGACGAGCCGGAGCGCGTCAGACCGGTCGAGGCGGCTGGGTTCGTCGCCGTAGGGACGGGTCCGCGGTTCGACGGCCAGACGACGACCCGGTTTCGACTCGAAGCGGACCGTCTCGGTGAGGAGTGACGACGTCGCTCGGCAGAACGCGCGCGTCGACTCGTCGCGGCCGCCTGATCAGTCGAACCGGCCCTGCACGATGTCGAGGGCTTCCTCGCGGTCGTCCCAGTGGACGAAGACGGCGACCGAGGTCGCGCTCGTGATTAGGTCGACGATGTTGATTCCGGCCTCTGCGAGCGGCGCGATGATCGTCTGGATGACGCCCGGTCGGTTCGGGAGCTCTCCGCCGGTTACTCGGATGGCCGCGATCGGGTCGTCGACGGTCACAGACGAGAGCGTCTCGTCCGAGACGACCGTCTCGTGTAACACGGCCTCGGCCCGCTCTGCGACGGCCTCGTCGACGTAGAACGTCACCGAGTCCATCCCAGAAGCGACCGCATCGACGTTGATCTCGTCGGCCTGGAGACCGTTCGCGAGATCGGCGAGAATACCGTGTCGGTTTCGCAGTGCGCGCCCAGCGACCGTGAGGCACGCGAGCGGAGTCTCACGCATGTCGATGAGGCTCTCGAACTGCCCCTCGATGCGGGTGCCGCCACTGAGGAGGTCGCCGTGTTGATAGTGGACGACGCGAACGTCGAGGTGGCCGTTCTTGTACGACAGCGCCGACGGAGCGACGACCTCCGCGCCGCGGAACGAGAGGTTTCGAAGCTCGTCGACGGTGATCTCACCGACGTTTCGTGCGCCCTCGACGACGCGTGGATCGCCGGTCATGACGCCTTCGACGTCGGTGACGATGACGACCTCGTCGGCGTCCATGTAGTTGCCGAGCATGACGGCGCTCGTGTCGGAGCCGCCGCGGCCGAGGGTGGTGACCGTACCGTCGTGAGCCTCGGCGAGGAATCCCGTGACGACGGGCACGACGCCGTCGAGTCGGCCGGCGAGGGCTGTAGCACGGCGTTTGGTCTCTTCGACGTCGACCTCGCCGAGTTCGTTCGTGACGACCGGCCAGTGTTCGTCACCCGGTTCGAGGAAGATCGCGTCGACGCCCCGAACCGAGAGCGCTGCCTTGAGCATCCGGACGCTGGTCCGCTCGCCCATGGAGACGATCTCCGCGCGGTCGGCGTCGTTGGTCTCGAAGGTGATGTCTTCGAGGAGGTCGTCGGTGGTCGACCCCATCGCGCTCGCGACGACCGCGATCTCGTGGCCGGCGTCGACGGTGCTGGCGATCGAGTCTGCGGCGCGCTCGATCCGGTCTCCACTGCCCAGGCTCGTTCCACCGAACTTGGCGACTACGCGCATACGATCACCGTCCGGCTGCCAGAGACCGCTGTCGTCTCACCGGGTCCGCTCGCGGAGCAGGTCGCCAGTCCGTGGTCGTGGTTGGTAAACATGCGACCCTGTAGCGAGGGAGTGCGGATAACTGTGTCCACTTGACGTCGGCCGCGGCCGCGACGATCGGCCGAAGAATCTGCTGGACAGCGGCGGCTATCGTGGTGAAACGCGCGGACGAACGACGTCGGGCAGACGTCGGCTTCGGCGAGATGGACGGCTCGCTCACTCGGGGTCGTCCCAAGTGCTGGGCATCTCGATGACGTATCGTCCGTCCTCTCTGAGCGAGATGATGTACTCTTGACGGTCGTACAGCTCCATGAGGTTCAGTTCGTACTGGCCGGGGCTCAGTATCTTGATGCTCTCGAACTGGTCGGTGAGTTCCTCGCGTAGGTCATCGACGCCGGGACGTCGAGACGCGTCTGGGGGGTCGTCGCTCCCGACCGTGTCCTCGCGCACGCGGTCGAGTTCGTCCCGTGTGACCACGTCGGTTCGTGCGCTCGCCTGGGCGGAGTCTTCGCTCACGTCGGCGTCGGCTGTCGCATCATCGGTGGTGGTCGCATCGCCGGTGGTGGCCGCATCGTCGGTGGTGGTCGTCTCGTCGGCAGCGTCGATGGGGTCGCCAGCCGTCGAGTGCGTCGAGGTCGACGAACTGTCACTCGGGGCTGTGGGCTCGCCTGCGTCCGTCGGGGAGTCGGTGGCTGGCGCAGGTGGAGCGGAAGTCGGCGGTGCGGAGTCTTCGGCCGTCTCACTCCTGTCGGATGGACGAAACTGGAACTTGTTTCCCCCACACTCGGGACAGCCGGTGAGCATCTCTTTCGAGCCGTCTGGGAACGTCCGGCCACACTCGATACACTGGTGGGGCATCAGGTGCGAGAGACGAGAGTACTGATGAGGTTCTCGTCTTTGTGAAGCGTCTCGATGCGGTTCGCCGGACCGATGACGGTGAGTTTCTGTGTCGACTCACGACCTATCAGCTTGTCTATGAGACCGCGATCGTTCGCGTCCGGGTTGGGATACGTTTCTATTTCGATGCCGGTGAAGTCGTCGGGACTGATCTCGGTCATCGTCACCTCGATGAGCTTCGACTCCTCGTCCGGGGAGAGTCCTCGCTCGAGGATGACGATGTTCCCGTCGCGGACCCCATCGAGGATGAGTCGGATCTTCTCCATACCGGTGAGCCCCTCCATCCGTGCACCACTTATCATGTCGATCCGGACGCCGTCGGTCGAATCGTTCGGGTCGTCGGCGCCGTCGGGGTTCGAGGTTGCACTCGGCATTATCCGAAGTACTCCGCGATGTTGGTGTACACTTCGTCCATGTTCTCACCCTCCAGTGCCGAGAGCGGGATCGTCTCGTGTTGGGGGAACGCGTTGGCGATCTGTTTCACGTTGGACTCCTCGAGGTCGGTCTTATTCGCGAGGATGAGCACCGGCAGGTCCTGTGACTCGATGATACCGATGAGCATAGTGTTCACCTGCGTGAACGGGTCGGTGGTCGAATCGAGCACGTAGATGACGCCGTCGACGTCCTCACGGAGCCAGTGCATCGCTTCGGCGACGCCCTCGGTCGCCTCGCGTGAGCGACGCACGGCGTCGTCTTTGTCCATGTCGTGTTCGAGGAACTCGGTGTAGTCGACTTTCGTCGTGACGCCGGGCGTGTCGACGATGTCGATCGTGACCGTGCGTCCGTCGCGTTCGATCTCGACGTTTTCTTTTCTGCGGGCCCGCCTGGTTTCGTGTGGAATGTGGCTCTCCGGGCCGACGGCGTCGCCGGTCCAATCGCGTGCGATTCGGTTCGCGAGAGTCGTCTTTCCGGCGTTCGGCGGTCCGTAGATGCCGATTCGCTTGGGCTCGTCGGCCGTGAACAGTCCGTCCACGGCCCGCGAGATGCTGTCTTTGAGATTCTGTAACAGTCCCATCCTGGCCTCCACTCGTGTGGTCGTTTCCCAGACGCCCTGCCGATTCGTGCGCGTCGCAGCGGTGTCGTCGGCGACGATGCGGTCGTCGGTTGACGGTTGCGGTCGTCGGTTGACGGTGCGCGGCCACAGGCGCGTGCGGGTATGCCGCTCACTCCACTGCCCGTTCACTTAACTACTGCGTCAGACAGCACGGGCGTATTGCACCTCGGGACCGGTTCACTCAGAGTGACGGAGGAAGCCCGCGACTTCAGCCGTGGGTACCTGACAGACGGAAGGTCGTGAAGGTTGCACCTGTCTGCCCATTCGTGACAACTATTCCGGTTCACGACAACGATTTTATCGGTTCTCTCTCCCCCACCCCTTCGTTTCGACTGGAGACGGGAGTCGGAGGTGGGTGTGGTAGTTATACGTGTCTCATCTGTGTCACGACAGACAAATAAACACAAACAGATCAGGTTAATACAACATGGAAACAAACAAAATATACTCTTGGTTATTATCGAGGGTACTGTTACACAGTGTATTATATAAAGATGCCGCTTTAATATACGCCCGTCTACCCTCCCCCCACCCCTTCACTCGTTCCACTCGAAACGAAGGGGTGGGGGGGAGGGAGGTACCGGCAGCCATGCGTCCACCTCCTGCCGCCACGAGTCAGCCGTGACAAGCCGACGACAGCCAATCAATGACAGCCAGTTGACGATAGGCAGTCGACGGTAGCCAGTCGACGACGAGCAGTCGGCACCGCAGCAACGGTAAGCAGGGATCGTCGCTCGAGGTGGGGACGCGTCGAGTCACGTCCGTCGGGTCGAGTCAGCCGTATCGCCTCACCACCTCGTCGCCACCGCTGTCCTTCGTCGACACCGAACTCCGTCTTTCACACTGCCGTCAAGACATCGTCGCGTGTACCATGGGCGAGCATCGTCGCGTGTGCGATGGACGAGCCAGAGTAGAGTGAGTACCTGAAATAACCGGTCGCCGAACGGCATACGAGAGAGCAACGCTTTTGTATCCCGTGTTCATCTGGTTCGACTGCATCAACTGGACGTGACACACGTGACGCGTCCATCCACGGCGGTGGTTTCGCCGACGCTCGCCGCTAACGTACGAAGGCGACGGCGCGTTCCACCTGAAACAGGGGGGTTCGGCACGTCGATTCCCCCGGTGGGTCCGTCGATTTACCGGTACCCGGCACCGGTCACACGACGCCGGCTGGGGACGACACGGCAGCAGGAGTGGTCGACAATGGACGAAGGGGAACACGCACCGAACGGGACCGATCCGGGAGACGCCGACGAGTCACCAGTTCTCGACACGGACCCGGTGGCTCCCGGTGCGGACGACCAAATACCACGAGACGACGCTGTGGACGCCTCGGACTCGAACGCCTCAGACTCGAACGCCTCGGACTCGAACGCGTCGACCGACCCGACGGGGGTCGATTCGACTGGAACCGAGGGTTCGGCCACCGAACCGACCGACACGGCCGTCACCACCGACTCCGAGGACGGGGTCGAGGCACGGAGCCGCGACCGATCGTCGCCTGGCGTCGACTTCGACGGCGTCGTCCTCGACGACGAAGACAACCAGGGGCTGTTCGACGATCTCCTCGCCGGTGAGCCGATATTCGAGAACAAGGAGGTACTCCGTCCGTCGTACACCCCACACGAGCTCCCGCACCGGACCGACCAGATCAATCGCATGGCGACGATCTTGGTGTCCGCGCTCCGCGGTGAGACCCCGTCGAACATCCTTATATACGGAAAGACGGGCACCGGTAAGACCGCCTCTGCGAAGTTCGTCTCTCAGGAGCTCGAATCGACGTCGAAGAAGTACGACGTTCCCTGTGAGGTCGAGTACATCAACTGCGAGGTCACCGACACGCAGTACCGGGTACTCGCGCAGCTCGCGAACACGTTCATCGAAAAGAACCAGGCCGTCATCGACCGACGACTCGACCGACTGCGCGAGCTGGCCTCGAGCGCCTCCGACGACCCCACCGCTCTCGAATCAACGCGGTTCGCGAGCCCAGAAGAGCTCACGGCCACCATCAAGCAGCTCGAAGCCGACGCCGAAGAGATGGAGCCGGTCCCGATGACCGGGTGGCCGACCGACCGCGTCTACACGACGTTCTTCGATGCGGTCGACTACCACGAGCGGGTGGTCGTGATCATGCTCGACGAGATAGACAAGCTCGTCGAAAAGAGCGGCGACGACACCCTCTATAACCTCTCACGGATGAACTCGGAGCTCGACAACTCCCGGATCTCTATCATGGGAATCTCGAACGACCTGAAGTTCACCGACTTTCTGGACCCTCGAGTCAAATCAAGCCTCGGCGAAGAAGAGATCGTCTTTCCACCGTACGACGCGAACCAACTTCGCGACATCCTCCAACACCGTGCCGACATCTCGTTCAAGACCGACGCGCTCACCGACGACGTCATTCCGCTCTGTGCGGCGTTCGCCGCGCAAGAACACGGCGACGCCCGGCGCGCACTCGACCTCCTCCGGACCGCCGGGGAACTCGCAGAGCGTTCCCAAGCGGAGGTCGTCGCCGAATCACACGTTCGACAGGCACAGGACAAGATCGAACTCGACCGCGTCGTCGAGGTCGTCCGCACGCTCCCGACACAGAGTAAGATCGTCCTCTTTGCGGTGATCCTCCTGGAGAAAAACGGCGTTCACAACATCAACACCGGCGAGGTGTTCAACATCTACAAACGGCTCTGTGAGGAGATCGACGCCGACGTGCTCACCCAGCGACGCGTGACGGACCTGATCAGCGAACTCGACATGCTCGGGATCGTCAACGCGGTCGTCGTCTCGAAGGGGCGGTACGGCCGCACCAAAGAGATGGGACTGTCGGTGCCGATAGAAGAGACGGAAGCGGTGCTCCTCTCCGACTCTAGACTCGGCGACATCGAGAACGCCCAGCCGTTCGTGCAGGCTCGATTCGACAACTGAGCCGGACAGCCGCCGGCGCCGGACGGTGCTCGATGCGGCAGTCACCCGACGCTCGATGCGAGACTCACGGCCGACCCGTCAGCGATGGCTCGCGCACTCCGGTTTGCGACTGGCCTCGACGTCGGCGTTCGCGTCGCGAGGTCGACGGACGCGTTCTCCCACCACGTCGAGCCCGCCGGTCCGAACGAACGCGTCGTCTCGACCGTCGCACGCGTTCTGACCCTCGCTGGCGTATCGGTCGAATCGGCACCCGGTGTCCGAAGGCTACTCCCGACCACCGCGTCGAGCGCCTCCCTCGGCTCGACCTTCCCGGTCGTTACCAGCCGGACGTACCCGAGGTAGGGGACGCGCGCCCGGGCGACGCCCGTCACCCACTCGGTGGCCACGGGTTCGGCGAGACCGCTCGCCTGGTCGTAGGCCCCGTTGTTATCGCCTAGCGTGATGAATCCGCTCCGTGGTGCCGGACAGTTTCGTAGCTCGTCGCAGTCGTCTGCGGTGTGGTACCGGTCGTCAGCTCTCTCGTACCAGTTCTCGCCCGCCTCGACGTGGAACATCGCACGGTGGATGATCGGTGACCCGGCGCGGCCGGGTGGCTGGTATATCACCACCGACCCGTGTTCGCCGAAGCTCCGATACTCGACCGCCTCACCCTCGGCTGCGGTGACGACGCCGACGTCGTTGGTCGCCGCGTCCGGCGACAGCCGCCCGGGCTCGGTAACGAACACGAGGTCACCGACCTGCATGTTCGGCTCCATGCTGCCGGACTCGACGGCGACCATCGGTGGCCACACACCACTCACCGCGAACAACAACGCACCGATCGTGAGCACGATGACGAGACTCGACACCACCTCACGGGCCCACATGTACGGCCCTGCCATGTCGTGTCGAAGTCTGTAGAGCGCCCCCCGCGCGTTCTCTTCACGTGCCTCGTCTGGAGCCGTGGTACCCGCTCGCCGAAGCGCCGCCCGTACCTCCGCTGGCGTCTCGGCTTCCGACGTGAGTTCTCCGTCCGCCTCGGTGTCACCCGCGTCACTGCCCTGGTCGGCATCTGCGTCCCAGTCGTCGGCGTCCCGGTCGTCGGCGTCCCGGTCGTCGGCCGTCACATCTGCGCGGCTCTCGCTCTCGCTTGGCGACGGCCGATCGTCGGGGTCCATCGTGCCGACGTTGGCGACTTCCGCAAATAAGCGTCCGGGTGTGCTGCCGCCGACTCAGTCGTCGACGACGACCTCGACGGGGCCGTCGTCGTCCGCTTCGGCCGTCTCGTCTGACGTGTTGAACACGCCACCGTCTGCCTGTTGGGCGTACAGGCCGGCGGCCACGGCGACGACCACCCACGAGCGCCAGTTGGCGAGGTTCAGCGTGTAACCAATACCGAACGGCTTCTGGACTAACATTCCCTCGTCTGGCTGCCAGTACGCCGAGAGCAACCGGCCGAGACTCGGCCGCTCAAAGTTGTACGGGATGCCGAGCACCTCTCCGGACGACGGTTTTTCTTCCATACTCGATAGTTGTGCGCCGGGGCTAATAAATCGTGTCGACGGACCGACGACAGGTCGTCTCGTCTCCGTCACGCCCACGACACCGGTCAGCGGTATCGTCCTCGACTGCGAACCGACTCGAGCCGGTCGAGGACGCCCTCGTCTCCGGTCTCGACGTATCCGGCCTCGAACGCCGATACGAGCGGGTCTGGGTCGGACACGGTCCCCTCCAGTGACCCCTCGAAGACGTGGAGGTCCATCGCGTGGTCTTCGACGTGGCCGCTGTAGTACCCGAGCCCGAAGTCGATGAGAAACGGGTCGCGTGTAGCGATCTCGTCGTGAGCGTCGTCGCTACTCACTCGACCGTCGCGCTCGCGTGCCCGGTCGACCCTGACGTTCCGCGTCGTCGGGTCGCCGTGGACGATTCCCGCGTCGTGAAGCCGGCCGAGGTACCGACCCACCGCCTCGACGTGTGCTCGCGCGCCGGCCGAACGGTCTCCGTCGAGCGCGACCGCGAGGTCTCGGCTCCCCACGTACTGAAACGTGATCGTCGACTCGGGCACGTCGACGTCGTACACCAGCGGAGTCGCGACGCCGAGCCGCCGCGCTTCACTCGTCAGCCGCGCCTCAATCACCGTTCGGTCCCGGCGGAGCGTCTGATCGAGCGACGGGTGCCGATACGACTTCGTGACCCGCTGTTTCACTACGAGCGGACCGTCGACGAAGTCGTCGACGAGGCGTCCGGTCACGCCGTCGTTTCCGCCGGCCACGGCCGTCTCGTCTCCGTCCACGCCGGCACCGTCAGCCGGTGCCTCTGTGATCCGCACCACCGCCTCGGCCCCTCGGTAGGCCGTCCCCCAACTCGCCGCGTCCCGATCGGTCGTCGTCGACGCGTCCCGACCACCCGTCGCCCCCTCGTCGACCCGCGTCACCGACGACTCGTCGCCGCGCCACGTCACCGGCACTTGGTCTGGTCGGAAGTTCGGGTCGACCGTCGAATCTGCGATCGGAAGCGTGTCCCCGGCGCGGTACATCTTCGCGCCGAGCACCGCGATCATCCCCGCGTTGTCCCGAAGAAACCGCGGATCCGGAGCGTGCCAGGCCACACCGCGTGCGGCACACATCTCGGCCACCATCTCGCGCAGCCTCGCGTTCTGTCCGACGCCTCCGCCGATCACTAACTCGTCGGCACCGGTCAACGAGAGCGCCCGCTCCGTCACCTCGGTGAGCATCGCGAAGACGTGCTCTTGGAGCGCGAAACAGATCGACTCGACCGGCTCACCGTCGTCGTACGCGTCGTTCGCGGCCGAACTGATCCCCGAAAACGAGAAGTCCATCCCCTTGACGACGTACGGCAACTCGTACAGGGTGGTCGCCGACAGTCCTCCAGCCGCGTCGACCGCCTCCAGTGCGGCCCGTTCGACCTTTGGGCCACCCGGGTGCTGCCACCCGACGTGTCGGGTGAACTTATCAATCGCGTTCCCGACTCCCGCGTCCATCGTCTCGCCCAACACTCGATAGCGCCCGTCGTGGTAGCCGAGCAGGTGGGCGTTCGCGCCGGAGGCGTTCAGACACACCGGGTTCTCGAAGCCCGACTCGTGCCGCCCGATCTCGAGGTGTGCGACCATGTGGTTGACACCGACGAGCGGTACGTCCAACCGACCGGCGAGCGCCCGGGCAGCCGTGGCGACCGTCCGGAGACACGGACCCAAGCCGGGACCGCGCGAGAACGCGACCGCGTCGATCGCGGTCGAACCGTCCGCCGCCTCGGCGACGTCGAGGACGTCACCGACGACCGTCGGAATCGCCTCGGCCATGTGCTCTGCGGCCTCGCGCGGGTGAATGCCGCCGCTCTCTGGAACGTACGGGTCAGACTCGATACGAACGGTGTCGGTTTCGGTATCGTAGAGCGCGGCGCTCGCACACCACGCGGTCCCTTCGATACCGAGAATACGCATTCGATCCGGCTTACTCGTCGTCGCCGATCTTGTTCCGTTCTAGCATGTACTCCTGTTCGACGTCCTTCGCGTGTGTCGGCGACTCGTACACCTTCGCGTAGCCCACGGTCTTTCGCATGCCGAACTTGGTGTTCAGCTCGTGTACGACGACCTCTTCTGAGCCCTTGTCGAGCTTCGCGGCGAGCGAGTCGCGGACGGAGAGCCGAGACGGGGTCGCCTCGTCGTGGACCGTCTCGAATCTGATGTCCGTGCGGTGCAACATGGGATTCTCCTCTTCGGAGATGATGTCGACGTCCATGGTTCAGTTACGTGTACTACCTCTCGAACGCTGTAAAAGCATTTCGAAGCGGGTACCACGCGCTGCACCCGTCGATTTCGTCGACGCACACCCCTTCGCTTCGAGTGGAGATCTACCGGTGAATCACTCGTCGGTCGATGCGTTCTCGTCGGTCGATGCGTGCTCGTCGGTCGCTCCGCCCTCCGCTACCGCAGTGACTCCGAGTATCGACTCGGCGGCGGCCGCGTCTCCCTCGAGTCGTCCGAAGAGCTCTTTGGCCGCCCGACGGTTCTCCGGCGTCACGGCGACCCTGACGATCCCCGCTCCCGGCTGTCCGTAGACGACTGTCGCGCCGGTTCGAGCCGTGAGGATCGCCGGCAGCGTCGCGAGGTCCTCCTCGCCGTCGACGCGAATCGTCACCGGCTCGTCGTCGTCGAGCGCCTCGGTGAGCGCCGTGAGGAGTGCGCCGGTGAGTGCCCCTGGCGGATTCGCGGCCTCGATCACCCGCTCGTCGCCTGCGTCGACGACCGCCTTGACCGTCGACCGGACCGGAGTTCGCTCCGTGTAGCCGTCGACGACGGCGACGTCCGGTCGGTGTCCGGCCGCCGACAGGTGGTACGTCACGACGTCTCCAACCGCGACGAGCGGGGCGTCCGGCGCATCGTATCGATCTCGCGTTCGCGCTGCGGCCGCGGCCACCGCGTCCGGGTCGGTCGTCACCGGTCCCATCGGCGTCTTGAACGCGTCTCGTGCGTCTGCCGGCAGGCTCACGACCACATCGGCTCCGTCGGCTGGTTGCTCGGTGTCGTCGTCCATCGGGATATCGCGTTCGGGTGTCGGTCGAAGTGTCGTCCGGCTGTTTCCGTCTCAGCGAACCTTCAGCGCGTACGATCCGGGCTTCGAGACGTTCATTTCCTCGGCGATCTGGCTTTCTTCGGGGTCCGCGATGACGACGTAGCCGGCCCAGTCTTCGGTCAGCGCAGAGGAGCCGCAGTGGTCACACGTTTGTGCGTCCGGGTCGTTGACGTAGTGACACTCACGACACGCGAGCCGGTCGCCGGCCATCAGTCACCCTCCCCGGCCGTGCCGGCTTCGGCCCGACGGCGGCGGTCGCTCTCGAGCCACTCGTGTTTGCCGAGTCCGGGCTGTTTCGCGGTGAGCCCGATCTTCGAGTCGCGTGGGTTGCGTTCGTCGACGCTCTTCGTGACGATACGCACCCGAACGGCGTCTTCGACGCCGAGACTCTTGTCCGAGTCCGACGACGCGAGCTGCTGGTTCGCCCCGTCGAAGGTGAGGTACTCGTCTGTGATCTGTGAGACGTGTAACAGCCCGTCGACGGGTCCGATCCCGACGAACGCGCCGAACTCGACCGTCTCGACGACGGTCCCGTCGACGACCTCCTGCATGTCCGGGTCGAAGGTGAGCGCGTCGAACTCGGCCTCGTAGTAGACGCCCGGACGGTTGTGAAGCACCGCCCCCTCGCCGATGTCGTGGACCTCGATGACGCTCACGACGCTGCCGACGTCTTCGTCCATTCGTCCTTCCAGCTTGTCCTGTAGCAGGGCTTTCACCCGCTCGTCGGTGACGTCCGCCAGGTGCTCCGGCGGGACCTCGACCGTGTCCTTGAGTCGTACTCGCTTGTACATGTGCGTGGGTTTGTGTCTGTGTCGCGTTCTGTGTTCGTCCCGTCCTCGGTTCCTCGCCGCCCGCAGTCGGGTGGCTCCGACCGTTCCGGCCGGCGTCGCTACGGGTCCGTTACGGTGAGCGTCTCGCGCCCCCGTAAACAGAGTACCGGTGTGTCCGCGTCGAGCACCCGCCGAACCAGTTCCCTGTCGGCCGTCGCGACGTAGTCGACGTCGCCGGCCGCCGCCAGCTCGACGAGCGCGTCGTCGGCGTACGTTCCGCCGGTGTCGAGTCGTCGAGCCCGTGCCGCCAGGTCTCTCCCGACGCTCGCCGCGGTCGCCGCCGCACCGCTTCCCCCCTCGAGCCGGTCGAGCTCTCGCAGGACCGACGACGGGACGACCGGGTCGACGGCCCCGAGGACCCGATCGAGCTCCTCGAAGGGGCGAAGGTTCGCCTCGACCGGCGCCATGAGGACGCTCGTGTCGAGGGCCACCGTCGGACGCTCGGAACGGCCGGCCGAGTCGTCGGGAGTCACGTCGGTTCGCTCGGACGCCGGCTCGGACACGTCAGGAGAGCGTCCCGACGCCGATCAGTCGCCATCGCGCGCCGACTCGCCGGTTGATGGCTATCTGAGCGCCTGACTCGGCACACACCGGCCGCTTGAGCCGCACCTCGCACTCGTCGTCTCGCGCGCTCGTCACGGCTCCGATGGTCGTCGCGGTGCCGACGGTCAACATCAGCGGCTCGCCGGTCGATATCTCCTCGATGTCGCTCTCGCCGCTCTCGTCGTCTTCGTTCCCGACGACGCGCTCTAAGAGATCTACCTCCATCTCGAACTCGTGTCGGGTCGGCGGGAGCGTGCCGGGGTCGCCGGCGACCTGACCGGCGAGCGCGTCGCCTTTGGTCAGACTCGGATCGAGCCCCGTTCCGACGCCGAGGAGCCCGCCAGGTCGGGCGGACTCGACCTGTTCGGAGCCCGCCTGCAGCGACCGAACCGACGTCTCGAGCGGCTGCCACTCGGTCTGTCCCTCGGACTCGACTTCGCGCCCGGGGCGGATCTCGAGGCCGTCGCCCACGGACAGCTCGCCTCGGACGAGCGAGCCGCCGACGACGCCGCCGTTGAGCTCTGCGGCGGTCGCGCCCGGACGGTTGATGTCGAACGACCGAGCCGCGAACATTCGAGCGTCGTCGGACGGATCGCGGTCGGGCGTCGGGATCTCCGCCTCGATGGCCTCGATGAGGAGGTCGAGGTTGACCCCCTGGCCGGCCGAGACGGGAACTATCGGTGCACCCGCTGCGACCGTCCCCTCGACGAACGACTGTATCTGTTCGTAGTTGTCGACGGCGCGGTCGCGGTCGACGAGGTCGACCTTGTTCTGTGCGATGACGATGTTCTCGATTCCGATGAGATCGAGCGCCATCAGGTGCTCTTCGGTCTGTGCCTGGGGGACGTCTTCGGTCGCGCTCACGACGAGTACCGCGCCGTCCATGATCGACGCGCCAGAGAGCATCGTCGCCATCAGCGTCTCGTGGCCGGGAGCATCGACGAACGAGACGGTTCGGAGCGGCTCGCTCTCCGTGCCGTCGGGGCACGTCTCGTCGGTCGTGTAACACGCGGGCGCGTCGACGTCCGGACAGCGGCGGAACGTCGCGTCCGCGTACCCGAGCCGAATCGAGATCCCGCGTTTCATTTCCTCGCTGTGCTGGTCGGTCCACGAGCCGGACAACGCCTGGACGAGCGTCGTCTTCCCGTGGTCGACGTGACCGACGAGACCGATGTTCACCTCCGGTTGTGTGTTGGCTTGGGTCACTGTGGTTCCTCCTAACGGAGCAGTCTTACCCGAAATTTCGCCCCGTGCGACTGATAAAGTTGCTGTTACGGCGGCGACACCCGAGCGCGGACGGCCGCGGCTCCGACGCGTCTTTGTCCGTCCGCGCCGAACCCGCGTTCGTCATGGGATACGCGTGTCCGGTGTGTTCGATTCCACAGCGTGACGGTGAACACCTCGCACATCACCTCGCGTTCACCGCGATGATACACGCCGACGACCACGAGGCGTGGCTCGACGAGCACGCTCCCGGCTGGGGAGGTCGGACCCCCGAGGCGCTCGCCGAGGCGGTCGTCGACCACGCCGAGCCGGCCGAGTACCACGAGGTGTTCGAAGACACGGTCGATCGAGGCCGACCGGCCGTCGACGCCGGGACGGAGCATGCGGACCACGCCCACGACGATCCACGCGCTCACCGTGGGCGTCGCGGTGCCGGTATGGATGTGCCCGATCCGGAAACGGCGGCTGTCCTCGACGAGGCACGCGAGCTGACCCGGCAGATGCGCGCCGACGACGCGAGCGACGTCGAGAAGACGCCCGATACCGACGACCGCGGGGACACGACAGACGCCGTGCACGACGAGCCGTAGCGAGCGGGCAGCAGGCAGACCCCGGCTCGAACCGAACGCCCTTGTCGCTCGGCCGACTGCGACCGGTATGGAGACGAGAGGCGTGTTCGCCCCGGAGACCGCACACGCGGCCGCGACGCGATACGAACAGCTCGGTCCGACCGCCAGGGTCGTGGTCCGCGAGACGGCGAAGGCGATGTCGTTCGACGCCGACGAGTACGACGAGCGGGTCACCGGCGCGGTCGTCGAAACCGCCCGGGACGCGACGTTCGCAGAGCTGCTCGTCGTCCACCTCGCCGACCGCGACGCGTTCGACGCGTGGCTCGCCGACAGCGAGTTCGGTGACGCCGACGTCGTCCGACTCGGGTCCGCCAACGTCGACCGCGTCGCCTGGCACCCCGTCCCGTTCGCCGACACCGTGATCGCGACGACGTACCAGGACCGACCGACCGCGGCCGCGAGCACCCTCCGGCGAGCCGCGTTCGGCCGGGTGTACCGCGACGCGCTTGCCGAGGCCGACGCGAATTGAGCCGCGGTGCGGTCGGCAGTTGCACGTGACGGCAGTGTTAGGTACGTGGAGCGACTCGTACTCCTATGCGCGGCCGACGCACACTCGGCGGCTGGTTCGCAGCGATCGTGGTGGCCCTCGCGGTCGCGACACGGTCGGCGACTGCCCACGTTGACTACGTCACCGAAGACGCCGGTGAGCCACAGAACGCCATCGCGTTCCTCACCGAGGTGCTCTCGGTGCCGTTCAACGCCGCCCTCTTCGTCGGGGGCGGACTCGCCGTCACCGCGGGTGTCGCCGGGTACCTTTGGGTTCGCCCGACGATCCGGGACGTCGTCGTCCTCAGAGAGAAGCTCGCCGGCTACGGCGACCTCATCCCGTGGATGCTCCGGCTCGCTATCGGGCTCCCGCTCGTCGGTGCCGGCTTCCAGGGGTACCTGTTCGCACCGACGCTCACGTTCGACCCGGCGACGAATCCCGCGCTCCGAGTGTTGTTCATCGGTCTCGGCTTCTTCACGCTCTTCGGGCTCGCGACGCGCATCGTCTCGACGGTCGGGATCGCCGCGTTCGCGTGGGTCCTCCTCACGGTCGACCCCGGCGTCGTCATCGCGATGGAGTACGTGCCGGTCTTTCTCGCGTTGGTCGTCCTCGGCGGGGGCCGACCGAGCGCGGACGACATGCTGCTCGCGGTCGCGAGCACGCGAGACACGTACTACGGCCGCATCGACCCCGTGCACCACCTGAAGGCGTTCCTCGACGAGACGCTCGCGCCGTTCCGGCGCTACGTTCCTGTCGTCCTCCGCGTCGGGATGGGCGTCACGTTCGTCTACCTCGGGCTGATCGAGAAGCTCGCCGACCCCGGGCGTGGTCTGCTCGTCGTCGAAAAGTACGACCTGACCGCGGTCGTCCCGGTCGACCCCGGCCTCTGGGTCGTCGGGGCCGGCGTGACGGAGATCGCCGTCGGTCTGGCGCTGGTCGCGGGCTTTTTCACCCGCGGGGCGGCCGCGGTCTCGTTCGTCCTCTTCACCACGACGTTGTTCGGCCTGCCAGACGACCCGGTGTTGGCACACGTCGCGCTGTTCGGCATCGCCTCGGCGGTGTTCACCCTGGGTGCCGGTCCGCTCTCGTTCGACCGCTGGTTCGGTCGCCCCGCGCTCGACGCCGACGAACAGGCCATCCCGGCCGACTGATTGGCGTCGAGCCAGCACCGTCGGTTCGGGTCCGCCCCCGCCGCGACACCACCGCACGTTTAGTCCCTGCCGGCCGGAGTGGCTGGCATGGACGTCGACATCGGCAACGCGCTCGGCACCCAGCCGGGACTCACCGAAGCGACCCTCGACCGCCTCGACGATCGCGTCGCGGCCGTCCACGAGACCATCACGGCCGGCATGGCCGACGAGGCGTTCGGGTACGCCTCGTTGTGCCTGCCGGAGACCGCCGACCCGGACGCGATTCGAACCGCGGTCGACCGATTCGACGACCCGTCGGCCGTCCTCACGGTCGGCATCGGCGGCAGTGCGCTCGGGGCGGCGACGCTGGCAGACGCGCTCGATAGCGACGTCGAGGCACACTTCCTCGACAACGTGGACCCCGCACACGTCGAGGCGGTGGCCGGTGAGCTTCCCCTCGCCGAGACGGTCGTCGTCGTCGTCTCGCGGTCCGGGACCACCGCGGAGACGCTCGCGAACTTCCTCGTCGTCCGCGAGCGGATGGACGCTTCCGGCGTCGACTGGACCGACCAAACGCTCGTCATAACGGGCACGGACGGGAATCTCCGCCGGCTCGCCGAGACACACGGCCTCCCCGCACTCGACGTCCCGACCGGCGTTCCGGGTCGGTTCTCCGTCCTCTCGTCGGTTGGACTCGCCGTCGCGGCGATCCAGGGTCACGACGTCGAGGCGGTGCTTGCGGGCGGTCGCGACGGGATGGACGCGCTCGCCGGCTCGCTTCGTGAGTCCCCGGCGTACGCCTACGGTGCGACGACGTACGCGCTCGCGGCCCGCGGCGCACGGACGAACGCCGTGATGCCGTACGCGGAGTCGCTGGAGACGTTCGCCGAGTGGTTCGCCCAGCTGTGGGCCGAGAGCCTCGGAAAGGACGGACTCGGGCAGACCCCGGCGCGCGCGCTCGGCGCGACGGACCAGCACTCGCAGCTCCAGCTGTACCGTGCCGGCCCGCCGGACAAACTCGTCACGCTCGTCCGGCCGACCGAGCGCGCCGTCGTCCCGATCCCAGAGACGGAGCTCGACGGACTCTCGTACCTCGGCGGCTCCTCGCTCGGCGCGCTCCTCGACGCGGAGTTCGAGGCGACGGAGGCGAGCCTCGCCGCCGCAGCCGTGCCGAACGTCCGGGTCGAGATCGACCGCGTCGACGAGCGCGCACTCGGCGAGCTGTTGTTCGGCATGGAGGCTGCCTGTGTCCTCTACGGCGAACTCGCGGGCGTCTCGACGTTCACCCAGCCGGCCGTCGAGTGGGGGAAGCGAGCGGCGCGTGGCCTGCTCGGCGGCGGCGACTTCCCCGAAGCCGAGGCGGTCGCAGACAAGCGGGAGTTCCGGGTCGAATCGTAGCACTCGTCGCCCGGAGCCGCCCGTGAGCGCGGCGGCGCAGGCGTCTGACCGCGACCGACGCGGCTCGATGAGGCCGCAGCTATCTCGATTGATACTTAGACCCATACTGGTATATGATAGCGTGTAGCTCGACTCGGTATGTTCGACAGCGTCCGTACCCAGTACCGTGTCAAGATCGCCATCGGCTACGCCGCGACGTGGGGGCTCGTCGCGACCGTCGGGCTCGTGACTGGTGAGGCCGTCGCGACGGTTCTCGCGGCGGCCGTCGGCCTCCTCGCGCTCGGCTCGATCACGGGGACCGCGACGGCCGCGTCGGTACGACAGCTCGCGCAGGCGAGCGACGCCGTCGCCGACGGCGAACTCGACGAGCCCGTCCGGTCACCACGGGTCGACGAGATCGGCCGACTCTACGGCTCGATAGACGAGATGCGCCGGTCGCTCGCCGACCGTATCGAGACGGTCTCGACGCTCTCCGACGAGTATCGAGCGACCGCGGCGGACTACGAGGCGGTCGCCGCCGAACACGAGGAGACCGCGACGGCGTACCGACAGATCGCCGAGTCGTACAGCGACGTGATGAACAGCGCCGCGGCCGGTGACCTCACGGTCCGGGTCGACGTCAACGAGGAGTACGAGGCGATGGCCACCATCGGTCGCGCGTTCAACGAGACCGTCACCAGACTCGAAGCCGCGCTCGCCGAGGTGGCCGGGTTCGCCGGCGACGTCACCGACGGCCGTGACGCGATGCACGACTCGGTGACGTCGATCGCCGCTGAGACCGCACGCGTCGACACACTCGCGGCGGAGACGACGGCGGCCGCACGGGAGCAGCGCGAACGGGTCGAGACCGCAATCGCCGAGATGGACGACCTCGCGGCGACCGCAGAGGAGGTGGCCGCGACGACCGAAGACATCGCGAGCCGGGCGGAGACGACCGCCGAGATGGGGACGCACGCACACGAGGCGGCCGAGTCCGTGGCGTCGATGATGGACGACGCACACGACGACATGACCGAGGCGGTCGCGACGATCGACGTGCTCACAGAGCGGACCGAGGCCGTCACGGAGGTGGTCGACATCATTCGCGAGATCTCCCGACAGACGAACCTCCTCGCGCTCAACGCGAGCATCGAGGCTGCGAACGCCACCGACGGCGCCGGCTCAGACGGCTTCGCGGTCGTCGCAGACGAGGTCAAATCACTCGCCGAAGAGACCCGCGAACAGGCGGACGTCATCGAACACCTGATCGAGAAACTGAACCGAGAGACCGAAGACGCCGCCGCCGCGGTCCGCGAGACGAGCGAGACCGTCGACGCGAGCACAGACACGATCGCCGAGACGGCCGCCCAACTCGACGCGATCGCCGACCACACGGAGGCCGTCGAAGCCAGCGTCACGGAGATCAGTCGTGCTACCGACGACCAGGCGCAGTCGACGGAACGCGTCTCTGCGACGCTGAACGCCGTCGGCGACACCAGCACACAAACCGTCGAGACGACCACCGACGTCCGTGCGGCCGTCGACACCCAGCAGACGGCGGTCGGCGGCCTGGAAAGCGACATCGAACGGTTCGGTGAGCGGGCTACGGGCCTCGCCGAGTCGCTCGACCGATTCGCGATCGCCGCCGACGGTCGACGCTCACACCAGGGGCCCGAGGCGGTGACCGCCGTCGGCGGTGAACCCGGGCGCACCGACGGGGGTGCGTCCCGATGACACCGACGACGGCCGCGTACGCGATCGGTACCGTCGGTATGCTGGTCGGAGTCGGCATCGTCTTCCGACTGCGTGCTGTCACCGACGCCTCTTCGAGGGCCGGTGCGTTCGGCTATCTGTTCGTCATCCCCGGCGCTGCGGCGGTCATGTACGCGCTAATGGCCGCAGACGTCGCCACTATCGTCGTCGACGGCGTGCGCGTTCCCGCGCTGCGGTACGTCGACTGGCTCCTCACGACCCCCGTGCTCGTCGGCTACGTCGCGTACACCGCGGGTGCGTCGCGACGAACCACGCTCGCCGTCGTCGTCGTCGACGTGCTGATGATCGGCTTCGGCGTCGCGGCCGTCCTCACCGGCGGACTCGTCCGACTCGGGGCGTTCGCCGTCTCGTCTGCGTGTTATCTCGGCCTTCTCTGGGTCCTGTACGGTCGGCTCTCAGTCGTCGCGGCCACGGTCTCGCCCGAGCGACGACGGTTGTACGAGCTCCTCCGTAACCACGTCGGACTCCTGTGGCTGGTGTACCCGGTGATGTGGGCCGCCGGTCCGCTCGGCGTCGGACTCGTCTCGATGCTCTCGCTCTCGATCATGATCACCTACGTGGACGTGGTCGCGAAGGTCCCCTACGTCTACTTCGTGTACCAACACCGCCACGCGTTCGCCGCGAACGCGGCCGACACACACGGGACGGCCACGGACTCCGTGGCGTCCACGCCTGCGGACTGAGCCGGTGACGCACCGCCCGACTCCGGAGCGCCTAACATCCCGTGGCGCCTACGACCGTCGATGTCCGACGACGCTCCCGGATCGGCACCTCGGCTCGCTCGCCTCCTGAGCGCGATCGTCGCCGTCCTTTTGGCGCTTTTCGCTGCGAGCGCGGTGACCGCTCCGCTCGTCGCACTCGCGGTTCGTGCCGGTCTCGTTGCTCCCGACACCACCGCCTGGCAGCTGCTCCGGACCGTGGTGCAGTTCGCGAGCTTTCTCGCGGCCGCGCTCGGCTACCTCGCGCTCACCGACCAGTGGGACCTCCTCCGGTACTCGCGTCCCACGCTCCGCGAGGGCAGCGTCGTCGTCGTCGCCGCCGCGGGACTGTTGACGCTCCAGTACGGGTCGTTGTTCGTGCTCTCTCGTGTGGGGCTCACGACGGGGCAGAACCAGGCGGTCGTCCCCGCCGGTGACCCCGTCACCTACTACCTCGCGATGGTCCTCGTCTCGTTTCTGGTCGTCGGTCCCGTTGAAGAGGTGTTGTTCCGCGGCGTCGTGCAGGGCGGTCTCCGGCGGGCGTTCGCCGCGGCTCCCTCGATCCTCGTCGCCGGCGGGCTGTTCGGCGTGATCCACCTCGTCGGGGTACAGGGAACTGGCGCGGAACGGTGGGCCTACGTCGCGATCGCCGCCGGCCTCGGCTGTGTCCTCGGCTACCTCTACGAGCGCACGGAGAACCTACTCGTCCCCGGACTTGCACACGGCGCGTACAACGCGACCATCTACGCGTTGTTGCTCGCCGACGCGCTCTGAGCCCGACTCCAGGACCCGCGTCAGTAGTCGGCTTTGCCCCACCGTCGATCGTCGTAGGTCGCCTGCTGATCGCTGTCGAACCGTTCTTCGAACTTCCGACGCAGCGCTGCCTTCTCCGTGGCGCTGATTCGCGCGAGTGCGTCCGCCTTCTTGACGGCCGCCGGCGGCCCTCGGGTCGTCGCCACCTCGGCGAGGACCTGCCGGGTCAGCCGGTCCCGGGTCGCCTCCTCGCGGGTGAACGCGTACGGCGCCTCGAGTTTGTACGTCACGTCGGTCCGGGGATCGTAGAGGATCATGAACGTCGGCTCGTACAGTATCGGGTCGAGCTCGCGGTCGATCCCGAGCGCGTCTCCGCGCTCGGCCATCGTTCCGTCCGGTCCGCCGCGACTGTGGAACCAGGTGGTGAACGTGAGCTCGTCGTCGATCCGGTCACCGCTCGCGGACCGTCCGGACTCGTCTCTTCGGTTCCCCGACCCGCTTCCTCCGCTCGCTCGGCTGCCCGCGCCGTCTGCCGACCCATCTCCTGCATCGCGACGCTCCAGGAGCCGCGTGAACAGCGCGGTGTCGTCCGGCCACGGCGACTCCACGCCCTTCCGGCCGAGCGCGCGGACGATGGTTCGACTCGTCGGGTTCTTCACGAAGCCGGCGAGGGGAACGTCCCGCTCGACGAACCGCTCGACCAGCCGGACGTACGTCTCTGCGACCGCCCGTGGCTTCGCCTCCCGGGCGAGCTCGCCGAGCGCTGGATCCCGGTCCTCCCAGGTGAACAGCTCTTTCGGGTACACGGGCCCGTCGAGCAGGAGCAGCTCGTCGACCCAGTCGGCGTGGTCGAGCGCGTGCGTCCCCTCGGCGAGGTACAGCGCCAGCGCGTGGACGACCCCTTCTGCGTACCGGTTGACCCGCGGCGCGTGGAGCACCCGCTGGCGAGTGTGGCCGTCGTCGCGCCGGCGCCACTCGTCGTCGAAGCTGGCGGTCGAGTCGCCGGCGTGGACCGTCGCGACGATGGTCCGGTCGCGGTGAAGCCCGAGGTCGGTCGGCGTCGCGGCCATCGCGGCGTGTGCCACGTCGACGACGAGCCCGTTCTTGAACGTCGTCGGATTGATCGTCCCCGAGTCGAGCCCGTGAACCGTCTCGAACGGCCGCTCGGCGAGCGCGACGTCGTCGATCGACGCTCGTCGACGCTCGTGCGGGCCGACGGGCTCGATCACTACGCGTCCGTCGCGGCGGAGCGACGGCAGCCACTCCTCCCAGATCCGCTCGGCGAGTCCCTCGTGGTCCGTCGTGTCCACGTCGCCGGCGATCCCGTACGCGAGCCGCGCGATGTTCTCGACGTGGATCGGATCGAGCGTCACGACCGGGTCGTGGGCCGGGAGCAATATATACCGGTCGCCCCTCGACGCACCCGTCGCCGGTCGCTCGACACACCAGTATCAGCACCGATACTTGGAGCCGAACGTTCTTGTGTCGTGTGTCTGGACGACACCCATGGTCGAGTCAGCCACCGAACCGCCCACGAACGACGCCGGCCCGTCGGCGACGTCACGCTCGCCCGCCGGTCTCGGCGAGACGCTCCGCGAGATCGTCCAGTACATCCCCGACGGGACGTCGATGCCCCGCGAGATGTGGCGTCGCCGCCACCGAAACATCCTGTTCCTCGTCGTCGCACAGACCCCGTTCCTGCTCGGACTCGGGCTCTACGAGGGTACAGAGTCCGTGCTTACCGGTGCGGCGATCCCCGCTACGCCTCGCTGGATGCTCGCCGGCTTCCTCGCGTTGATCCTCACGACCGCGGCGCTGGCCACCCGCTCGTGGTTCCCCCGGCGGGTGCGGACCGTGATCGCCGCGTTCAGTGCGATGACGGTATCGATGGCGCTGGTGAAGCTCTCTGGCGGCTACATCGAGGCGCACTTTCACTTCTTCGTCTTCGTCGCCGTGCTCGCGCTCTACGAGGACTGGCTGCCGTTCGCCGTCGGCATGGGGTACGTCGCGGTCGGCCACGGCCTGTTCAGTCTGATCGACTCGAGTCTCGTGTACAACCACCCGGCGGCGATCGCCAATCCGATCGTCTGGGGCGGCATCCACGCGACGTTCATCACTGGACTCGCGCTCGCGTTGACGGTCAACTGGTACTCGATAGAGAAGTCGCGTGAGGAGGTCGACCGCCAGCTCGACCGCGTCTCCGAACAGCGCGCCGAACGCGAGGCGGTCGAGGAGGCGAGAGCCGAGCTCGAAGCCGAGAAGGCCGACGTGGAGGCGCGACGCGAAGAGGTCGAGCGCCTCAACCACCACCTCGAAGCGACCGCCGAGGCGTACCGCACACAGATGCGAGCGGCCGCAGACGGCGACCTCACCGTCAGACTCGACGCCGAAAGCGAGAGCGAGGCGATGACACAGATCGCCGCCGCGTTCAACGAGATGATGGCCGACATCGAGTCCGCGATGGGAGAGATACAGACGTTCGCTCACGAGGTGGCCGACGCCGCAGAACAGACGACCACGAGCGTCGACACGGTGTCGTCGTTGAGCGACGACCTCGGCGGCTCGGTCGACGCGATCGCCGAGGGGGCCGACGAACAACGCGAGATGCTCGAACGCGTCTCGGGCGAGATGAACACCCTCTCGGCGGCCATCGAGGAGGTCGCCTCCTCGACGGAGACCGTCGCCGACGCCGCAGAGCAGACGGCGACGATCGCCGACACGGGCGAATCCACCGCCCGCGACGCGATAGCCCGCGTCCGCGAGTCGCAGTCGGCCATCGAATCGAGCGCCGAAAAGGTGAAACAGCTCGACGACCAGATGGAGGCGATCGGTGAGATCGTCGACCTCATCGCCGACATCGCCGGACAGACGAACCTCCTCGCGCTCAACGCGACCATCGAGGCGGCCAGGGCCGAGGGTCGCACGGGTAGCGGCGCGAGCAGCGGGTTCGCCGTCGTCGCCGACGAGGTGAAGGGGCTCGCCGAGGAGACGGCCGACGCCGCCGACGAGATCGAAGCGATGATAGACGGCGTCCAGTCGCAAACCGAAGACACCGTCGCCGAGGTTCGGACCGCCTCCGAACACATGGACGCGGGCTCCTCGGCGCTCGAAGACGCCGTCGACGCCTTCTCGCAGGTGGCCGAGAACGCGGCCGAGACCGACGCCGGCGTCCGGGAGATCAGCGACGCGACCGACGACCAGGCGGCGAGCACCGAGGAGACGGTCGCGATGGCCGAAGAGGCGTCCACGATCAGCCGCACGACCGCTTCCACGGCTGCGGACGCCTCCACTGCGGCGACGGAACAACAGACCGCGACCGACGAGGCGGCCACGCAGGCCAGCACGCTCACCGAACACGCCGAGCGCCTCCAACGACTCATCCGTGCCTTCGAGGTGAGCGACGGCTCGACAGCGTCGGGGACTGCCGGCCCGTCTGCGCCTGCGCTCGGCGACGGCGGCCGACCGAACTGAGCGAGCGACAGCCACACACGGGCCGTCCGTCGCATCCACTCGCTCTCGAGCGGCCGCGCGCCCCGCCTCAATCGGTCGAGTCCGCGTTCACGGCCGCTCGGAGCGCCGGCAACACCCGCTTCACTGCGGCGCCGTCCTCGAGAAACACCAGCGTTCGTGGCGACGCACCGCCGGCGGGTCGCACCCGGAGGCCCGCCTCGTCCGCGGCTGTGGCGACCGCGTCGATGGCGGTGCGGAACTCGAGTCTGACACGGTCCGGCTGGACGTACGCGTCGGCGACCGGCTCGTCTCCCCGGACGATCCGGTAGGCCAGTGCGCCGTCGAGGGTCGGCTCCACGTCGGCGTCGGCGTCGGTCACGGCGAGCGTCTCGAGCCGCCCCCGATCGCCGGTCACCTCGGAGGCGAGCAGTTGTGCGATTCGGACGCCGTCGCGCAGTCGATCGACGACCATCACGCCTCCGGCCCGAGCGTCTCGCGCACGGCCTCCGCGAGGTGATCGACGCGCGCGTCGCGTCGCTTCGCGTAGAGCACGGCCGCCGCCTCGATGGTGACCGCGAGCGCCTGCTGTCGCTCGTTTATCGCTGCGACGGCGGTTTGTTTGTCCACGCCCGTCGCGACCGCGGCCTCGAGTGCGGTCTCGAACGCCGACTGCTCGCGCAGCACGTCCTCGTCCGGCTCGAACCCCTCCGGAATCACCACCGCGTCGGGGTCGAACTGCGCGACGAGGTCGCCGTCGGTCTCGACGACGAGACCGCGACCGGCCGCCACGTCGACGAGTCGCTTCGCCTGGTCCGGGGAGAACCACTCGCGCTCGAGCGACAGCGCGACGACGAACGCTCCCTCACCGAGCCGGTCCGTCGCGTGCCAGTTGAACGGGGCCGCGACGGTGGCCTCGAGACTCATGTCCCATCCGGCTCGGCGATCGGTGTAAACGTACCGAAGCGAGCCGGGCGACGCGCGGGGCACACGCCTCCGCTCGCCGGCAGCGGTCAACCGACCGCGTTCGCGACGAGCCGCGTCGCGGTCGCCTTCCACGAGAGCCACACGTCGGCGTCGACTTCCAGGGCCAGTCGACGGGCGCTCTCGTCGGTAACGAGCGCGCGTATCGTCGCGCCGTCGACGGCGACCCGGACCGTGTGGACGGTCTCGCCGCGGTCGATCCCGGCGACTCGACCACGGCGACGGTTGCGCGCGCTCGTTTCGTCGGGCGTGTCGCCGTCTACCGGCCGCACCGTCACCGCGTCCGCGCCGATCCGAACCTGCACTCGGTCGTCGACGGCGAGCCCGTCGTGGCGTCCCCACACCGTCCCGACGCCGGTGTCGACCGCGGCGAGCTCGCCGTCGACGGTCCCGACGACGCCGTCGACCACGGTCTCGGGGACGCCGGCCGTGGCGGCGACCGCGGCCGACAGTCGGTCGTAGCGGCCGAGCAGCGTCCGGCCCGTTTCGGTCAGCCTACTGCCCCCGCCACCGCGTCCACCCCGCTGCCGTTCGACGAGCTCGCTGAACCCTTCTTCGAGCCGCTCGATCCGGCGGAGCGCCCGCGCTCGAGAGCGCCCGAGCGTCTCGGCGGCCCGTGCGACCGAGCCCGTCTCTTCGATCGCTTCGAGCAGCGCGGCGTCGTCGGACCCGAACTCGACCTCGCCCGCGACGAGCGTGGCACGGCCCCGTCCGGTGGGTTCACTCATCGCCCGCAGGTTCACGCGACGCGGGCATAGTTCCTCTGACCGCTCGGCCATCGCCTCGACGCGATGGCTCGAAACGGTTAATGACGCGACTCCCGACCTCTCTACATGACCGACCCGACCATCGAAGACCTCGTGGGTGACGTCTCCCCGTCGTTCGGGCACGTCCTCTCGTGTGTGTTCGGGGTCCAAGACCACGAGAGCCGGACGTACCTCACGCTCACAGCGCACCCGGACAGCACCGTCGCCGAACTCGCCGACGTGCTCGACCGCGACCGTTCGAACGTGAACCGGTCGCTCTCGACGCTTCGAGAGAAGGGACTCGCCGAGCGCCGTCGACGCCTCCTCGACGACGGCGGCTACGTCTACCAGTACACCGCGATACCGATCCCCGAGGCGAAGACCCGGCTCCACGACGCGCTCGACGAGTGGGTCGCCGGCGTCCACGACGCCATCGAGGCGTTCGACCCGGCCGACCGGTGAGCAGGCTCGTTCCGACGCGCGTGTGTCAGTGATTGTGTATCCAACACGGCTTCGTGACACCCGGACACCACTTGGGTCACACCCTCCCCAGCCGATTCTATATGTTCGTGGAAGTGGCTGTGTGAACAAGACGCCGCCGCAACCTCCGGACACCAGTTACAGCCACACCCTCCCCAGCCGATTCTATATGTTCGTGGAAGTGGCTGTGTGAACAAGACGCCGCCGCAACCTCCGGACACCAGTTGGGCCACACCCTCCCCAGCCGATTCGCTCGTCGCCCACGGGCGACTCGCTCATCCCTCGCACGCGCTCGCAAGCCCGCCTCCGGCGTGCTCGCGAGGCGCGCGCCACCCTACGCGTATGTCAGTTGTCGTTATCGACCGCGAGCGAGACGCCGTCGCTGTCGACGGTTGCGCCTGCCGCACAGACGGGGTGCTCGAAGTCGGCTCCGAGCACCTCGCTCGCGGCGGCCGCCGCGTCGCTCGCGGCCAGGTCGTACCGCGCCGGCGCGTCGGCCTCGTACGTCGCGACCATGGTCGGCTCGTCGACCGCCTCAACGAGCAGGGCGTCGCGTCTGACGGTCCCGATAGTCGCGGTTTCGGCGCGGACGACGCCGGCCACGCGCGGGGTGTCGTAGTCGTCCTTCTCGAAGTCGAGCGCCAGCAACGGGGTCGCGAGCGCGTCTCGATCCGGGTATCCCCGCTCGATCTTCTCTGCGATCGGGTCCACGTGTGAGCCGTTGCCGAGGACCGTGACCGGCTCGCCGGTTGGCGACGAGACGGCGCGAACGCAGTTGTACGAGACGTACGGATTGTCGGTCGTCGGCGCGTCCGGCGTCGGTTCGACGGTCAGGGTCTCGTCGCGCTCGTCGACCCGTCGGTTCGGAAACGACCGAGACGAGACTCGATACGCGCCGATGCCCGGCCCGACGACGACGAACCGTCCGATGTACATACACGTCCCTGGTCATCGAACCGGCTAAAACACGTCGATCGATCCACGACTGAGTCGACTCTCGCCGCCGACCCCAGGGCGGTGACGGTCCGGCGTCTCTCTGTGGGGCCTCCGTTCGTGTGTCACGGCTTCACGCAGGGCGCGGCGACGCGCAACGCTTACAAACTCGCGCGGTGTATCTGATGTGTAGGCAGTCCATTGGGGTAGCGGCCAATCCTGAAGCCTTCTGGGGGCTTCGACCCTGGTTCGAATCCAGGATGGACTACTCTCTCGTGGTCGTTCGGTGACCTGCCGGTCAATCCGAAGAACCACGCTCCATTTCTGGTGGAAGCGTTCATAGCCGCCATCTGGCGGTTTCCATCCGAAATAAGGGGGTGATCACTTCTCGACGTCGAGCAACGCCACCCGCTCACGGACGAGCGCCGGCAGGTCGCCCGCGGCCGCTTCAAGCTCGTCGTCTGTGACCTCGTAGTACGACCGCACGGCCGCCTCGTCGAAGGTCCCGAGCACGTGCGACGACTCACAGCGTCGTTCGACCGCCGCCACGGCCGCTTCGAGGGACGCTCCCGGCCGGTCCGCTCCAGGCACGTCACCGAAGTCGGCGACGACGAACCCCACCCGCCGCTCCCCTGGTTCGACGCCGAGTTCGAGCGCCCGATCGATCTGTCGCCGACCGGCCGCGTACAACAGCACCTCCACCGCCGGGTCGCGTGCGACCGCCTCACCGCGTGCGATCGCCCGCGCGGCCAGTCGTGTCGCGAGTCGGAGGTGGTCACCGTCGACGACTCGGTCGGCGTCGACCGCCTGCACGACTGCGCCGGTCTCCGACCCGATCGCCTCGAGTTCGGCGAGGAACGCGTCGAGGTCCTCGATTACGACCCGGCCTTCGGCGATCCGCGTCTCAGGCGCGACCCACCCGTCTGGCGCGCCGACCGCCGGGACCTCCCGGGTCACCCGAAATCACCCAAGCTGGCCTGTCCGTCGCCGTCACCGTCGCCGCTCCCGGCGGTCGCCGCCGCGGCCGCGGTGTGGTCGGCGTCGACGTCGTCCATCGACGGGTCCTCTCGCCCGGCGTGTTCGAGCACCCGTTCTGCGGTTCGCACACGGCCGCGAAGCGCCCCGAGCACCACGCTCTTGTCGGCCTCTCGGAGGTCGGCTCGCGTCTCGATTCCCGCCTCGAAGAGCCGCCTGGCACGCTTCCGCCCGACGGTGCGGACGCCGGCGAGATCGAGCAACTGCTCGCGGACGCCGTACTCGACCCGCTTGCGGGCGCGTCGAACCGCGAGCACGGCATCGCCGTCTATGGCGTCGACGTCGGCGGCGAGCGTCTCGGCGGCGCGCAACAACCACTCGGCGGTCTCGACTTTTCCACGGATGTCGCCCGGACCGACGCCGTACCGCTCGGCGATCCGGTCTTCGTCCACCTCTTCGGCCCAGTCTTCGAGCAATCGCCCCGTCTTGAGCGCCGCGAGCCAGTCTTCGAACCGAACGTCCTCGTACTCCGAGGGTGTCGACCCGATCAGTTCGGCCTCACGCTCGTAACACACCTCGGTGTACCGCTCGCGGTCACCCGACTTGAGGTACAGCTCGTAGGCGTCCGGCGTCCGGCTCACGAGGTGATACAGCCCGAGCGCAGAGATACCGACGGCTGGGACGCGTTCGCCGACCGCCGCGCCATCGCCGCCCGTCTCGCCGTCGTCGCTCGCGTCGTCGACCCGGCTGTACGTTCCGAAGCCGGGCGCCTCGTCCGCTGCCGGCGTGCCGGATCGTTCGTACGCGCCCGAGTCGCCGCCGTCGTCGCTCGCACAGGCCTCTCGGAGTCCGTCGAGGAGCGTCGCGGCACTCATCGGGTCGACGTAGAGCCGAGAGACGGTGTGACCGATCCCCGTCGCGGCGAGCGTCTCGGTCCCGTTCGAGCGGTCGCGTTCGAGGAAGTCGTTCGCCTCGAGGTACTCGAGTACGGCGTCAGTCACCGACGTAAGCCGCCGCTCGTCGTCGGTCTGGGTGGCGTAGAGGGTGTTGTCGAGGAACTCGAGGAGTCCCCGTCGCGTGGAGGCGAACCCGGAGGCGACGGTCGCGAGCACGTGCGTCCGGAGCGCGGGCTCGGCGGCGAGCTTCGACCGCACGGGCTCTGGCTCTGCCCAGACGTACCGCTCGAACAGCTCCTGTTTCGTGTCGGCGTCGTTCGCGAGTAACACCGCCTCGCCGTACGGATCGAGCCCTGGCCGACCGGCGCGTCCGCACATCTGGTGGACCTCGAGCACGTCGAGCGGCTTCATCCCGCCGAACTCGCCGTCGTACCGTCGCCAGTCGCGGACCACCACCCGACGTGCCGGGGTGTTGACGCCGGCGGCGAGCGTCGGCGTCGCCGAGACGGCCTTGATCAGCCGGTCGCGAAACGCGTCCTCGATCGCTGCCCGGTTCGGCGCAGAGAGCCCCGCGTGGTGGAACGCCGCCCCTCGCTCGACGACGTCGGCGAGGTCGCTCGCGGTGTCGGCGTCGGAGGCCTCCCGGACCGTCTCGGCCAGCTCGCGAAGCCGGTCGCGCTCGTCGGCCGTCAGCCGCTCGCGGGTCACCTCGGCCAGCGTCCGGGCGGCCGACTCGGCGTTTCGACGCGAGTTGACGAACACGAGCGAGGAGCCGCCGCGTCCGTCCGCTTCGGTGTCGAGCGCGTCCGCGACGAGTCGCGCGGTCGCGTCCTCGCCGCGGTCGACGCACACCTCCTGTGTACTTCCGTCGTCGAAGTCGATCGCGTTGCCGTAGTGAACGCCCGTGCGGAGCGCTATTGGGCGCCAGTCAGACTCGACGAGCGCCGCGTCGAGCCAGTCGGCGATGGTCGCTGCGTTGCCGACGGTCGCCGACAACGCGACCGTCTGTAGGGTCGGATTCACGCGACGGAGCTTCGCGAGGGTGACCTCGAGCGTCGGTCCACGGTTCCCGTCGTCGACGAGGTGGACCTCGTCGCTCACCACACAGGACAGATCGTCGATCCACGCCGCCCCGTTGCGTATCAGCGAATCGACCTTCTCGCTCGTGGCGACGACGATGTCGCGGCTCGCGAGCCACTCGCCGTCGGAGCTGTAGTTTCCCGTCGACACGCCGACGGTGACGCCGTGATCCTCCCAGCGTTCGAACTCGGCCTTCTTCTCGCTGGCGAGCGCACGAAGCGGCACGATGTACAGCGCCATGCCGCCGCGTTCGACCGCCGACAGCATCGCGAGCTCGGCGATGAGGGTCTTCCCGGAGGCGGTCGGCACCGCGGCGACGAGACTCTCACCGTCGAGGACGCCGGCCTCGACGGCCGCCGCCTGTGGCGGATAGAGCGTCTCGACGCCCTCGGCTTCGAGCGCCTCGCCGACGCCCGGCGGCAGTCCAGAGAGCGCGGTCGGTTCCATTACTACATTGTTCGCCCCCGATCGGATTTAAATCGTCGGACGGCTCTTCCCCGTCAGACCGTCTCGGCTGCGTCGTGCTCGGCGGCCATCCGCGTGGCCTCCGTCGCGAACCGCTCGACCGACTCCTCGGGCGTCTCACCGAGTGCGCTCGCCTCGACGTCTCGCCCGGCCGTGACGCCGTCGCCCATCATCAGCCGTCGTTCGGACACCTCCGTGGTGTGAACGCGTTCGCCGTCCGGGGTCGCGTACGTCAGCCGCACCAGTCCCTTCGAGTCGAACTGTCTGTCGACGAGCCAGACCTCCGTCATCGTCGATTGGTGGGGCCTCCATCACATAAAACAGAACGGGTCGATGGCTCGCCACGAGACGTGTCACCCGCCACGGCTTTGTACGTCGTCGCTGAACGACGAGTATGTACGTCGAGTTCGACCGCGACACGTGTATCGGGATGTACCAGTGCGTCGCCGAGTGGGACGCCTTCGAGAAGAACCTGAACGACGGCAAAGCCGACCTCGTCGACGGCGAGGAGTCGGAGCCGGACGTCTTCGTCGTCGACGTCCCCGAGGGCGACGAGCTCGACGCGGAGTTCGCGGCCCGTGCCTGTCCCGTCGACGCGATCGCGTTGTACGACGACGACGGCGAGCAGGTAGTATAACCGAGCAGAGAACCGCCGCTAGAGCCGCTCGGCGAGGTCTTCGGCGAAGTACGTCACGACGAGGTCGGCACCCGCCCGTTTCAGGGCCAGCAGCGACTCGTGGGCGGTCGCTTCGAGGTCGAGCCACCCCTTCTCCGCGGCCGCGTGGAGCATCGCGTACTCGCCGGAGACGTTGTAGGCGGCGACGGGCCGGTCGAACTCACGCCGGACGTCCGCGAGCACGTCCAGGTACGGCAAGCCGGGTTTTACGAGCAGTACGTCGGCTCCCTCCTTGACGTCCAGTCTGGCCTCGCGCAGTGCTTCCCGGCGGTTCGCCGGGTCCATCTGGTAGTGTCGCCGGTCGCCGAACGCGGGGGCACCGTCGGCGGCGTCACGAAACGGCCCGTAGAAGCTCGACTCGTACTTCACTGCGTAGCTCAGTATCCCGACGTCTCGGTGGCCCGCGTCGTCGAGCGCCTCGCGGATCGCGGCGACCTGTCCGTCCGCCATCGCCGAGGGAGCGACCATCGACGCCCCCGCGTCGGCCTGCGAGACGGCCGTCTTCGCCAGCAGTTCGAGCGTCTCGTCGTTGCGCACGGTGAGCGTCGGGTCCGCCTCGGCGTCCGGCTCGAGCACGCCACAGTGGCCGTGGTCGGTGTACTCACACAGACAGACGTCACCGATCACGGACGCGTCGGTCTCGGCCGTTACGCGCCGGATCGCCCGCTGGACGACGCCGTCGTCGGCGTACGCCCGGCTTCCCCTGGCATCCTTCGACGCGGGCACGCCGAACACCATCACCGCCTCGACGCCCGTCTCACAAACCGCCTCGACGCGGGCGGCCGCCTCGTCGACTGGGACGCGCTCGTGTCCCGGCATCGACTCGATGGGGACTCGTTCGTCGGTCGTCGCGTCGACGAAGACGGGCGCGACGAGGTCGGACGCAGACAGCGACGACTCACTGACGAGTGAGCGAACCGCGTCGGTTCGAAGCCGCCGCGGCCGGTCGGTCGGAAACATACCCGTCGTTCGCTCCCGACGGGCTTTTAAGATTCGTTCGACGCAGCCGGCCGTGGCGCGCCGCCGGCTACTCGCGTGACTCGACGTCGAGTCGGTCGCGCAGCGCCGCCAGTCCGTCGTCGTCGGCCAGCGCCTCCACCTGTTCGCGGAAGTGCTCCTCACAGAGGCCGACGACGACCCCGTCGTGCTCGGTCTCGTAGGCCGCCTCGCGGTCGCAGTAGTGACACTGCATACCGTTATGTGGGCCGCACCGAACAATAACCCTGTTCCTCGCGACGCAATTCACCGGACGTCGGGTCGGCGACTCCCGTCCGCTCGCCCGCCGTCACCGCGGCTCGGGGAGTCGCTCGCGGATCGGCTCGAAGGCGGAGTCGGTCAGCCCTGCGGCACCGAGGGTCTGTCCGTGAGCGTCGCTTCCACCGGTCGCCAACAGCGAGGCCGACTCCACGACGCGGTCGACCCGGCTGGTATCGACCGGTCGACCGTACGGATACCAGCGCTCGACCGCGTCGAGGTCGCGCGCGACCGACAGCGCCGCGTCGACGTCGTCGTATCGGAACGGATGGGCGAGCCCGACGACCGCACACGCCTCTCGGAGGAGCTCGACGCCCGCCTCGAGGCCGGTCACCGACCGCGGGACGTAACACGGGCACCCGTCACCGATCAGGTCGGTGAACGCCGCCTCGTAGTCGTATGGGGCGCTGGACTCGGCTATCGCCCGGGCAATGTGCGGTCGACCGATCCCGGATTCGACCTCGACGTCGAGATCGACTCCCAATCGGTCTTCGACGCGGTCGACGATCGCTGCGCCGCGCTCCCGGCGGTCAGCCTGCAGCCGCGCTATCTCGGCGTCGAGCCGTGGGGTGTGTTCGACGGCGTACCCGAGTAGATCAAGCCGTTCTGGCCCTGCGTCGACACGGAGTTCGATCCCGCGGACGAGCCGCACCCCGTCTCTGTTCACGACCGGTGCGTCGATACCAGGATGAATTCGGTCGTGGTCGGTGACTGCGACCCACGTGAGGCCCGCCTCTCGCGCCGCTTCCGGCACCGCCTCAATCGAGAGCGTGCCGTCGGAAATCGTCGTATGCGTGTGCAGGTCGGCGACGATCGACTCGCCTGTCGCCGGTGTCGCGTCAGTCGGTGACCGTGCGGTGGGCATCGGACACGAGTAGGTGTTCGAGTAGCTAATGCGCTCGGGTGATGGGGTGACGGCCAGATCTCCTGCCCTCGGTTCGTGGTCAGTACTAGCACACTCCGTGGTGTATTAGGCCATATTACGACATCTACTCGGACTAAGGTTATACATGAACAATCATTAAGTACCCCCGGCACATCCTCATAGTTGATGCGCTTGAATGGCGTCGACGATCGGATCGAGCGGCACCAGTTCCCGACGACCTCGGAAGAACTCATCGCGGCACACGGCAACGCGACCGTAGAACTCGCCGACGGGTCCGAGCGGATCGGGGACGTGCTCGAGCGGTTCGGCGATCAGACGTTCGACGCACCCGAGGAGGTCTTCGATACGCTCCGTGCCGGCGTCTGTCACCGAGGCGTCGGCCGGCGGTTCTACTCGGACCGCGACCCGACCACCGGTCAGGGGGGTCCAGACCCAGTCTCGTTCTGAGACGAACGCCGAATTCGTATCGCACTTTTCGAACCACCCACCCGATACTCTTCGTAGCGTCCCGCTCACCCCCACTGGAGAGCGTCGCCGAACGCGAGCGGCACCGATCCTTTCTGGTACGCCTCTATCGGGCCGTTCGGCCGCGCCCGAAGCACGACGGCCGGCCGATGCCCGACGTTCGGCTTCGCGGCTTGGACCGCCGCCCAGTCGGCTGCCGGGAACGACGAGCAGTCGACGAACAGCGTCGCCCCGCCACCGTGTGCCGAGAGCTGTCCGCTCGTTTTCGTCTCGACCGTGTCGCGAACGGCAGCGACGGGGCCGGTCGCCGACCGCGTCGACACCGGCTGTGGTCGCGTCACCTCGACGAGCCAGGCCTCGCCCGTCGCGGGATCGGCCGCCCGGTAGTCGAGCGAGTGTCCGGTGGTCACCGCGGCCTCGGGCGTTATCGCGTACTCCGCGTCCGTGAGCAGCTTCGCCGCGGTGAACTCTCCGATCGTCGCGCGCATCCGGACGAGGTCCATCGACGTCGACGTGCCGAGCTTCCCCGCCATCGTCTCGCGGTGCTCGTCGAGGATACCCGGGCGTAACAGCCGCTCGACGTATCCCGTCCCCTCCTCGCGGGTCGCGTCCGGAAAGCCGGCGGCGTGGTCCCGGAAGAACGCCCGGGTCGTCGCCGCGCCGTCTTTCGAACAGAACACCGGGAGGAAGAACCACGAAACGTGTGGGTAGTCGGCGAGCCACGGCTCGTCGTCGTGTAGGCCGGCCAACAGCTCCCGCTGTGCCCACCGCGAGACCGGGTACGGCACGGCATCGAAGCCGTACTTGTCCGTCCGCCAGAGCGCGCTCGGCGTCTCCGTATTCCCGAGCCAGTAGCCGACGGGTCCACCGCCCGCGCCCTCTGGCGGGCGGGGGTCCTCGTCGCTCCAGCAGAACAGCGCCCACGAGCCGTCGCCCATGTCGAACCGGCGGGCCTCGAAGCCGGGCGGTGACGCGTACCACGGGTCGCCGGCGGCAGCACCGAGGTTTTGATCGAGCGGCCGCTCGATCTGCGTTCGGACCCGGTTCTCGTCCCACCGGCCGGGCGAACGCCTGAATCGCAGCGGTTGTGCCACACAGATCGTACCCGCTACCGGGGTTAATCGCTTCCGGTGGACCGGTTCGTGGACAGGCACTGACCCTGCTCTCTCTGCAGACGTGCTGGTGCCGGGGTGCCGATAAGTATATGTGTAGTACTATCTAAGTGAACGTGTACCATGTCAATGGGTGCCTACGACGAAGCAGAACACGAGCGTCGTGAACAGAAGACGAGTGTCGTCGACGCCGACTTCGACGCCGAGCGGTCGGAGTACTCCGGGTCGCTCACGTACGACTCGGGCGACTCCGCGGAGGCACTCCTCGACAAGTTCCAGGAGATGCAGAGCCGGTAGCGGGCGGCCCGCCCCGGCACCCGTGCGCTACGGGCGCGTCAGTAGTATCGCCGCCGAACACACGACCGCGACCGCGAGCACGTGCCCGACGACCGCACCGAGCAGGATCGGCTCGTCGAGCAAGAACGGCACCAACGCGAGTTGTACCACCGAAAACCCGATGTTCTCGGCGTCGAGCCGTCGTGCGCTCGCGGCCTCGTCCGTCGGGAGATCGAGGTGGACGGCCCGCCAAAGCGCGACGACCGCACTCCACCACGACGTGCCGATCCGGTAGGTGAGATCCCAGAGGATGAGCAACGTCAGGTACACCACCGGTATCGGCGGATTGGCGCCGAACAGCTGTGTCAACAACGTCCCCTCAACGGCGATCAGGTAGGTCAAGAGCGCGATGAACGCGAGCACACCCAACACGATCTCGATGCTCGTTCCGAACAGGAGCCGCTTGTGTGACGGCGGCGTCGACAACAGCCGGTTTTTGGCGCCAAGACGGTGCATCTCCACGCTGCCGACCGCTGCGACGGCCACTGCCGCGGTTCCGGCCAGCACCGCGTTCCACAGGCCGTAATACCACCCAAACACGAGCACCCCGACCTCGAAGAGGACGAACTGGATCGCGACCGCGATCGACCGCGGAACGCTCAAGCCAGGTATCCCACCGACGAGACTCTCGTACACCCACGTCTCGCCGTAGCTCCGGCTCACGCCGACCGCCCCTCGGCCGACGCGCCCTCGGACGCGGTTGTCTCGTTGGTCTGCCCCCCATCGCCTGCGACGTCCGCGGACACACCCCCGCCGTCCGTCTCGTTCCCGCCGTCCCCACCCCCGCTGCTCTCGTTGCTCCCGCTGCCCGCGCCGCTCGCGTTCGCCTCGTCGATGGCCCTGGCGACCGCGAGGTCGAATGGCGTCTCGTCGACGGGAACGAGGTCACGAATTCGCTCGTCCTCGACGACGACCGTGTTTCGAAGCCCTTCGACCAGCGACCGCGCGAGGTACGGGTCGACGTCGGTGACGAGCCGCAGCCACCGCGCCGAGAGCCCGGGGCTCAACACCGGGACGCGGACGATCCGCAGTCCGTGGCCGAACTGTTGGCGGGTCCGCCGGAGTATCTCGGCGTAGGTGAACACCTCTGGTCCACCGATCTCGTAGGTGTCGCCGGCCGTCTCGGGTACGTCGAGCACCCCTGCGAGGTACGCCACCACGTCGTCGATCGCGATGGGCTGACACAGGGTGTCGACCCACTTCGGCGTCACCATCACCGGCAGCCGGCTCGCGAGCCCGCGGATCACCTCGAAGCTCGCACTCCCCTCGCCGATGACGATCGCAGCGCGCAGCGTCGTGAGCGCGTACGATCCCTCGCCGAGCAGCCGTTCGACCTCGCGTCGCGATCGGAGGTGCTCCGAGAGCTCCTCGCGGTCCTCGCCGAGCCCCCCGAGGTACACGACCCGCTCGACGCCCGCCTCCGACGCTGCTGTGGCGAAGTTGCGTGCACAGTTTCGGTCGCGCTCTTCGTAGCCGGGACCGCCCTCTATCGAGTGGACGAGGTAGTACGCCGCGTCGACGACCGAGCCGTCGATTCGAAACGCCGGCGGTAGGGTCTCGGGCTCCAGCAGGTCGCCCTCGACGACGTGGACACCTGCCGGTGGTCGATAGCTCTCGGCGTCGCGCACGAGCGCGACGACCTCGTGACCTCGGTCGAGTAGCGCCGGGACGAGCCGGCTCCCGACGAATCCTGTCGCGCCAGTGACGAGCACGCGCATGATCGCCGTGACGGCCGGAAGGACCATAAGCTCCCGCCCGGTTCGTGTCGCCCGGCTCCCACCCGACAGCACGCGACCGGACGGTACAAGCGGCCCGGTCTCGTGCGTCCGGTATGAACGCCGGCGAGTTCGAACCCGTCCGCGACGTTCCCGACCTCTACGTCCACGACACGGGGATGTTCGACACCGACGAGCACGGATCCGTGTACGTGTACGACACCGAGCGGCCGGCCGTGATCGACACCGGCACCGGTGTGAACCGGGCGGCGCTCTTCGACACCCTCGATGCGATCGGTATCGGTCCCACCGATCTCGCGTGGATCCTTCCGACACACGCCCACCTCGACCACGCCGGCGGTGCCGGGTACCTCGCCGAGCGGTACCCGAACGCAACGGTCCGCATTCCCGACCGCGGCGTCCGACACCTCGTCGACCCTGCGGCTCTCGTCGCCGGGACGAAAGCCGCCGTGCGCGACCAGTGGCGTCACTACGCCGACCCGCGTCCCGTGCCTGACGATCGCATTGCGGGGCTCTCTGACGGCGACCGTGTCGACCTCGGCGACCGCGAGCTCGTCGTCCACGAGGCGCCCGGCCACGCCCCCCATCACGCGGTCTTCCACGACCCCGACGCGGGTGTCGTCTTCACCGCCGACGCCGCCGGCATCTACGTCCCCGCGATCGACTCCGTCCGACAGACAACGCCGCCGCCGCAGTTCGACCTCGATCAGTGTCTCCGCGACATCGAACAGATCGCTGCGTTGGACCCCGCGCTGTTGTGTTTCGCGCACTTCGGTCCCCGGACGTACGACCCGTCGATACTCGGGGCGGCAAAGCGCGCGTACGTCGAGTGGGTCGAAGCCGTTCGCTCGGCACGGGAGACGCTTCCCTCCGACGAGGCCGTCGTCGAGCACTTCGAGGCCGCGAGTGCCGACCACGACTTCTGGAACGCGGAGCGACGCCGGGCCGACGCAAGTCTCAACGCTCGCGGTGTGTTGCAGTTCCTCGACGACAGGGCCGACGAAGCCGAGTGAGCGGCGAGCACGGAGACGGCAGCCGTCGTCTCGGGCGTGCCACGTGGAAACGCCCTAATCCCCGCGGCGCGTAGCGACTACAACAGATGGGCATCTTCGATACGATCCGGTCGGTCCTCGGAACCAGCGCCGAGACCGACGCGACCCGCGAGGCCGACCCCGAGGACCTCTTCGGGATGTCGACGGCGTACGTGACGATGGAGGCCGACCTCGGCTACGACCACGCCAACGAGGCGGCGCTCTGTTTTTCCGACGTCGACAGCACCCGCTTCGACGACGCCGTCTCAACCGTCGAGGAGATCCTCGAAGCGGGCGAACTCGAAACGGGGACCGGGTTCCACCGGCACGCCGACGAGCACGGCTACCACTGGTTCGTCTTGGAGGACGACGATCCCGAAGACCTCGTGACGAGCGTCCACTTTGCGGCCGACCAGTTCATCGAGGCCGGGTTCGGCTCACGGCTCCTCGCGGCGGTCTTCGGCTTCGTCGACGCGGACGGCCCCGCCTACTGGGTCTACTCGTTCCGACGGGGGGCGTACTACCCGTTCGCTCCGCGGGGAACGAACGACCGCGATCAGCGCACCGAGTTCTCACTGCAGTCCGTCCTCGACGGCGAGCTCGCGGTCGAATCCGACGAGTCGTACTGGTACCCGCTGTGGCCGGATGCTCCCGGGCGGCATCCCTGGGAGTGATCGATGAGCGACGACCACTCGGCCGTCGGGAACGACCCACAGGCGAACGATAGCCCGTTGGCGCCGCGAGACACGCTCGGGAAACGCGTACTCCGCATTACGGCTGTGCAGGCGGCGGTGGTGAGCGCAGCCGCTCACCTGCTCTGGGCGTGGCCGCGGCTGGCGGCACCGGCGGACGCCCGACCCTACGTGTTCGTCCTCGCGGCCGTCGTCACCGTCCTCGTCGCGGCCGCGACGCTCCGGGCCGACGAGTACCGGCGACTCTACGCGCTCGGGGCGGGTACCCTCCTCGGGCTCCTCGCTGGGTACGGGGTGTGGCACGGCGCCGACACGGCCACTGCCCTTGCGGCCGAACCCCTCGCTATCGTCGCCGTCGCGGCCGAACTCGTCGGGACGGCCGCGTTCGCCGCCCTCTATCGGTCGGCACCCCCGACCGCCGTCGCCGCCGCGCGCGGCACCGACCGCGAGTCGAGCGGCGCCGTCGACGCAGATCACGCCGTCGAGTCGGATGCCGACCCACCGACCGACATCGACTAGCCGTCTCGCCTCGACGTGGTGTCCGTGAGCGACACCTACCGTACGGTCGCGACCCGCGCGTCGACGGCGTTCGAGGTTCGCGGCTCCCGGTTCCTCGGTCACGTCGACCGGGCCGACGACGTCGCCGAGGCAGAGGCGTTCATTGATGCCGTCGCGACCCAGTTTCCGGACGCGACGCACGTCGTTCCCGCGTACCGAGTGCCGGCGACCGACACCTCCCCACAGTCGCCGACGTCGACCACGTTTCTCCGGGAGTACGCCGACGACGACGGGGAGCCGAGCGGGTCGGCGGGGAAGCCGGCGCTCAACGTCCTCCAACAGCGCGCGGTCGAGCGGGTCGTCTGTGCGGTGGTGCGGTACTACGGTGGGACGAACCTCGGCGTCGGGGGGCTCGCGCGGGCGTACGGCCGCGCCGTCGCTGACGCGCTCGATGCCGCCGAAATCGTCGACGAACGCCCCCACCGCACCCTCGTCGTGCGAACCGACTACGACGACTCGGGGACGGTCCGTGGCATCATCGAATCTGCGGACGTCTCGTTCGAGGCCACGTACGACGCGCGGGTTCGCTTCGACCTGCGGGTGCCGGTTTCGGCGGTCGACGCGCTCGTCGAACGACTCAACGACGCGACGAGCGGCCGCGTAGCGATCGAGTGATCGCCTTCCGACACCCCCGTACGGTGGCGCGCGCCTCGTGAGCGCGCCGAAGGCGGGCTCGCGAGCGCGTGCGAGGGATGAGCGAGGTGGCGTAGCCACCGAGCGAATCGGCTGGGGAGGGTGTGGCGAAGTGGTGTCCGGGTGTCGTACGGTCGTCTCGGTCACACGATCACCACACACGTACGAGAGCGAATCGGCTGGGGAGAGTGTGGATAACTGGTGTCCGGGTGTCGTACGGTCGTCTCGGCCACACGACCACCGTAGACGTACGAGAGCGAATCGGCCCGGGAGGGCGTGGATACACGCCCATGCCCGGCGGTCGAAGGTCGTCTCGGCCACGCTGTGCTCGTCGCACGCGCAGTAGGGAGAGTGTGGCCACCGCGGTGCCCGGGTGTCGCGACCCGTCTCAGTCACCGACCCGGTCACCCACGCACGGCATCGATCAAAGAGGACACGGTCTACCTCTCTGTGAGGAGCGAATCTAGCCGCTTACGACCGTGAGGACGGCACGTGTCGTTCGGGTGTCACACGGTCAGAGCCACGGCCGTCGTCCGCACTCGTCGACCACTCACTCGCTGATCTGCTCGTGGATCGCGTCGGCGTCGTTCGGGACCGGTTCGGGGTCGCCGCCGGCCTTGTAGGCGGCCTCCGGGTCTTTCAGCAGGTGGCCGGTCGTGAGACACACGACGAGTTCGTCGTCGTCGACGCGACCCTGCCGGCGGAGCTTCTTCAGTCCGGCGAGGCTCGCAGCCGAGGCGGGCTCGACGCCCACGCCCTCGGTCGCGAGGTGCGCCTGTGCGGCCGTTATCTCGTTGTCGCTCACGGCGACCGCGGTGCCGCCGGTGTTGTGCACGCCGGGGAGCGCCTTCGGCGCGTTGACCGGGTTGCCGATCCGGATCGCGGTCGCACGCGTCTCGACGTGCTCCCATCGACTGATCTCGTCGTTGCCCTCGGTCACCGCCTCGACCATCGGAGCGGCACCCTCGGCCTGGACGCCGGTGAGCTTCGGCACGTCCGCGACGTCGAGCGCGCCCGACTGGACGAGCTCGCGGAACCCCTTGTAGATCGCAGAGGTGTTCCCCGCGTTGCCGACCGGGAGGACGATCCGGTCCGGGAACCGACCGTAGTCGGCGTAACACTGCTCTAAGATCTCGAAGCCGATGGTCTTCTGCCCCTCCAGTCGGAACGGGTTGAGCGAGTTGAGGAGGTACACCGCGCCGCGAGCGGCGAGCTCCTGGACGATGTCGAGACAGTCGTCGAAGTTGCCGTCGACCTCGAGGATGCGCGCGCCGTGGAGGCTCGCCTGGGCTATCTTGCCGGCGGCGACTTTTCCCTGCGGAAGGAGCACGAGCGTGGGCATCCCCGCGCGGCCACCGTAGGTCGCGAGCGCCGCGCTGGTGTTGCCGGTGGACGCACACGCCAGCGCGCCGACGTCGAGCTCCTGGGCGACGCGAACCCCGACGGTCATCCCGCGGTCTTTGAACGACCCGGAGGGGTTCATCCCCTCGTGTTTGATCCGGAGCCCCTCGACGCCGACGATGTCTTCGATGCGCGGCACGCGGTGTAACGGCGTGTCGCCCTCTGGGAGGGTCACCCCGAGGTCGAACGGCAGCGCCTCTCTGTAGCGCCACACGCCGCGGTCGGGACCGTCCGTCGAGGCGCCGGTACCGAAGTCGTCGAACGTCGGCAGCTCGGCGTACCGCACCTCGAGTAGGCCGTCACAGTGGTCACAGGTGTACCGAACGTCCTCGAACGGGGCGAACGTCTCGCCGCACTCGATGCATGCGAGCCACGTCCCGTCGTCCGCACAGGCGGGGACGACGTCGGGCGCGGCGTCCATGGCGAGGCTCATTGTGGAGTAGTGTGCACTGGCGCGTCTTAAGCCGGCCGGTGGCGTCCCGCGTTGCCGGGTGCCGAGAACGCGCCGTGCGCGATAGCGTCGCGTCTACCGTGGCCCCCGCCGACGCGGTCGCACCCGCCGTGGACCCGACCGACGCGGCCACCGCGTCGGTCTCACGTCAGTCGACGATGATCTCCGAGTCGGTCGTCTCGCGGTCCGTCTTCGCGCCCATCTCGGCCTGGTATCGCTGGATCCACGTCGCGAAGCACTCCGGACAGAGCCGCTGTGTGTCGATGTTCGCGCGGTCGACACTGAGTCGGACGGTCCTGGCGAGCGCGTCGGTCGTGGGCGCTCCACACCCGTCACAGGGGTCGGTCGTCGGCGCGTCGCTCATACGGGTTGCTCGCGGCGCGGGCTCTTAAATACCTGCGGCGGCCGTCTGCGCCGGTCTCCGCGCGACCGCCAACGTCGTCCAGAACGCGCACTCACGTCGTCCGGAACGCGCGGTCACCGGCGTCGCCGAGCCCGGGCACGATGTAGCCGTCGTCGTCGAGGTAGTCGTCGATGGCGACGGTGAGGAGGTCGGCATCGGGGAACGCGTCGCCGACGCGCACGAGTCCGTCGGGCGCCGAGACCGCAGCGAGCACGAACAGGTCCTCGAACTCGGTCGCCTCGGCGAGGATGTGTTCGAGCACGGCACACATCGTCGAGCCGGTCGCGAGCATCGGGTCGGCGACGATCACCGTGTCCGTCTCGCGGATCGCCGGCAGTTTCACGTAGTCGATCGTGATCGGGAACTCGCCGTCGGCGTCCATGCCGGCCGCCTCGTCGCGGCCGGCCGAGATGACCCCTTGTTTCGCCCGGGGAAACGCCTTCAACAGTCCCTCGACGAACGGCGTCGCCGCTCGGAGGACGTTGATGATCACGACGTCGTCGACGCCTTTCACCCGTTCGCCGGTCGTCTCCGCGAGCGGCGTCTCGACCGGGACGTACTCCGTCTCCATCGCGCCGTCGATGATCTCGTAGCCACAGACGCGTCCGAGTTTCACCAGGCCCTTCCGGAAGGCGACCTGTTCGGTCTCGACGTCGCGAAGCCGCGAGAGGGTGTCTTTCGCCAGTGCGTGCGTGATGAGGTACGCGTTGTCCCGGTCTTCGATGGTCATCGTCGATGGGTCGACGCGACGGTCATAAAATCTTGTCACCGACTGCCGCCCCGCGGCGCGACCGAGACCGGCCGATAGCGCCCCTCCCGCCGAGCGGGAGCCCTCATGCCGGTCGAGCGGCTCCACCTCACCGCACCACGAGGAGGTACGTGGTGACGAAGACGACGAGGGTCGCGGCGGCGATGGTTCCCCGGCTCGCGGTCAGCACCTCGAGCCGGTCGAGTCCCCACACCACGGTCCACCCGAACAACAGCGAGAGGACGGCGTTCATCGCGAGTACCACGCGGGGGTCGCCGGACGACTCCTCGAGCCCCTCGGCGAGTCCCTTCGGCTCGTCGGCCATACGCACTATCCGCGTGCTCCGGCACTTAGCTCTTTGTGCGAGGACACCCAAGACTCGTCCGTGCGCTCGTCCCTCCAGTTTCACAACCGTCGCGGCGAGCCGATCGATCCCGTGCCGTTCGGGGTGAGCGTCGGCCTCGGCTTCATGCTCGCGTTCTCGATCGGTCCCATCTACGGCCAGGCGTACGGCATCTCGGCCGGTGCCTCGCTCGCCTGGTCGGCCGGCGCGTTCCTCGTCGTGACCCTCGTCGCGTACGTCCAGCTCGTCCACCACGCTCCGGCGCTCGACGCCGGCCCGCTCCCGCCGGGGCCGCGCTTCGAACGGCTGCTCTACGCCGCCCTCGGGTTCGGTGCCGTCCTCGTCGGGATCACGCTCCCACTCGTGTAACACGATATCCGGCAGTACGCGCCCCGTGACCTACGGGGGCAGCCGAGACGACGATCCGGTGGCGCGCGCCTCGCGGGCCGCGGAGCGTGCCCGCGAGCGCGTGCGAGGGATGAGCGAGGTGGCGAAGCCACCGAGCGAATCGGCTGGGGAGGGTGTGGCCTCATTGGTGTCCGGGTGTCGCAGCGGTGTCGTGTCGATCACGAACCCACCAACTGCGTACCAGAGCGAATCGGTTGGGGAGGGCGTGGATACAAGCCATGCCCGGCGGTCGCGGGTCGTCTCGGTCACTCACCCACGACCACAGACGCAGCGGGGAGGGTGTGGCCGACTCGGTGTCTGCGTGACGCGTGCTCCCTCTGTATCACGTGTGATCGACACGGCCGAACGGTACCCGGACATCACCTTCAGCCACGTCCTCCCCAGCCGACTCACTCGTCGCCACGGGCGACTCGTTCGTCCCTCGCACGCGCTCGCGAGGCCGCCGCCGGCGACCTCGCGAGGCGCGCGCCACGGTAGGTCGGTACGCGCCTGTCGTCGGATGGGGTGTCTCGAACCGACCGGTTTAATCGCCCGCCGCGCCACGGCTGCGGTATGACTGCTTTCTCCCGCTTCGAGGTGATTCCCGCGGTCGACGTCCAGGACGGTGCGGTCGTCCAACTCGTCGGTGGCGAACGGGGCACCGGAACCGTCTACGGCGACCCGGTCGAGGCGGCCGCCGACTGGGTCGAGGCGGGCGCCGAGACGCTCCACCTCGTCGACCTCGACGGCGCCTTCGAGGGCGAGCGCGCAAACGCCGACGCCATCGAGGCGGTCGTCGCGGCGACCGACGAAGCCGTCGACGTGCAACTCGGCGGCGGTATCCGCACGGCCGCAGACGCCCAGGGTCTCCTCGACGCCGGCGTCGACCGCGTCATCCTCGGGACCGCGGCCGTCGAGAACCCGGCGGTCGTCGCCGAGATAACCGACACCCACCCCGGCAGCGTCGTGGTGAGCCTCGACGCGAAAGACGGCGAGGTGGTCGTCGCGGGCTGGACCGAATCGACCGGACTCGACCCGGCCACGGCCGCCGAACGCTACGCGTCGCTCGGTGCGGGAGCGATCCTCTTCACCAACGTCGACGTCGAAGGGCAACTCGACGGGGTCGACACCGACGCGGTCGACGCCGTGGCCTCGGCGGTCGACGTCCCCGTGATCGCCTCCGGCGGGGTCGCCACGGTCGACGACGTGCTCGCGCTCCGGCGGGCCGGTGCCGCGGCCGTCGTCGTCGGCACCGCCCTCTACGAGGACCGGTTCACCCTCCGCGAAGCGCAGGCGGCGGTCGACGCTGCCTGACTGTCTCCCCGACGGCTCTTCGCCCGTCTCTCTCCCCGACGTCGCACACCCCTCACGTCTCGGGGCGCGGCCGCTGCACGACGAGCACCGGCCCCTCGAACCGCTCGGCGACGCGGTCTGCGGGCATCCCGAACACCACCGTCGCCACCGACGGATTGGTCTCGCCCATCACCACGACGTCGTGGTCGGCCGCCTGCCGGGCGATCGCCGCCACCGGCTCGTTCGTCTGCTCGATGACCGTCTCGATCGTGCTCGCTTTCATCCCTCGCTCGCGGAGCGCCCACTCGGTCTCGGTCACCACTCCTCGCGCGTCGGCCGCCGGCTCGTCCGCGTCTCGCCCGTGGTACACCGTGACGTCGACCCCTCGGTCGGCGAACAGGCCGGCGACGAGCGCGGCGTTCTGCTCGAGCCCGACGAGCCCTCGGACGGCGAGGAGGACGTCGTCGACGCGCTCGACGTGGTTCGCCACGAGGACCGCGAGACAGTCGTGTTCGTAGACGATACGGTCGATCGTCGTCGCCGCCTCGTGGGTGAACACCAGCCGCGTCTCGACGGTCGCGCCGACGTCGGCCAGCGTCGCTGCGAGCTCGCGGAGCGTCGTCTTCGCGGACTCGCCGAACTGCTCGCGCGCCTGTTCTGTGGCGGTCTGTTCGGGCACCTCGTAGTACCCGGCCACCACGACCCGGGCGTTCGCGAGGAGCGCCGCGGTCCCGCCTGGCAGCGACGCCTCGCCGTGGACGGCGACCGGGACGAGGACCGTCGGCTTCGGGTGCGTCGACGGTTCGCCGGCCTCGTTCACGTGCGCTCCCCCTCCAGGTCGACGTCGGTGGCGTACGCGCGGTACCAGCCGTACGCGGCGGCCATCACGCCGCCGCCGACGGCGATCGACATGGGCTGCATGAACCCGACGAGCCCAAAGCTGGCGAGCGCGCCGCCGCCGGCGACGACGACGCCGGCCGGACACCGGAACGACGGATCGTACCACCCCGGGCGCTCGCGGCGGAACCGAATCAGCGCGACGCAGGTGAGCCCGTACGTCACGAGGTGGAGGACGGAGGCGACCTCGGCGAGCAACCCCACCCGTCCGGTCGCGGTGAGCGCGACGATCGGAACGCCGGCGAGCCCGAGCGCGACGTGCGGGGTCCCGTACCGGCGGTTGATTCGAGCGGCTGTCTCGGGGACGAGTCCGTCGCGACTCACGGCGTACACCATTCGGGAGGCGCTTAGGATCGAGGCGTTGGCGCTTGAGACCGTCGCGAGCAGCCCGGCGGCAACGATCCCGACCGCCCCAGGCAGCCCGACGAACGCCCGGGCGACTTCCACCATCGCGGTCTCACCGAACGCGCCGAGCCGGGCGCTCCCGAACGCACTGGTCGAGACGAAGATCGCGACCACGTAGAGGCCGCCGACGGTCAAGACCGACCCGACCATCGCGAGCGGGAGGGTCCGCCCGGGCGACTCGACGTCGCCGGCGACCGTCGCGATCTGTGCGAACCCGAGGTACGAGGTGAAGACGAACGCGGCCGTCTGCACCACCGCCAGCGCGCCGCCCGGCGGGAAGAACCGCTCCGGTGCCGTCTCGGTGCCGAACACGCCGAGCGCGTCGAGGCTCCCGTAGCTCAAAAACAGCGCCAAGATACCCACGAGCAGGACCACGATCGCGTTCTGTAGCGTCGCCGTGTTCTCGGTCCCGAAGAGACTGAGCGCCGTGAGTGCGACTCCGAACGCGACACCCAACGGGACCGCCGGCCGCACCGAGAGCGAGACGCCGAGCTCGACAAGCACTTGTCCGGCGTAGCTGCCGAGCCCCACGAGATAGAACGCGGACGCGAACACGAGCCCGAGCCACAGCCCGAGTCCCACTACCGCGCCGACGCCCGTGCCGAGCGCCCGCGAGACGTAGACGTACCCGCCGCCGCTGTGTGGCATCGCGGTCGCGAGCTCCGCGGTCGGCAGCGCGACGAGCAACGCGACGCCGGCACCGATGGCGAACGAGAGCGACGCCGCGGGACCGGCCCGCGCGGCGGCGAGTCCGGGGAACACGAAGATGCCCGCACCGACCATCGTCCCGACACCGATGGCGAGCGCCCCGCCGAGGCCGATCGTCCGCTCGAGCTCTCCCTCGCCGGTGTCGGCGTCGACAGCCGCCGCCGTGACCAGCGGGTCGACGTCGTGCTCGGCGTCGGTCGGCACTCCCCTCGCGTCGAGCGGTCGCGTGGAGTCCGGCGACTCGGGCGGGTCCATCCGCCTCGACGTGACGACAGACGAACACATATAGCCACCGGCGGGAGCCCACAACGGCCTTAACGCCGCCCGCCGACGGTCGGGTATGAGCGACCACGACCGGCGCGCGGCCGTCTCGCGGGAGACGTCGGAGACGACGATCGAGCTCACGCTCGTGATCGACGGCGACGGCGACAGCGAGGTCGACACCGGAGTCGGCTTCTTCGACCACATGCTGCGGTCCTTCGCGAAGCACGGCCTCTTCGATCTCACCGTTCGCTGTGACGGCGACACCCACGTCGATGACCACCACACGGTGGAAGACGTCGCCATCTGTCTCGGTGAGGCGTTCGCCGAGGCGCTCGGCGACAAGCGCGGCATCCGGCGATACGCCGACCGACGCGTCCCGCTCGACGAGGCGGTCGCGAGCGTCGTCGTCGACGTCGCCGGCCGGCCGTACTACGCCTTCGAGGGCACGTTCTCACAGGAGTCGGTCGGCGAGTTCACCAGCGTGATGGCCGACCACTTCGCGCTGTCGCTCGCGTCGAACGCCGGACTCACCCTCCACGCGGCGGTCGAGCGCGGCGACAACGCCCACCACGAGGTCGAGGCGCTGTTCAAGGCGCTCGCGCGGGCGCTCGACGACGCGACCCGGCTCGACGACCGCCGCAGCGACACGCCGAGCACGAAGGGCGCGCTCTAGGCCAGCCACGAGACGCCCCACAGCCGAAGCGGACGTCTCACATCGACGAAGCGGACGCCTCACATCGACAAATCGTGACATGAATTTATCACGATTGCGCGGCACGTGTTACCCGATCGCATGAACCTCCGCTGTGCGGGGTGTGCCGGGTGTTGTGTCGACTGGCGGCCCCTCGATCCGACGGCCGCCGGCACCGACCGCACCGGCGACCGCCACCCGCTCGACGACGACTACGACCTGGTGCCGCTCAGTCGCGACGAGGTCGCCACGTTCCTCGCCGACGGGCTCGGTGACGTCCTCCGGCCGCGGCTGTTCACCCCGGCCCCAGCCGACGACCGCGTCGCGATCGATGGATTCGACCTCGCCGCCGTCGACGACCGGCCGGTGTTCGCGGTCGGACTCCGCACCCCCCCCGAAGCCAGTCGCACCGGTCGGCACCGACGCGATTCGATGGCTCGACGCCTGCGTCTTTCTCGACCCGACGACCCTCCAGTGTCGGATCCACGACACCGACCGCTACCCGCGCGCCTGTGGAACCTATCCGGCTCACTCGCTCGAACTCGACGCCGAGACCGAGTGCGAACGCGTCGAGGCAGCCGACGGCGGTGACCGGTTGCTCGACGACACGCCGCCCGCCGATACCCCGCCGCTCCCGTTCGGCCCGCACGCGGCCGGCGCGACCGTCTTCGCGTACCCCGACCCCGAGGACCTCGACGGCGTCGTCGACCGTCTCCGGGCCGGCACCGAGACGGCCGCCGACCGCGCCCGGTTCGTCGGCGCGGCCGTCGGCTCGCGTCCCGGATCGCTCGCGGTCGACCGTGACCGGGCCGCCGCCGCGCGAGAGACGGCTCGGACGACCGACTCCTGGGCCGGCCGGGCGATCCACGCGTGGCGCGATCGAGCCGGTGTGGACGGCGAGCCGGTCACCGCTGACCGCGTTGACCGCGACGCGCTGGCTCGTCGGCTCGAAGACGACGCGGGGGCACCCGGAACGCCCGGGTGGGACTGAGACGATACTCATCTCTCGGAGCGCCGCGCACGCGTACGCGCGAGCGCGAGGCTTAACCGTCCGCGGTGTCACCGATAACATATGCCCGAATCAGCGGCCGAAGCCGCGGGCGAGTCGATAGAATACGAGCGCACGGACGTCTCCGTGCTCGTCGTCGGTGCCGGTGCAGCCGGCGCCAGAGCCGCCATCGAGCTCACCGAGCGCGGCGTCGACGACGTGCTCGTGTTGGGCAAGCGTGGCCACGGCGACGCACACACCACGTGGGCACGCGGCGGGATCAACGGCGCACTCGGCACGCACGACCCCGAAGACTCTCCCGCGATCCACGCGGCCGACACGCTCAACGAGGGCCACCTGATCAACGACCCGGCGCTGGTCGAGACGGTGACCGAGCAGATGCCGGCGCGGCTCCGCGAGCTCGACGAGTGGGGGATGGACTACTCGCGGACCGACGATGGCGCCATCGACCAGCGCTACTTCGGCGCGCAGTCGTTCCGGCGCACCGCCTTTGCGGGCGACCACACCGGCGAGTCGCTTCTCGACACCCTCGTCGACCGCGCCCAGTCGCTGTCGATCCCGTACCGCGAGAACGTGATGATCACGAAGCTCGTCGCCGACGGCGACGCGGTGTACGGCGCGGTCGGCTTCGACATGGACACCGGCACGTTCCAGCTGTTCAACGCCGGCACCGTCGTGCTCGCTGCCGGCGGTCACGCGGCAATCTACAACCGACACACCTCGCGCGACGACGAGAACAACGGCGACGGCGCGGCGCTGGCGTACGACGCGGGAGCGACCCTGATGGACATGGGGTTCATCCAGTTCCACCCGACCGGCATGGCCGTCGACGAGACCGACCCCGAGTGGGAGCCGTGGAGCGGTCGGCTCGTGACCGAGGCGGTCCGTGGCGAGGGCGGTCGGCTCTTCAACACCGAGGGCGAGCGCTTCATGCGTCGGTACTCGCCCGACCAGATGGAGCTCGACGCCCGCGACGTGGTCGCGCGGTCGATAGCCGAGGAAGTCGCCGCGGGCCGCGGCACCGAACACGGCGGCGTCTACCTCGACATCTCACACCGCGACGCCGACTTCATCCGCGAACGGCTCCCCCGCATGTACGAGCGCTTCCAGGAGCTCGGCGTCGACATGGCTCGGGAACCCGTCGAGGTCGCACCGACCTCCCACTACGGAATGGGTGGCGTCGCGGTCGACGAGACCGGTGAGACCGACGTCGACGGGCTCTTTGCGATCGGCGAGACGATGGCGGGCGTCCACGGCGCGAACCGCCTCGGTGGCAACTCGCTCGCCGAGACGGTCGCGTTCGGCGTCGTCGCCGGCGAGACCGTCGCCGACCGCGTCGACGGCCCGGGAGCGATCCCGGCCGACCTGCTCGACACCCTCGTCGACCCGCACCTCGACGACCTCGCGTCGACGGCGAACCGCGACGGCGACGAAGACGTCGAGGCCGCCCTCGCCGCGCTCCGTGACACGATGTGGGAACACGCGGGCATCCTCCGCGACGAAGAGTCGCTCCGTGCCGGTCTCGACGCACTCGAGGAGCTCCGCGAACGTGCCAGCGACCTCGACGTCGGGCCCGTCACGAGCGAGTCGTTCGAGTTCGCCGTCGACCTCGGCTTCTCGCTCACCGCCGCGGAGGCGGTCCTGCGCGGGGCGCTCGAACGCGAGGAGTCGCGCGGTGCACACTACCGCACCGACTACCCCGAGACGGACGAGGCGTGGCGGCGCAACGTCACGATCGAGCGCGCCGACATCGGCGGGATGGCGCTCTCGACGGAGCCGGTCGACGAGCCGAGCGCGGCCGTCCAGGCGGCCCTCGACGAGGGCCACGAGCTCGACTACCACCAGCTCGAGTAGCGGTCTCACCGGCCGAGAGCGCCCCGCGCCCTACGCGCCGCGCACGCGGTACCACACCCGCTCGCCGACCGGCGACTCGTCGGCGTCGAGGTCCAGCCGCCGCACGAAGAGGTCGCGGACCGCGAGCGTGACGACGAGGTCGACGAGCTCGTCCGACCCCGGCGCCGTCCTGGTCGACGTCGGTCGCACCGTCACCACCGCGTGACCGTCCCGTTCTTCGATCGCTTCGATCCGGCCGACCGTCCAGCGGTCGACGTGGTGGCTCGGTTCTCGTGCGTGTATCCGGTCGTGGGGCACGGCCGATCCTCGTCGCCCGCAGGGACAACTCTGTGGGTTGGTCACCGCACCCACTGCCACACGCGCTGTCGTCCGTCGAGCCACGCCACCACCGCGACGTGCGGGAGCGTCATCGCCGCGATGGCGACGAGTGAGACGCCGAGGACGTCACCCGGTGCGGCGACGCCCGACGGCACCGCGAGGGCGACGCCGCCGACCACGAGGAACCCACCGAGCGTGAGCGGCGCGGCGTCGCGAGCGAACCGTCGCAGCGCACCCCGGACGTCGCCGTCGGCCAGCGCCGCCGTGGCGGCTCCGTCGACGAGCGCCAGCCGACCGACGTGTCGCAGCGCGTGCCACGCCGCGAAGTACACGCCGACCGCGAACACCGGCGCGGCGAGCAGGAACCACGCCCACAGCGTCGCCGTCTCGCCGACGTCTCGCAGCCATCCTCGCCGGCTCGCGCCAGCACGGACCTGCCGGTAGCCGAGGCCGATCGACACGAGCGTCGCACCCGCCATCGACGCACCGACCGCGATCCGGGTCGCCGGCACGAAGAGGGGGTCGACGGCGGCGGCCGCGTCGGCGACGAACAGCCCGATGACCCACTCGGTCACCACTCGGTACTCGCTCGGGTGCGCGAGAAGCGGCACGCCCATCGGGAGACCGCCGCGGACGACGAGCGTCAGCACCCGCGTCGCAGGCGTCTGCAGGTGCTCGACGCCGGCGACGACGAGCGCGGCGACGTCGCCTTGCCCCCAGTGGAGCCAGGTGAGCGCGATGAACCCCACGAACGCCACGACCGGGGCGGTAAAGAACGCGACGACGACCCCACCACCGAGTACCGCGTAGACGACCGAGACGACCGCGATCGACCGCCGAAGCGACGCGTCGCTCGCCCGAAGCGGCACGAGGTGGTCGACCGCGCCGTGTGCCATGCCGACGACGAGCGTCCCGAGTGCGAACGTCGCGACGCCGACCTCGACGGGAAACGAGGGGGTGAGCGCGCCGATCGGGAGCAACGCGGCGAGTGCGATCGCTGGGTACCGGGCGAACCACCGGTCCGCGACGGCGAGTGCGGTCTCCTCGCGGGTCGACGCGCCACCACGACGACGGCTCGCGATCGGGTCGCTCGCGCTGGGGCGATCGACCGCTCCCCCGGGTGACCGGGCCGGCGACTCAGTCATCGGTCGGGTCGAACTCGTCGCTGTCGGCGTCTCGATCCACTCCGGCCGCAGCCGACTCGTTCGGTCCCGAGCGGTCGGCCGCACCGGCCGGGGTCGTACCGACCGACGACAGCGCGGTCCGCCGGTCGTTCCAGTCGAGGACCCACTCGAACAACACGAGTCCATTCACGGTCATCAGGTTTGCGGAGGTGAAAAAGAGCATCTCCTCGACCGGGAGCCCGAGGACGGCGACTCCGGTGGTGAGCTCACTCGAGAGGTACCAGGTTCCCATGCCGATCGCGATCCGGTCGACGATCCAGAAGTAGACGGCCGGCACGAACGTCACTGTCAGCCACACGCGGGGCGTCCGCGCGAGGTAGCCGCCACCGACGCCCCACTGGAGGGCGAGCACGGGCCCCACCCAGGCGAGCAGTCCGCCGAAGTAGAGGTACGACGGGTCGCTGAAGACGAGCCACAGACCGACCGGCACCATCGCGATTCCGACGGCGACCCCGGCGATACGCGGCCCCCAGTCGAAGTCGCCGGGGCGAAACGCCGGGTCGAAATCGAAGATGTACAGCGCGAACGCGGCGATGATCGTCTGGATGGCGAAAAAGAGGTACTCACCGAGCGGGATCGACAGCGCCCGCACGAACACCGCGCCGTCGGCGTACCCCCACGCCCCGCGGCGGATCATGTAACTGATCCACGGCGTGGTGTACGCGTACGCGATGGCGACGAGGATCGCGATGCCGAGCGTCGCCCGGCGTCTACGGGCCCGGTCGTACCGCGGTGCGAGGTACCAGAGGAGCACGAGCAGCGGGAGGGTGAACACCACGTGAAACTGGAGGTACGTCAGGGTCGGAATCATCCCCGCCTCCGCACGATGACGACCATATCCCCTGGTTTGCTCCGACCCTGATTAAGCGTTTAGGACTTCGTCGAGAGCACGCCGTGTGCCTCGAACACCCGCTCGAGCCGGTACATCGAGGCGACGACCGCGTCACAGACGGGCCTGACCGCCGGCTTCGGGAGGAACCCGACGGCGAGTCCAGCCACCTCCAGCATCGGCAGGTCGTTCGCGCCGTCACCGACGGCGACCGTCGACGCGAGCGGCGCGTCGAGTTCGGCGGCCAGGCCCTCCAGTGCGTCGTCTTTCGTCCCCTCGATGAGCGGCCCCTCGGCGTCGCCGGTGAGTGCCCCGTTCGTGACCGGGAGCCGGTTCGCGACTATCGTGTCCGCTTCGACACCCTCGCGCGCGAGCGCGGCCTCGACGCCGCGTTCGAACCCGCCGGTGAGCACGGCGACGTGGTGGCCGGCCTCGCGAAGCCGTGCGATCAGCGCTCCCGCGCCGGGCCGGAGTCGAACCGCGTCGAACGCGTCCGTCACCAGGTCGTCGTCGAGCCCGCCGAGCAGCTCGGCACGCTGATAGAGGCTCTCGGCGTAGCTGAGCTCGTCGTTCATCGCCCGCTCCGTGATCTCGGCCACCTCGTCGGCGACGCCCGCCCGCTCGGCGAGCAGAACCGTCATCTCCGAGTCAGAGAGCGTTCCGTCGAAGTCGAACGCGATGAGGCGCATGCCGGAGCATCGACCCCGAGCGGTTTGTACCCGTCTACTCGCCGCGACGCCGACGGAGCTTTTGCTGACTCACCCGAGCGTCCGCCGTGTTCAGCCTCAACGTTCCGTTGCCCCCGACCGTCGATGGGATCGGCAACCAGCTCGCCGATAGCTCGGCGTCGCTCGGCCGGCTCCGAACGCGACACACGCTCGTGTGCAAGCGATTTGCCGACGGCGACGTCCCCGATCCGGCCGAGCTCCCCGACGTGGCCGACGCCGCCTCGATCGATACACCGTCTCCACCCAGAGAGGCCGCCCTCGAGCGACTGTGTGCGACCCTCCGCGCGCACCTCGCGTCGACCGACCCGTTCGACCTCGCACTCACCGGCGTCGACGCGTTCGAGACGCCCGCGTCTGGTGCCGGATCGGTCGTCTACCTCGTCGTCGAGAGCCCGCCGCTCGTCCGACTCCACCGCCGGCTTTGCGCCGCATTCGGTGCTGCTGACGGCGTCGAAGGCGACGCGTACGTCCCGCACGTGACGCTCGCTCGCGGCACCGACCCACCGGCGGTGCGCGACGCACTCGATACCGACCTCGAGGCAACTCCGGTTCGCTGGCGTGCGGACGCGCTCACCGTCTACGACGCGCAGTTTCGCGAGGTCGCGGCGACGCTCGCGCTGTGACCAGCTCTCGCGACCGTCTCCGCCTCGAGTCGTCCACTACTCGTCGGCGTCGACCGCGTGGTGTGGACCGACGGGCCCGTGCGTCGGACACACGCCGACGATCGGGGTCGCGTTGAGACAACACGCCCGCCGTCCGCTCGCCACCAGCCCGCGCACGAGCCGGGCTCCACAGCGCCGACAGCACGCACCGTCGGCGTCTCCTCGCGCTCTTTTCGACCCCATCGTTCACCGCTCGGCGACGCGCATCGGTACCGGGTGGTCGGGGTGCATCGTCAGCGACCCTCGCAGCGAGAGCTCCGGCCCCTCGTACTCGAGTGCGTACGACGAACAGACGCACGCGAGGATGAGCTTCGCTTCGAGCAGCGAGAACGCCTTGCCGATGCAGTGACGCGGTCCCCCACCGAACGGGAAGTACGCGAACCGCGGGCGCTCGCTGCGGCGCTTCGGCGTCCACCGCTCGGGATCGAACGTCTCCGGGTCGTCGTACCACCGCGGCGACCGGTGGACGACCCACTGTGAGAGCATCAGCGCGGACCCCTCCGGGATGCGGTAGCCGTCGACGCGCACGTCGAGTTTCGGCTCCCGGAACATCGTGTACACGGGCGGGTACAGCCGCATCGACTCGGTGAGGACCCGCTCCGTGTACGCCATCTCGCGCACGTCGCTCGCGTCCGGCGGCCCGTCGGCCGTCGCAGCCGCGGCCTCCGCCTCCACGCGCTCGCGAACCTCGGGGTGGTTCGAGAGCAGGTAGAACGTGTACGTGAGCGCGAGTGCGGTGGTGTCGTGTCCGGCGAGCAGCATCGTCACCAGCTCGTCGCGCAGGTTTTCGTCCGTCTGCTCGCCGCGGTCGCGAGCACGCAAGAGGACCGACAGGAGGTCCATCGGTACGTCGGCGTCTGGGTCGCCCGCCGGGCCGCGCACCGAGACGCCGGCTTCGCCCGCCGGATCGACAGACGGGTCGCGTTCGGTTCCCCGCCGCCGGTCGACGATTCCGTCGATCACCGCCTCGAGCGTCTCGATGCTCTCCGTGAACGCCCGGTTTTCTCGGGTGGGCACCCAGTTCGGGATCAGGTAGCGACGCGGGTCCGGTTCGAAGCGGGCCCCGAGCGGTTCGAGGTGTTCCTGAACGGTCTTTACCTCCTCGTCGGTGACGTCGGTGCCGAACATCGCCGAGACGATGATCCGCACGGTGAGCCGCGCCACCTCGAGCTGGACGTCGACGACATCGCCCGGCTCCCAGCCGTCGAGCTGCGCCGTCGTGTGGTCCACCATCGTCCCCGCCAGCGCCCCGATCCGCTGGGTGTGAAACGAGGGGTTCGCCAGGCTTCGCTGCCGTCGCCAGGTGTCACCCTCGCTCAACAACAATCCGTCGCCGAGCAGCGTGGTGATGGCGTCGTCGCCGAAGTTCGGCTTTCGATACCGAGCCGCGTCACCGACGAGCACGCGCTCGATGTCGTCGGGGTTCGTGAGCATGTACGTCTCGCGGGGCCCGAGGTCGAATCGCACCACGTCGCCGTAGCTGTCGGCACACGCGCGCATGAACGAAAACGGGTCGTCGGCGAACTGCCGACCGTTGCCGAAGAGCGGGTCCCCGATGGGCCCAGGCGGCGTCACAGACATACGACAACTGGGTACCGAACGAGGTTAAACGTTCGGCGACGGCCGTCGGCTCAGCCCTTCGGTCCGTCCGTCGCGCCCCCGTCGAGACGCTCGACGCGGGTCACGAGTTCGTCGACCGCGGCGGTCTGTCTCTGGGTGGCGTCGACGATCCGCGTCGTCGCCGTCTCGGTGCGATCGGATCGGTCCCGCACCCGCTCGAGCGACGCGGTGAGCTGCTCGACGGTCGCGGCCTGGTCGTCCGTCGCCCGCGCGACCTCGCCGACCCCGACCGCCGCTTCGTCGACCGCGTCGGCGATCTCGGTCAGTGCGTCGAGGACGGTCTCGATCTCCGTCTCTGCGTCGCGAATGCGGTCGTGTGACCGCTCGACGGCGCCGCTGGTCTCTGCGGACTGCGCCCGTAGCTGGTCGAGGCTCGCGGTGATCTCTTCGGTGTACCCGCGGGTCTCGTCGGCGAGCTTTTTCACCTCCTCGGCGACGACCGCGAAGCCGTCGCCGCCTTCGCCGGCGCGAGCCGCCTCGATGTTCGCGTTCAGCGCGAGCAGGTTCGTTTGCTCGGCCACCTCCGAGATGACCGCGATCACCTCCTCGATGTCCGTCATGCGATCCGAGAGCGCTCCGACGCTCTCGACGAGTTCGTCACCGATCCGTACGACGTCTTCGGTCGCGGCTCGTGCGTCCTCGCTGGCGTCGAGTCCCGCGCTGGCCGCGTCGCTCGCGGCTTCGGCTGCGGCATCGACCTGGTCGGCCGTGGCAGCGACCTCTTCCATCCCGGCCGAGAACGACTGCATCTCTGTAACGCTCTCGTCGAGCAGTTCGTCCTGTGCGGCGACGTTTTCGGCGATCTCGTCGACGGCTCCGCTCGCCTCCTCGGTGGTCTCGTCCATCCGTCGCACCTGCTCGTGGACGCTCTCGACGAGCGTCTGTAGCCCGTCGGCCATCTCGTTGACGGCGTCGACGACACCGACTAACTCGTCGTCGAGACGCGTGCTCTCCGGTGGTTCGGCGGCACGAGCGTTGAGATCTCCGTCGCCGATGGCCACCGCAGTATCCCGGACCGCGGCCACCAGCTGCGCCGTCGTGTCGCGTTCTTCGACGGTCTTGGTTCGGTCGATCACGACCTCCGTGACACCGGCGAGTGCTCCGTCCGCGTACAGTGGCGTGGCGGTGAACTCGATGTGTTTCGTCTGGCCGCGGCTGTCGACCATCGTGCTGGCGTCCCCGTAGCGCGTCCGGGCGGTGTCGCGACGTGTGACGTCGTAGACCTCGTCCGCGCGATCGGGCTCTTCGAGCACCTTGTCGGCGAGCGTGTCGGCCCGCCGGCCGTCGGGATAGAACAACTCCGAGGCGTGTGCGTGCCCGATCGCGTCTTCGGCGTCGGTACCGGTGAGTTCGGCGAGTGACTCGTTCCACGCGACGACGGTTCCGTCGAGCCCGAGGACGAACGCCGGGACGCCGAGTGCATCGAACGTCGACGCCGCCTCTAAGCCGCCGGACCCGTCGCCGGTGGTGGGGCCGTCGCCGTCGGACCCGTCGCCGTCGGACCCGTCGCCGGTGGTGGGGCCGTCACCGCGGAGAGGATCGTCGCCGTCGTCGCTCGTCGACTCGCGGCCGACGTTCGCCTTCTCGCCGCCGGTCGGCGTTCCAGCGGTGACCCCGCCGTCTGTGACCGACCGCCCGTGTTCGTCTCGTGTGAGCACCCGCTTCACTCGGTCCCAGTACCCCGTCATCTGTCTCTGTGTGACATGCGGTGCCACATAAATCGATCCACCACACAATCAACGGTGATAATCGCTCCCGGCGGCGTGCAAGCCGACACGCGGCGGCCACCGTCTCCCCGTAGCGTTCAAACACGTCGGGTGGTTACCCTGGATCGATGGACGCCGACGCGGTGCGCGTGCGCGCGACCGACCTCCCGACGGAGCCTGGCGTGTACCAGTTTCGAACCGGGGAGACGACGCTGTACGTCGGCAAGGCCGTCGACCTCCGCGACCGTGTCCGGTCGTACGCCGACCCGCGGTCGGGACGCATCCGAGGCATGGTCAAGCGCGCCTCGCGGATCGAGTTCGCCGTCACGGACACCGAGACGCAGGCACTCCTGCTCGAGGCGAACCTGATCAAGCGACTCCAACCGCGGTACAACGTTCGGCTGAAAGACGACAAGTCGTATCCACTCGTCGCGTTCACCGACCACCCGGTCCCGCGGATCGAAGTGACGCGTGACCCCGACGCCGGCGCCGTCGCGTACGGCCCGTTCACCGACAAGGGCCGCGTCGAGACGGTGGTGAAGGCGATTCGCGACGAGTACGGCCTGCGCGGCTGTTCGGACCACACGTACGCAGATCGCGACCGTCCGTGTCTCGACTACGAGATGGGCATCTGTACGGCGCCGTGCACCGGCGAGATCGACCCGGAGGCGTACGCCGAGGACGTGACGGCCGCCAGACGGTTCTTCGACGGCGAGACGGGCGTCCTCGCCGATCCACTCCGGCGCCGCATGGAGGCCGCCGCGGAGCGTGCCGAGTTCGAACGCGCCGCGAACCTGCGCGACCGGATCCAGGCTGTCGAGGCGTTTCACGGCGACGGCGGCGAGGCCGTGAGCAGCCGCTCCGACGACCGAACCGTCGACGTGCTCGCCGCGGCCGTCGAAGGCGACGTGGCCCGCGTGGCACGGCTCCACAGCGAGCGGGGCCAACTCGTCGACCGCAGCCGACATCGACTTGACGCGCCCACGGTCGGGGCGGCTCGCGACGACGGAAAGACGTCACTCGCCGACCCCGACGACGCGGCGAGCACGCCCGCCGCGGTGCTCTCGGCGTTTCTCACCCAGTACTACGCCGAACGGGCGTTTCCGGACGCGGTGTTGTTAGCGGAGCGCCCGGCCGATCCAGACGTCGTCGACTGGCTCGAAGCCGAGGGCGTCGCGGTTCGAGTTCCAGGCGCTGGCCGCGAGGCGAAACTCGTCGAGCTCGCGCTCAAGAACGCCCGAAAGCGAGACCGACGAGACGACCCGGTCGGGGCGCTCGGCGACCGGCTCGACCTCGACCGCCCGGCGCGGGTCGAGGGGTTCGACGTGAGCCACGCCTCCGGTACCGCGGTCGTCGGGTCGAACGTCTGCTTCGTCGACGGGAGCGCCGAGACTGGTGCGTACCGTCGGAAGAAACTCACCGAGCGCAACGACGACTACGCGAACATGCGCGAGCTGGTTCGGTGGCGGGCGGCGCGCGCCACCGAGGGGCGCGACGACAGACCGGATCCCGATCTGCTGTTGATCGACGGCGGCGACGGCCAGCTCGGCGCGGCGCGTGACGCCCTCGTGGCCGCAGGCTGGGACGTGCCGGTCGTCGCCCTCGCGAAGGCCGAGGAGCTCGTCGTCACCCCAGACGGGCCACGCCGGTGGCCCGACGACGACCCGGCGTTACACCTGCTCCAGCGGGTTCGCGACGAGGCGCACCGATTCGCGGTCCAGTACCACCAGCGGGTTCGCGACGAGGTGAAGACGGTGCTCGACGACGTTCCTGGCGTCGGGCCGGCGACCCGGACGCGGCTGCTCCGTCGGTTCGGCTCCGTCGAGAACGTCCGGCGGGCCTCCATCGACGACCTCTGTGACGTCGACGGCGTCGGCGAGACGACGGCCGAGCGGCTCCACAGCCGCTTGTAGTGGCGAACAGGCGGCACCCACCTCCCGAGACGACTGCCGCACTCCCGTCTCCCGTCTCGGGTCACGCGTCAGCGCACGACGACGGTGGCCGCGGCATCGCACATACGTTGTCGCTTCGCGGTGGTCAGTCGGCTCGTCCGTCGGCGACGAGCGAGTCGTACTGCGCCCCGGTCTGTTTCAGGGTCTCCGTCGAGTAGAGTCGCTCGTGGTCGAACGGCAGGTGGTCGGCGGCGAGCTCGTCGATCTTCGCGTCGACGGCGTCGGCCTCGCGGCCGTGGATCATCGTGAAGAGATTGTACGGCCACGACTGGTCGGGTCGGCGGGGACGGTGATAACACAGCGTGACGTACGGGAGGCTGCCGACGGCCTCCCCGCGGGCGTCGAGCTCCTCGTCGGGGACGTCCCAGACGACCATACAGTTGTTCGTGAATCCGGTGACGATGTGGTTGACGACACAGCCGATCCGTTTGATACAGCCGTCGTTCCGGAGTCGTTCGACGGCGGCGAGGACGTCGTCGACGTCGGCGTCGATCTCGGCGGCCACGTCGCTGTACGGCGTCGCCGACAACGGAAAGCCGTCCTGGATGGCGACCAGGAGGTCGGCCTCGATCGGAGTGAGGTCGCCGCGGGCGTCTTCGGCGATCCGCGTCGCCGAGACTGGCGTCTCCTCGAGCGACTCGCGGGCGAACCGGTCGGCGTTCACGACCGGGAATTCGAGGTCGATGTAGTAGTCCGTGCGCATCGGGAGGTTCAACACCGTACACCCGGTCTCCGACTCGATCTCCGCGAGGATCGCATCGCGTCGCTGCCTCGACCCGGCGGTGACGACGAACCACTGGTTCCACTCGTGGTCCCGGCGGTAGTTGTGGTTCACCTGCCGATAGCCGTTGATCACTTCCGCGACCGCGTCGAACCGGTCTTCGGGTGCTTTCACCGCTGCGAGCGTCGACGAGCCGATGACGGGCGGATTGAGCACCGCGCCGAACCGACGAAACACGCCAGCCTCGCGTAGCGTCTCGACCCGAGCGAGCATCGCGTCGGCGTCGAGGTCAGTCCCCGTCTGTGCGCCGATGTCGTCGGCGAGGCGCTCGAACGGTCGCCGTTCGACGGGAAAGTCGCTCTGGTACTCGTCGATGAGTACCGCGTCGACCGCGTCGATCTGTGCCCGCCAGTCGGCGTCAAGACTCATGTGTCGACACCAGGTGACGGGCGTACGTACCGGTTTCGCTGCCGACGACCGCACGGCCGAGCCACACCCAGCCACCACCGGTCCGACAGTCTTGTCCGCTCTTCGACCCGTCTTCGACCCGTCCTGGACCCATCTCCGACCAGTTCCACTCCGGACCGTAGACGGACCCAGCGTCGGTCGACTCACGCGGCGCTCTCGCTCTCAACTCGCCACACATCTTCTGCGGTGGCGCGCGCCTCGCGGGCCGCGAAGCGTGCCCGCGAGCGCGTGCGAGGGATGAGCGAGTCGCCGCAGGCGACGAGCGAATCGGCTGGGGAGGGTGTGGCGGTAACTGGTGCCCGGGTGTCGTGCGGTCGTATTCACACACGCTCTACCGACCTATACGAGCGAATCGGCTGGGGAGGGTGTGGCGGTAACTGGTGCCCGGGTGTCGTGCGGTCGTATTCACGCACGCTCTACCGACCTATACGAGCGAATCGGCCCGGGAGGAGGTGGCGGTAAGTCGTGTCCGGGTGTCGCAGATCATCTCGGTCACACAGTCATCAGCAACGTATCGAATCGGCCCGGGAGGGTGTGGCGGTAACTGGTGTCCGGCTGTCGCAGATCATCTCGGTCATGCGATCATCACCAACGTACAGAATCGGCCCGGGAGGGGGTGGCGGTAACTGGTGCCCGGGTGTCGGGCGGTCGTGTTTGTACCGCCGCCACCACGGACGTATCGAATCGGTCCGAGAGCGCGTGACCGAGTGGCGTCAGACTGCCGTGGAGTCGTCTCAGTCGCCCTGACACTACCGGACACGTGCCCGTCGCTCGCTGCCCCGGCGGGTGTGTGTGGCCGCCACACAGCGGCAATACGTTGACAACGATAGCACGACACACACGCACATGGGATTCATCGAGACGATCGCGGACACGCTCAAGGCCTCGACACAGCGAGCCCCAGAGACGGCCGGTGACGACGGCTCGACGGGTGCCTACTGGTGTGACGGGTGCAGCGAACGGATACGCGACGTGGCAGTCGACGACCGCGGACTCGACGTCGACGACGAGGGGACGCCACGGTGTCCCTCGTGTGGCGAGCCGATGCGCTTCGAGCGGACGGCCGGCAGCGGCTGTGCCTGTTGAGGCCGCAGAGCCGGACGCCTCCACCGTGTGAGACGATCACGGCTCGCGGAGTACGACCTCGTCGCCGGGGGTCGTTGGGAATTCCTCGACGCCGGACAACTCGTCTTCGGCTCGCACGCGCTCCCACTCCTCGTCGGTGACGAGTGCCGCGTCGAGCCGGTCGACGATCGAGTCCGTCTCGAGGTCGGTCCCGATGACGACGTAGGCCGTCTCGCGGTCGCCGTGTTCGTCGTGCCACGACAGGTCGGGACGATTCGACCGGAGCATGTCCCGCTCGACCGACGGCCGGCTCGCGATCCACGGCCCTTGTGCGGTCACCCGAACCGAGCGACCCGCCTGGCCGACCTGTTGGCGCTGGTCGCTGCCCGCGACCCAGAGTGTGCCCTTCGACCGAACGACGTCGGCCGGCAGCGACCGAAGCGCCTCGGCGAGGCGGTCGGGCTGAAACGGACGACGACGGCGGTAGGTGAACGACGAGACGCCGTACACCTCGTCCGGGTGACGGTGCGCGTGGTTCGCTTCGCCGTGTGCGTGGTTCGCTTCGCCGTGTGCGTGGTCCGCTTCGCCGTGTGCGTGGTCCGCTTCGCCGTGCCCGCCGTGACCTGCGTCCGCGAGCGCGCGTTTCCACCCCGGGAGCGTCGCGAGTTCGCTCGCGTCGAACGCGTCGATCCCGACGAGCCGGTCGGGGTCGACCGCGGAGAACGACGTCGGAATCGTCGTCGCGTCGGGCTGGAGCGCGGCGACGAGGTCGGCCGCGCGGTCGAGCTCCGCGTCGCTACACAGGTCACGTTTGTTCAACAGGACGACGTTCGACACCTCGACCTGCTCGACGAGAAGGTCAGAGAGCGGTCGGCCGTCCGCGTCGGTACCCTGACGCGTCGGCACGTCGTCGTCGCCGAAGGCGTCGAGGAACCGACGGGTGTCGAGGACGGTCACGAGCGCGTCGACGCGGTACTGGGCTGCGACCCGCGACTCGGTCGTGAACAGCCTGGCGACCGGGGCCGGCTCGGAGATGCCGGACGACTCCACGACGAGTGCGTCGAACGACCGGTCGCGCGCGAGTCGAACGACGGCCGTCTCCAGGTCGTCTTGGAGCTCACAACAGATACAGCCGTTCGAGAGCTCCGTGACCCCGGCGACGTCGACCTCGGAGCCCTCCGCGATCAGCTCCGCGTCGACGTTCACGTCACCCATGTCGTTGACGAGCACCGCGATGTCGCGGTCGCCGGCGGCACCGAGGAGGTGGTTCAACAGGGTGGTCTTCCCCGCCCCGAGACTGCCCGAGAGCACCGTCACCGGGATCCGATCGCTCATGTGCGGGCCGTCGACGCCGAGCCTCTTGAACGCCCCGACGCCGGCGACACGAACACACAGCGACGCGGACGATGGGAGCGACGCGGTCGAAAGCCGATACGTTGATACCGCGGCCACGCCGATGGGCGGCCATGTTCGGACTCGTCTCCGTCGTCGGGATCGTCGGGCTGGTGGCGACGGCCGCGATGGTCGCCGCGATGTTGTACCTCGTCTGGCTCTCGATGGGCGACGGGACCCACGCGCCCAGCCCGGACACCGACGAGACGCCGGAGCTGGACGACGACGCCGCAGAAGACCGCGACCCGGAGCTGACCGACGGCAACACCGCGTGAAACGCGGCCCACCGGACGGCGACCACACGACCGAGCGCCGGCGGGGACGACCACAACAGCTTTAGGGTGATCCGGCGGTCATCGTCGACCATGACACTCGCAGCCCGAATCGAAACGTTCCGGTCGGTGCTCGAAGAGTGGCTCCGCGGGCTGTACCACGGGATGATCACGCACCCGGCCTACGAGAAGATCGAAAAAGAGGCCGAAGACGCAGAAGACGCGTTCATGCTGGCGTGTTTCCCGGACGCGTTCGGCATCCCGTCGCCCGTCTCGTACTACACCGCCGAGCTGTTGCCGTACCTCGAAAACGAGTTTGAGGCGTGGGAGCGCCGGCTGTGGGACCGCGAATCGCTCGTCGAACGCAAGGGCCAACAGTACCACTTCTGATGGAACCGTTCGTCTTCTTCGGCGGCAAAGGCGGGGTGGGCAAGACCACCGTATCGTGTGCGTACGGATACAAGTGTGCGAGCGCTGGGCTCTCGACGCTCGTCGTCTCGACGGACCCGGCCCACTCGGTCTCGGACGTCTTCGACCAGTCGTTCGGCGACGAGCCGGCGTCCGTCGCGGGCGTCGACGGGCTCGACGCGATGGAGATCGACCCCGACGACGAGGTCCAGCGACACCTCGATTCGATCCGTGAGGGGCTCTCAGAGCAGGTGTCGGCGGCGATGGTGAACGAGATCAATCGCCAGCTCGAGATGTCACATGGGACGCCGGGCGCGTACGAGGCCGCGCTGTTCGACGCCTTCGTCGGAGTGATGCGCGAGGAGAGCGAGCCGTACGACCGGGTCGTCTTCGACACCGCGCCGACGGGGTCGACGCTCCGACTGCTCGGGCTGCCGGAGTTCCTCGGCGACTGGATCGACCGGCTGTTGTACAAACGCCGGCAGTCGATCGACCTCTTCGAGAAGGCGGCCGTCGGCGACATGGAGCCCCGGCGCGTGATGGACGGGGACCCGGTGGTGGCCCGGCTGCAAGAACGAAAGGCGTTCTTCGAGTACGCCGGTGAGACCCTGCGGAACGACGCCGCGTTCTTTCTCGTGTTGAACCCGGATCAGCTGTCGGTGAACGAGACGGGTCGCGCGATCGAGGCGTTTCACGAGCGCGACCTCGCCGTCCGTGGGCTCGTCGCGAACAAGCTCACCCCGTCGCCGGACGACGACGAGGACGGCCGCGGCGCCCGGTACCTCCGCGAGCGCGTCGAGACCGAGCGCGACCGTCTCGAACAGGTCGAATCGACGTTTACCCCGCCGCTCGTTGCGACCATCGAGTCTCGAACGCGCGAGGTCCGCGGAGACCTCCTCGCAGAGGTCGCCGCCGCACTCGACGTCGACCCGGCACCTGCTGTTGAACACTGAGCGCTCGGCGGCGACGGTCACGACCCGAACGGGCGGGGAGAGGGTGCCCCGTCGTGCGCGCGAGAGCCGACTGGTACCGACGCCACAGAAAATTTCACACGACAGCTATTGAATCAACAATTCGAAGAGCAAAAACAACGATCGCGTCGGTCACCGGCGGGCGTCTGCGGCAGATCTCTCACGGATGATGGTAATATTTAACAGTCTCTTCGAGAATTTGTTCCACGAGAGCCTATGACGAGCATCATTTGGATCGTGGCCGCCGTGCTGGCAACGTTCTCCGTGGGGTACGTGGGGTACTCGCGGTACCTCTCGCGGTTCGTCGACCTCGACGACGACCGCGAGACGCCGGCACACAAGTACGAAGACGGTCAAGAGTACGTTCCGGCGAAGAAACCGGTGTTACTGGGGCATCACTTCTCGAGCATCGCGGGCGGCGCGCCCATCGTCGGTCCGATAACGGCCGGCGCCATCTGGGGATGGGTTCCGGCGCTGTTGTGGGTCGCCATCGGCAACCCGCTCATGGGGGCCGTCCACGACTTCATCTCGCTGTCGAGTTCGATCCGCCACGAGGGGCGGTCGATCGGGTACATCGTGGGCCAGTACGTCGGCGAACGCGGGAAGAACCTCCTGCTGTGGTTCGCGTTCCTCACGATCATCCTCGTCGTCGCGGTGTTCGCGCTCGTCGTCGGGATCGTGTTCAACGCGTACCCGCAGGTGACGACCGCGAGCTTCGTGTACGTCCTCTTGGCGCTCGGGTTCGGGGTGTACCTCTACCAGCTCAACGGGCCGTTCATCCCCGGCACCGTCCTCTTCGTCGCCGGCGTCTTCGCCGGCGTCTGGTTGGGCATCCAGTACCCGTTCGCGATCTTCGAGCTGGCCGGCGACGCCAGCCACCCCGCGGGCACGTTCGTGCTGTTCGAGAGCACCGGCTCCGGGTTCCCGGGCGCCGGCGCGCTCGGCGGGAACACCGCAGCGTGGGTGCCGGTGATCATGGTGTACGGCGCGATCGCCAGCGCCCTACCGGTGTGGGTGCTGCTCCAGCCGCGTGATTACCTCTCGTCGTTCCTGCTGTACACGGGCGTTGGCGGGGGCGTCCTCGCTATCGTCGCCGGTACGCTGCTCGGAACCGCCTCCCAGCCGCTCGTTATCGACTCGTCGATCGGGGTGTTCAACGGCTTCTGGGGCGTCGAGTCGGTCGGCCTCTTCCCGTTGTTCCCGCTGCTTTTCATCACCATCGCCTGCGGGACGATAAGCGGCTTCCACTCGCTCGTCTCCTCGGGGACGACCGCGAAACAGCTGAACAAAGAGAGCGACGCCCGGCTCATCGGCTACGGCGGGATGCTCGGTGAGGGACTTCTCGCCGCGCTCGCGCTGTCGACGCTCGCGGTCGCCGGAGTGACACAGGGCGGGGGGATCGGACGCGCGCTGCCGAACTTCGCGGAGGGCGGCGGTATCATCCTCACGAGCTTCGGCGTCCCGGTCGCCGTCGGGTCGGTGTTCATGGCGCTCGTGCTCGTGAGCTTCCTGCTCACCTCCACCGACACGGCCGTCCGCCTCGGCCGCTACATGATGGAGGAGATCGTCGGTGCGCCGAGCGGCTCGACGGTGACGGGCGTCTCCGGTGGCATCGGCGACATCGCGCGTGGCCGCTACACCAACCCGCTCATCCAGGTCGGGGTCGCGTACGCGCTCGTCCTCTCCGGACAGTGGGCCACGTTGTGGGGCCTCTTCGGCGGGGCGAACCAGCTGCTCGCCGCGCTCGCGCTGCTCACCGCGACCGTCTGGCTCGCCAACTGGGACGAGTCCAAACAGCTCGTCTCCACCGGCCTGCCGATGGCGATCATGGTGACGATCACGGTGCTCGGGCTGGCGTGGATCGCGCTGTACAACAACCTCTACCAGAACCTGCTGCAGGGCGGTGCCGAGACGGTGAGCGCACAGATCTCCTCGGCCACGCAGCTGGTGTTGGGACTGGTGTTGATCGGTCTCGCGCTGTCGCTCGTCCGGCTCGGGCTCGGTAACCTCCGGTCGGTCCGCGGCAGCGACGCGCCGGCCGCAGAACCGAGCGACGACTGACCGCGCGGACGCGGCGGGTCTTTTTTTGCCGCGTCTTCGGTCGGGAGGCCCGTGACGCGCGTCGACGTCCTATGCGTCACCACCGCCGTTTGGGGCGGCTCACCGCCAGAAGCGCTTGGCGAGCCGCGAGAAGAAGCCCTCCTCGGGTGGTTCGACCGGCTCCCACAGCCGGAACGCATCCGTCACCGTTGCGGCCTCGCTGTCGACGATGCGCTCTGTGTCGGGCGCGACGACGATCAGGTTCACCTCGTAGTGGCCGTAGTAGCCGAACGCGAGCAGCGTTCGGTCGCGGAAGCCGTCGACGAAGTCGGCGACCGCCGCCGGAATCGTCTCGGCGACGACGACGAAGGTAACGTCGGTGCCGTAGTGTTCTTCGTCGCCTTCGACGCGCTCGTCGGCGATCGCGTGTCCGAGCGCGACGAGCCGCTCGAGCTCAGCGACGGTCGGGCGGTCGACGCGGCGGGCGAAGAGGTACTCGTTGGTCTCGTGGTCGGCGTAGCTCAACGCCGGGTGGAGGAACTGTTTCTGGCTTCGCATCCGCATCTCCGCGGCGAGCGCGAACCGTTCGCCGTCGACGACGACGTCACGATCGAGGTCGTAGCTGTACAACAGCCGGTCGGAGACGCGGTCGAGGTACTCGTCGTCGTAGTCCGGGACCGCCTCGCGAATCTCCGCGGGAAGCTCCTCCGGCGGGCGTCGCGGCGCGGTGCCCGGCTTCGCCGGCGGCTCCTCCTCGCCCGCGTTCGTCTCACGCATCGTCGGGACCGGCGTCGGTCGCCCCCGGCTCGTAGACGACGGCGTCGCCCGCGACGGGTGGCGCGCCGATCGCCAACAGCTCGACCGCCGCGTCGGCCGTCTCGGGGTTGTGCGCGCGCTGGGGACTCCCCGGATCGACGACGAACAACTCGTCGGCTTCGACGGCGTACTGCTCGTCTGGGGTCTCGACGACGAGCGTCCCCGAGAGCACATAAAACGCCTCCCGTTGGGTCTCGTGGTAGTGGTACGCGAGCGGGACCTGCTCGCCCGGCGCGGCGCGAAATCGGTTGAGCGCCAACTCGTCGAGTCCCGCCGGGGCCGCCAGCTTCCGACACGTGGACGGCCGGTCCGGCTCCGGCTCGACGGCCGTCGTGTCGACGACTCGGTATCCCATGTGGGCCGAACACACACGAGCGATAAAAACGCGTCGAGAGCCGCGATGGCCCCCGTCGGTACCGTTTTGTAGCTGGCCGTCGAATGTATGTATCGAACGAACATGAGCGACACCGACGGACGAACGGAGGCGTGTGGCCGGTGTGCGATGTCGACCGTCGTCGACGCCGTCGACGGCGAGGAGGACCGCGACCCGTTCGGCGACGCGCGGATCGAAGTCGACGAGGCGGCGATTCGGCGCGTGTCGCCGGCGGGTATCCTCGCCGACGCGAAGCGCTGGCTGAACGACGCGGTCCGCCGGCTCACCTACGGGCGGTGAGCCAGACGACCCGCCCGACGAGGAAACTTATACGCCTCCGTGCCGTGACAGTCGATAGCCAATGGACGAGAGCATCTCCGGGTTCAAACAACGCGGGGACTGGGGCGACGTCGTCGAACACGGCGAGCGGATCACGCTCGCGCTCCGCGAGGCCGGCGTGGACGGCGACGCCTTCCACGACTTCGACGACTGGCGCCCGAAGACCCACGAGCGCATCGACGAGGACGTCTCCGAGAAGACCGCCGCACAGGCGTCCGTCGGCGAGGGCGAAGGCGAGAAGGCGGGCAAGACGCCGGGTGAGGACCTCCAGACGGCTGGCGAGAAGCTCAGCGAGTCCTACGAGCGCGTCGAGGCCGACGACACCGAGGGGGCCGTAGAGCGCTGGGGCGAGTCGATCACGCACGTCGCCCGGGCGGCCGACTCCGCGAGCCGAAAGGCGATCCGGAAGGTCGAAGATACGGTGTACCGGAAGGTGATGACCCAGGTCGCGCCGTACTACTTCGACAACGAGCTCGTGAGCGCCAACGTCACCCAGGTCAACCGGAGCGAGCCGGGCGAGCAGTTCGTCTTCGAGGTGAACGTCAACGACGACGAGTTGAAATCGCGCGTGAGCGACATCCTCTCGGCGTACGAGAACGAGATAGACCGCTGGCACGTCGAGACGGAGAAACGGACCGAAGACGTCGCCGCCGCCGAGGGCGTCGAGCCGCCGGAAGACGAGGGTGGCCCGAAGTCGACGATGACCTGAGTCCGGGTCGACCACGACGGACGCGAGTCGCCCTCGACGCCGGTTCGTTCGCTCCGTGGGGAGGATCAGACACATGTGGCTCTGTCCCCTGCGTCCGGCCACGATGGCACTCCTCCAGGCCGGCGGGCCGTTCGCGACGCCGCTCGGACTGCTCGGTCTCGCGGCGCTCGTTCCGCTCGTCGCGCTGTACCTCGTCCGCCCAGATCCCCGACGGTACGCCCTCCCGACGGTCGAGTTTCTCACGGAACGCGACGGCGACAGCCGCCGGCAGCGCCTCCGCGACCGGGTGCACGTCCCACCGGTGTTGGTGTTACAGGCGCTCGTCCTGGTCGCGATCTCGCTGGCGCTCGCCGGCCCACAGGTTCCGCTTCCCGGCGCTGCCGCCGGCGAGACGGTCGTCGTCCTCGACAACAGCGCGAGCATGGCGACGACGGACGACGGCGAGACGCGGTTCGCACGCGCCGTCGACGTCGCCGGAGAGGCGGCCGGGGACCGTCCGACGCTCGTCACTTCGGCACCCGACCCGACGGTCCGGACCGCCGCTGCAAGCGCGGCGGCGGTGTCGGTCGTCGAGACGGACGGTGACCTCCGGCGTGCAGTTCGCGTCGCCGCCGACGCCGGCGAGGATCCCCGTCGGATCGTCGTCGTCAGCGACTTCGTCGACACCACCGACTGGGAGGCGGCCATCGAGAGCGTCCGGGCGAGCGGCACCGAGGTGGTCGTCCGCCGGGTCGGTGGCGGCGGCGAGGACAACGTCGGCATCGTGGACCTGTCGGTGACCGCGACGGAGGCGACGGCGGTCCTCACGAACGGCGGCGAGACGACACAGACCCGCACCGTCTCGATCGGCGAGGCGTCCGAGACGGTCTCGCTGGCACCCGGTGACGTGGTCCGCGTGACGCTTCCCGTTCCGGCGGGCGGAGGAGCGATCCGGCTCGCTCCGCGCGACTCGTTTCCCACGGACGACGTCGCCTACGTCGCCGTCCCGTCCGACCGCACGATCGACACGCTGCTGGTAACGAACGACCGCCCTCGATTCTTGACGGCCGCCCTCGAGGTGATGGACGACGTCCGTCTCGACGTCGCCGAGCCCCCGATTGCCGACGCCTCGGGCTACGACGTCGTCGTCTTCAGCGGCGTCGACCCCGACCGCGTGCTCGACGGAACGGTCGAAGACGTCCGCGACGAGGTTGACGCCGGCGGCGGCGTCGTCGTCCACGCGCACGACGACCTCACGGCCGTCGGATACGGAGCGATGGTCCCCGTCGACGTCGACGGCGTCGGCGGACAGACCGACGTCCGAACCGTCGACGCCCACCCCGTCGTCGACGGGATTGGGTTCGTTCCCGCAGAGACGCACCTCTCGGGTGAACTCCGTCGTGGCGAGGCGCTCGCCGTCGCCGACGACGGCAGCCCGATGATCGCGGTCGACGACGTCGGAGACGGGCGGGCGGTGTACTACGGCTACGTGGCGTCGACGTTCGGCTACGACTATCAGTACCCGATCTTCTGGCGGCAGGCGATCACCTACGCCGCCGGCCGGCCGTCAGTCGAGGACCTGAACCGGCCGACGGGGGCGGTGATCGACCTCGAGGAGCCACGGACGGTCGAGACGCCGCGTGGCACCGTCGAGACGGCACGGCTCAGACCGACGCAGACGGGACTGTACACGACGCGAACGGCACGATACGGGATCAGCCTCCGGTCGCCGACGGAGTCCGCCGTCGTCTCGGAGCCGGTCGCCGTCGCGACGGGGTCGACCGGGACCGAGTCGGCCCCGCGGTCGATCGCACCGGTGGTGTCGCTCGCGGCGCTCCTCGTCGGTCTGCTCGAGCTCGGCTACCGCAAACGGCGAGGTGAGCTGTGAGCGGCCGCTTTGCTCGCGCCGCGAGTGCCGGCGTTACGGCGGTACCCTCGGCCGTCGGGGTCGAGACGGTGACGTCGGCGGGCGGGCTCGTCGGACCGGTCGGGGTCGAACGGGCGGCGGTGTTCGCCGTCCTCCCGATCGCACTCGCCGCCATCGTCGTGTTGTTCCGCTGGAACGTCGGACCGGCCGCCCCGACGGGCCGAACGCGCCGGCTGATGCTGGCTGCTCGCGTGCTCGTGGCGGTGCTCCTCGTCACGGCGGCCGCCGGTCCGTACGTCGTCGAAACGGGCCAGTCTGCGGGCGACCCGGCGGTGCGGCTGCTCGTCGACGACTCGGCGAGCATGGACGTGTACGACGCGGATCCGGCGTCGATCGCCGACGGGATAGCGGCCGAAGGCGTCCCGGTCAGCCGAACGACGATCGCGACGAACGAGTCATCGCCGATCGGTGACGAGGTGCTCCGCGGCGTCCGCGCGAACACCCACGTCGTGTTGCTGTCCGACGGCCGCGTGACCGAGGGGCGAAGCCTCGAGTCGGCGGTGGACGTCGCCGTCGAGCGAAACGCGACGATCAGCGCGCTCCGGCTCGAGCCGACGCGAACCGAACGGCTCGTCGACGTCGACGCACCGGAGACGACGACCGCTGGCGCGACCGAGTCGCTGCTCGTGTCTGTCGGCGGCGTCGGTGCGACCGACGCGACCCTCACCGTGACCGTCGACGGAGAGCCGATCCACGAGCAGCTCGTGACGGAGCCGACGAGCGTCGCGGTCGACCACACGTTCACCCGGCCGGGTGCACACCGGGTCGAAGCCAGGATCGACGCCGGCGGCGACACCGGCTTCGAGCGAAACGACGTGGCACGCCGCGTCGTCAGCGTCGTCGACCCGCCGAAGGTGTTGTACGTCTCACGCGTCGACTATCCGATGGCGACGTATCTCGACGAGCTCTACGACGTCACCCGGGCCACGGCCGTGCCGAACCGCGACCGACTCGAGGCGTACCACGCCGTCGTGATCCAGAACCTCGCCGCCGACGACCTCGGTGACGTCGGGGCGCTGCAGTCGTACGTGGCCGACGGCAACGGCGTCGTCGTCGCCGGCGGCCCCAACGCGTACGGCCGCGGCGGCTACGCCACCTCGTCCGTCGGTACGCTCCTGCCGGTTCGGTTCGACGAGCGGCGCGGCGGCGACGACGTGGTCCTCGTGGTCGACGTCTCCGGCAGCGCAGCGGAGTCGATGCCCCGAATTCGCGGGCTCTCACTCGACGTGCTCGAACAGCTGGGTTCGGACGGGCGTCTCGGCATCGTCGCCTTCGCCGACAGCGCACAGGTCGTCTCCCCGTTTCGATCGCTCGAGCGCGACCGTCCGGCACTCCGCGAGACGATCCGACGACTCCAGGCCGGCGGCGGAACCGACGTCGCGAGAGGGCTGCGCGCCGCAGGCGACATGCTCGACGACGGTGGCGAGGTGATCCTGATAAGCGACGGCGACGACGACGCCGACGCGCCGCTCGTTGCCGCCGAGGAACTCGCTGCCGAGGACGTGCGGGTGACCGGCGTCGGTGTGGGCACGTCGCGTGACGACGACCGCATGGCCGCGATCGCGGACACCACCGGTGGGACGTACCTCCGCCCCGGCGAGACGGACCGCCTCCGGCTGCTCTTCGACAGCGAGGCGACGCCGACGGAGGCGGACTCGCTCGTCGTCGTCGATCGGACCCACTTCGTCACCGACGGCGTCGACACCGAGGCGAATCCGACCGCGGTCAACGACGTCGACCCACGCACGGGTGCCCGACTGTTGGTCACGACCAGCCGGGGTGACCCGGCGGTTACCGCCTGGCGCTTCGGACTCGGACGCGTCGTCTCGGTGACCACCTACGGCGACGACGGCCGTCTCGAAGGACTCCTCCGCCCGCCGGACGCCGAGCTCACGACCCGGTCGGTGAACTGGGCCGTCGGCGACCCACGACGAAAGCGAACGAACGCGACCGAGGTCGCAGACACCTCCCGCGGCGAGGCGACGACGGTCGTCCACCGGGGGCCGACGCGCCCCACGGCGCCGTCCGTGCGATTCGTCCAGACTGGCGTCGACCGCTTCGAGGCGACGCTCACCCCGACGCGCGTCGGGTACGACTCGGTGCTCGGCAGCGCGTTCGCCGTCGACTACGCCGCGGAGTACGGGGCGGTCGGGCGGGCACCGGCGCTGGACGCGGCGGTCGACCGAACCGGTGGGCGGACGTTCGACCCGCAGGCGAGCGACGCGATAGCGGCGTTCACGCGCGCGACGACGGCCCCCGAGCGTCCCACCCGACGGCCGATCGCCTGGGTGTTCTTGGTGGCTGCACTCCTCGTGTACCTCGGTGAGGTCGCCGGGCGGCGACTGGAAGAGGTATATGCCGCTTGAGACACAACGGACCAGCGATGAGCTACATCGGCGAGCACGCGAACACGACGGTCCTGATCGCGCTCGTGGTCACGGCTAGCGGGCTCGTCGGGACGAGCGCGGTGTACCAGGTCGCGGGCGCGGAGCTCCAGTCGACGAACGCCGAACTGGAGGCCGAAAACGAGGCGCTCCGGGCGGAGCTCGAGGCGACCGAGGCGACCCTCGAACGCCGCGAGGCGCAGCTCGAAGCGACCGAGACGCGCATCGAGACGCGAGAGGCGGACCTCGAACAGCTCCTCGCGACCCTCAACGAGACCGAAGCGGAGCTGCGGCGGACCGAGACGGAGCTGCGACGGACCGAGACGGCGCTACGGCAGACCGAAGACGACCTCGATCGGACCGAGGCTGCGCTGGCCGACGCGGAGGCGGAACGCGAGCAGCTCGAAGCCGAGGCCGCCGACCTGCGAGAGAGTGTCGACGCGCTCGAAGCCGACAGAGACCGGCTCGAACGCGAGGTACGACAGCGCGACGAGACCATCGCACAGCTACGAGAGCGCATCGACGAGCTCGAACGACGGCTCGATTCCACGTCGTAACTGTAACACACGCGTAACCCATGGACGACAGTGTGCGATCTGAGACGACTCCGGCGCTTCGGGCGGACCTGCTCGCGGCGGTCTCGGAGATCCGGCGGGAGGCAGCGAAGGCGGCGGCCGTCCACGCCGCGCTCGACGCGATGGCCGTGTTCGTCGCCCTCCGCCTGGCGACACAGCTGCTGTCGGTGGGCGACGGCGCAGCGCCACTCGCGGTCGTCCCGACGCCCGAGGCGGTCGCCGGTCCGCTCCGGGCCGTCGGAGTCGCGCTTCCCGACCCGATCGGCATCTCGGCCGGATCGCTCGTCGTCACGGCGACGGCCGTCTCGTGGCTCGTCGTCGACGCCGCGCTTCGGTACGAGCGCCTCGGCGTCGAGCGGTTCGAGGCGCACAACCCGGCCGTCGCGGAGGCGCTCCGGACGGCCAGAGACGCCGCCGAACGCGACGTCGAGACGCCGGTCGCGAGGGCGCTGTACCGCACCGTGTTGCGACGCCTCACGGAGACGTCCAGCCGGGCGTTCGTCGATCGGCGTCAGCTGGTCGGTGTCACCGTCGTACTCGTGTGTTGTAGCGCCGGGCTCGTCGGGGTCGCGGGAGCCGGGGTCGCCCCACTCGACGGCGGCGGAGACGCCGAGGCGATCGCCGGCACAGGCGGTGCCGGTGCTGGTGTGTCCGGCACCGGCGCGGGCGGTCCCGGCGCGGGCGGCGCAGCCGGCACGAACGGCGGTGCAGACCTCCTCGGTACGGAGGGGGCCGTCGAGCGCGGCTCGGAGAATCGATCGCTCCGGCTGGCGGGCGACGGCGACCCCAGCGGCGATGGCACGTACGGCGGGGGATCCGTCGCCGCCGGGTCGGCGGACGTTGACCCCTCACGCGCCGCATTCTCCGACGAGGAGCGTCCGGAGGCGGCCGACCTCGTGCGAGCGTACACCGAGCGGATCCGTTCGGAGGACCCCGATGAGTGACCAGCCGACGACCACCGGAGACGACCGATGAGTGACCGACCAGACACCGACGCGTTCGACGTCGAGACGGCAAGTGCGGCCGTCGAGCGGGTCGAATCCGAAATCGGCGAGCGGATCGTCGGCCAGGAGACGGTCGTGAGACAGCTGCTGGTGTGTCTGCTGACCGGAGGGAACGCGCTCGTAGAGGGGATTCCGGGACTCGGGAAGACGCTCTTGATCCGGACGCTCGCGGAGGCGATCGACCTCTCGTTCGCCCGGATCCAGAACACCCCGGACCTGATGCCCTCGGACATCACCGGGACGGAGGTGCTCCGTGAGTCCGGCGACGACCGCGTCTTCGTCTTCGAGGAGGGGCCGGTGTTCGCGAACGTGGTGTTGGCCGACGAAATAAACCGCGCGACGCCGAAGACCCAGGCGGCGCTGTTAGAGGCGATGGCAGAAGGACAGGTCACGGCCGGCGGGGAGACCCGTGCGCTGCCGGAGCCGTTCTTCGTGCTCGCGACACAGAATCCGATCGACCAGGAGGGAACGTATCCGCTCCCGGAGGCCCAACGGGATCGCTTCGAGATGAAGATCACGATCACGCCGCCGTCGTTCGACGAGGAGCTGGCGATCGTCGACCGATACACGGGGACGATCGACCCCGCACCGCCGGTCGAGACGGTACTGACCGGCGACGAGCTGCGGGCGATCCAGGCGCTCGTCAGACAGGTACCGATCGCCGACGACATCAGAGAGCGGGCGGTCAGACTCGTCGCCGACACGAGGACGGCCGACCGGCTCGAGTACGGCGCCAGCCCACGCGCCAGCATGGCGCTCGTCGTCGGCGCGAAGGCACACGCGCTCGTGGACGGACGACCGTACGTCGGCGAGGCCGACCTCGAGGCGATCGCTCGACCGGCGTTGCGTCACCGGGTGGTCGTCGACCTGCGGGCCCAACGCGATGGCGTCACGCCAGACGCCGTGATCGAGGACCTGCTCTGAGCCGTGTCGATCGATCCCGACTTCCTGGCCGTGTTGGACCGCTTCGACTCCACTATCGACCGCCGGAGCGCGGCACGCAGCCGCGGCGAGCAGCGATCGGCGGCGATCGGCGAGGGGCTCGTGTTCAGCGACCACCGGCGATACGTCCCCGGCGACGACACCCGCCGCATCGACTGGACGGTGTACGCCCGCAGCAACGAACTGTACGTCCGGCAGTTCGAGACCGAGCGGAGCCTCACGGCACACGTGCTCCTCGACCGCAGCGCGTCGATGGCGTTCGCCGACCGGGCGGCGTTCGAGTTCGCCGCCAAGATCGGCCTCGGCTACGCGTATCTGTTCGCGGCCGAACACAACGAGTTTCGGCTCTCCGTCTTCGGTGAGGCCGCGACGCGCGTCGACGACGCCGCCGGCACCGGGGCGGTGGTGTCGGCACTCGACCGGCTCGACGAGGTCGAACCGCGCGGGCAGGCCGACCCCGAGGCGGCGCTGTCGGCGTACGCCGAGACGATCACCTCCCGGTCGGTCGTGGTGCTCGCGAGCGACTGTCTCGTCGATCCGGACGCCTTCGAGGCGGCCCTGCGGGCGGTGTCCGACCACCACGTCGTCGTCGTGCACGTCGTCGTCCCCGACGTCTTGTCACCACCGGTGAGCGGAGAGACGATCTTCGAGGGCCTCGAGTCGCCGACGAGCCTCCGAACCCACTTCGGTCCGCGCGAGGCGAGCCGGTACCGGGAGCGCGTCGAGGCCCACTGGAATGCCATCGAGTCGGCGGCCGTCGCCCGGGGCGGCGACTACGTTCGGGTTCGCACCGACGAGCCGTTTTACGACGCCTTCGAACGAGCGTGGGTCGGCTGAGACGCGGGTGCGAGAACGGACGCGCTTATACGTCTCGGCGGGGTATTCGGCGGCATGATATTCGAAGGGCTCCCGACGACCCCCCGCTCTGCGGAGCTCGTCGACAAGGCGTTCTCGCGGGCCTCGCGGGCCGGCCGCGCCAAACACGGCCACGACGCCCAAGAGTCGATGCTGCGGACGGCCGGAAACGTGCTCTCGGACAACCTCGAGAACGTGGTCGTGTCGTGGCCCGACTTCGGCTTCGACGTCGACCCGTTCTACTACGAGCTCGCGGACGCCATCGTCGACGTCGACCGGCTTCGACAGGCGCTCTCACAGGTGATGTGGGCGAGCCGGCAGGTCGAGTCGCTCCGCGACGAGTACACCACGAAGGTCCGGAACGCGAACCTCGAGACGGCGAGAAAACACCGCAAGCAGGCGTTCGCGCGGATGGCCGACGTGATGGAACAAATCGAAGCCGACCTCCGCTACGTCGGCGACGCACGCGACGAGCTGCGCGATCTCCCGGACGTCCGGCCCGACGAACCCGCGATCGTCGTCGCCGGCTACCCGAACGTGGGGAAGTCGTCGTTCGTCAACCGCGTCACGCGGGCGTCGAACGAGATCGCCGAGTACCCGTTCACGACCCGCGGCGTCGCGCTCGGACACGTCGAGCGGGACCACCTTCGGTACCAGATCGTCGACACGCCGGGACTGCTCGACCGGCCGGACGCCGAGCGCAACGACATCGAGCGACAGGCCGTGAGCGCGCTGACCCACCTCGCCGACGTCGTCCTCGTCGTGGTCGATCCCTCCGGCGACTGCGGCTACCCGCTCGACGTCCAGCTCGAACTCCGCGAAGAGGTGCGTGACCGCTTCGACGCATCGACGCCGGTCATCACCGTCGCGAACAAACACGACCGGTTCGACGCGGTCGACGCCGACGTCGACGCCACGATGAGCGTCACCGAAGACGAGCACGTCGACGCGGTCCTCGAGTTGGCCGTCGACGCGGCGGCGTACGAGCCGCCGCTGCCGACGCGGGACGGCGACGGGCGCTGAGGAACCGTCGACCCACCGGCTCACTCGGCGTCGATCGGATCGGTCTCCGTCGGCTCGACGCGGTTCGCGCCGCCAACCGCCCGCTGGCCCCGCCCGAAGAGCCGTGCTCGAAGCGTGCGGTGGTGCGGGCGCTCCGCGAGCAGCACCGAGCAGTCGACCGTGCTCGCCACGTCGAGGTGTAACGACTCGGCGACGAGCCGCGAGAGCAACCCCTTCTCCGTCGCGCCGATGATGATGAGCGTGCTGTCGGTCGCCGCTCGCTCGATGGCGGTCTCGATGTCGCCGCTCTCGTCGACCGTCCGCGTCGCGGCCTCGAGGCCGTGTGCGTCCGCCCACTCGGCGAGGAACTGCTCGCCGGCGGCTCGCTCCGTCGCGTCGTCGACGACGTGGAGCAGCCTGACCGCCGATCCGGCGGTCCGGGCGAGACTTCGCGCGACGTCAGCGGCGAGCGCGGAGTCCGGGCCGCCGGCCGTCGGCACGAGGATCTCGGCGGTGTCGAGGTCGCGGTCGTTCAACACGAGGAAATCACACGGGAGCTGATTCGTGATCTCCGCTATCGGCCGCTCGGCGCGCGCCGCGCTCCACAGGTGGTCGTCGCCCCAGCCCATCACCACGGTCTCCGGTCGCGTTCGGCGGGCCATCGCGAACACCTCCTCGAACGAGAAGCGCGAGACGACTGTGCTGGTGTCGACGCGCACGCCGTAGCTCTCTGCGGTGTCGCGGAGCGCGGTGAGCTGCCGCTCGGAAGAGTCCTCGATCCGTTCGTTGGCCCGCGTGTCGTCGGCAACCCGGGTCGGCGTCTGCACCACGTGGACGATGTGGACGAGACCGTCCTCGTGGCCGCTCGCGAGGGCGCTCGCGAGCTCGACGATCGACTCGTCGGTCCGTGGGTTCGCCACGGGGACCATCACCCGGTAGCCATCGTCGGCGAACAGCGCCGCCTCCGCGGTGTCGAGGATCGGCACGTACGACCGACCGAACGCCCGGCCGAACGTCCACTCCGGTATCGAGAGCCGTCGGGTCATCCCCTCGAAGCGCGCCTCTTCGAGTCGCTCCTCGCTCGTCTGGAAGTAGTTCACCAGCGTCACGAGCACGACGCCGCCGAGCGTGTTTCCGAGTAACACGGGGAGGACGAACCCGGTGACGCCGGTGACGAGCGAGAGGTCGCCCGTGTAGAGCCCGAGACGGGCCGCAAAGAGGAGGTACACCACCTCGGTGAACGAGACGACGACGTGATAGAGGTTGCCGAGCGGGATCGCGAGGAACGCGAGGTAGACCACGAGCAGTCGGGTGACGGAGTCGGTCGACGCGAAGCCGACCCAGACGACGCCGGCGACGATGAGTCCGGCCATCGCGGCCTTGAAAAACAACGGCCAGAACCCGACCGAGAGGCCCTTACTCGACACCGTGATCGCCGCGTCGACGGCGTCACCCGAGAAGACGCCGCCGTACGAGAGGACGAGCGCGCCGACGACGCCGCCGGCGAAGTTGCCCGCGAGCACGATGCTCCAGTGACGCAGGAGCGTCGGGAGACTCGCGAGCCGTTCGAGCGTCAGCGCCACCGGCGGCAGGGTGTTCTCGGTGTACAACTGGTAGCCGCCGAGGATGATGTAGACGAACCCGAGCGGGTACAACAGCACGCTCAAAAGCGGGTGGCCGTCCGTCGCGGCGGTCAACGAGACGTACAACAGGAACGTGATCGTGATGGCGAGCCCGGCGGCGACGCCGCTGAAAAAGAGCTCCCGGCTGCCCGAGGTGACCTCTTCGTCGGCGGCGGCGACGATCCGCTGAAACACCTCGTCCGATGAGAACCGGTCTCTGACCGCCTCGCCGACGGCCGGCGCGCCGCTCTTCGATCGCTCGACTACCTCCCCAGAGTCGTCGTCGCGGCCTGCTGCGGTGGTCACTGCGTGCAGACGGGGGTGGACGACACAAAGAGGTTGCTCTTCGTGTGACTGACCCGCGTGCTGCCGGCGGGCGTCGAGTGCGCACCGCGAGGCACGGTCGACACGCGGACCGACGCGTGCGCGCGGTCGACCGTCACGAGCCGCACCTCGACGGTCGGATCCGCGCCGGTGACCGCCGCGATGCGGTCGGCGAGGACGTCGGCGAGGCCGTCGATCGAGGCCGCCTCCCCGGCACCGACGGTCACGACGACCCGCTCGGTCTCAAGCGGCGGGAGCGTCCCGGTGCGCTCGACGCGAAGGTCGACGAGGGTCGCGTCGCCCTCGAGCGTCGACAGCTCCGCGGCGACGACGTCGCGGATCTCGGCCTCCGTCGTCGTCGCGGTGTACGAGTCGTAGGTGACGCCGCCGAGGAAGACGCTCAACAACGCGATGGCGACCACGAGGACGGCGACGCGCTTGAGAAGCGCCGAGCGCGCCCGGTCCTCGCGGAACCACTGCTCGGGGCGGTACCCCTCGTACCAGAGGACGACGAGTGCGGCGAGGTTGATCGAAAGCAGATTGACGGCCACGATGACGCCCGCACCGATCACGAGTCGTGGGACGTCGAAGGCGATCCCGACGCCGACGGCCGCCGCGGGCGGGATGAGCGCCACGGCGATCATCACCCCGACGAGCGAGGCGGAAACCCCTCGCATGAGCGAGACGATCCCGGCGACCCCGGCACCGATCGCCACCGCGAGCACGAGGACGTTCGGTGCGAGCCGTTCCGACACCTCGGCGAGCTCGAGCGGGTCGAGCCCGGGCGGCACGAGCCCGACAGACCGGAGCGTGACGGCGAACACCGTCGCCGCGGCGACGGCGACGAGGACCCCGCCGAGCTGCATCCACACGCCGCGTCGAAACAGCGTCTCGTCGTCGACGACGGTGCCGATCGCCGCGGACATCGCGGGCCCGATGAGCGGGGCGATCACCATCGACCCGACGACGGTGGCCGCCGAGTCGAGGAGGAGTCCGGCGGTCGCGATCACCGCCGACAGCACCGTCATCAGGACGAACGTCTGAGTGCCCGAGACCAGCTCCTCGGCTTTCGTCTGGAGCTCCTGTCGGGAGATGCGGTCTTCCTCGCGTTCGGCCGCCTCGGCGTACTCGGCTTCGAGCTCGTCGAACCGATCCGAGACGACCGTCTCGGCGGCGACGACGACCGTGACGGTTCGCTCGTCGATGCCGACCGCTCGAAGCCGCTCAAGGACCGGTTCGACGGCCGCCTGCGGCAGCGGAAACGTCGCCACGGCCGCGACCTCACGGTTTCCCGTCTCGTCGGTGACGACGTAGTCGATCCCTTCGTCGTCGAGCGCGCGGATGACCGCGTCCCGCCTGCCGGTCGGAATCGTGACCTGAACGAGTCGCACGGGTACGCCTCTCGTGGAGCCGGCATATAGCTCGGGGACGCGGCGTCGGCCGGCACGGACGAGGCGCTCGGTGGGTCGAGCGAAGCGGAACGTTAATGAGTAAATCGGACGGACCTCTCGGTGAGATGCTCTCGCCGCTGGTCATCGACACGTTCCTGCTCGACTACCACCTCGGGCACGTCCTGTTGCTCACGTTCGTCCTCTCGCTGCTCGGCACGCTCCCGCTGAAGTCGCGGAAGGTGATTGCCGCGGTGATCGTCACCTTCGGCGTGATATTCACGGTCTCGCCGTTCTCGACGATGCCGGCGACGTACATCCTCTTCGGTATCGGACTCGTGGTCGTCGGCCCGTTGTTGTGGACCACCGCCGACTCGTGAGCTGACCGCACGCCGCGGCGCTCGAGCGCCCCGTCGTCCCCGTCCCACCACGACCCCACGGCCGGTTGAGAAACGACCCGACTGCCGGCGGCGATCCCGCTCCTTTTTCACGCCCGGGAGTCACGCCTCCGCATGGTTACGGTACGGGCACCCGCCACCAGCGCCAACCTCGGGAGCGGCTTCGACGTCTTCGGGGCGGCGCTCTCGCGACCCGCCGACGTCGTCACCGTCGAGCGGGCCGACCGGACGACGATCGAGGTGACGGGGGTCGGCGCCCAGTACATCCCGGAGGACCCCGACGGCAACACCGTCGGGGCTGTCGTCGAGGCGCTCGACGCTCCGGCGCACATCCACATCGACAAGGGCGTCAGGCCGGCCTCTGGGCTCGGGTCGTCGGCCGCCAGCGCCGCCGCGGCCGCCGTCGCGCTCAACCGACTCTACGACCGCGGGCACTCGAGGGAGGCGCTCGTGCCGATCGCCGCCGAGGGCGAGGCCGTCGTCTCGGGCGTCGCCCACGCCGACAACGTCGCGCCCGCCTTACTCGGCGGCTTCACCGTCACGACCGCCGACGGCACCCACAGCGTCGACGCGTCGATTCCGCTCGTCGTGTGCCTGCCGGACGTCGCGGTGTCGACCCGAGACGCCCGGCGCGTCGTCCCCGAGACCGCGTCGATGGACGCCCTCGTCGCGACCGTCGGCAACGCGGCCACGCTCGCGGTCGGCATGTGTCGGTCCGACCCGGACCTCGTCGGGACGGGGATGGCCGACCCGGTGGTGACGCCCGAGCGCGCGGCGCTCATCACCGGCTACGAGGCGGTCCACGACGCCGCGCTCGCGGCCGGCGCGACCGGCGTCACGGTGAGCGGCGCCGGGCCGGCCGTCGTCGCCGCCTGCTACCCCGGAACCCGTCAGGCGATCGCGGCCGCGATGCTCGACGCCTTCGGCGATGCCGGCGTCGACGCCCGCGCCTACCAGACGGCGATCGGGCAGGGAGCGACCGTCGTCGACGAGTGAGACGCGCTCGTCGAGGCCTCAGACGTCCAGATGGGTGACGTCACCGGTGTCGACGAGCCGCCATCGGTCGCCCACCGACTCGAGCGTCGTGACCCCACACAGCGGCGTCTCGACGTCGTCCGCGTCGCCGGTGAGTCCGTGCACGACGCCGCCGACGGTCGCGCCGTGGCCGACGAGCAGCACGGTCCCCGCTTCGCCCGCGACGAGTCGGCGAGCGGTCTCGCCGATCCGGTCCATCGCCGTCGCGTGCGTCTCGGGAAACGCCGGCTCGACGAGCGGATCGTGATCGAGAACGATGTCGTCGAAACGAGCCGCGAGCGCTGCCGGCGATCGAACGTCCGGGTCGTCGTCGAACCAGGCCGGGTTGCGGTGTTCGCCGAGTCCGGGCTCGAGACGAAACTCGGTGCCGAGCTCGTCTGTGATCTCCGCGGCCGTCTCGACGGCCCGTAAGAACGGCGAGGCGTACACCGCATCGACGTCGCGCGTCATCGATGCGAACCGACGCCCGACCCGCCAGGCGGCCCAGCGGCCGAGTTCGGTCAGCGGGGGGTCGTGGACGCGGTCGGCGACAACCGACCACGATTCGTCGACGGTGTCTCGGCGCTGACCGTGGCGAACGATCCAGACGGTTTCGGTCACGAAAACGGTGTCGTCGACCGACTCAGACGCCGCGGCCCTGCAGCATCTCCGCTTCTTCCATGTCGGCGTTCGACTGGCCCTTCATCCCCTTGCCGCTGCCGCTCGCGATGCGGGCGAGCGCCTCGGGGTCGTCCCAGTTGTTGACGGCCTCGACGATGGAGGTCCCCATCGCCTCGGGGTCTTCGGCGCCGAAGACGCCGGAGCCCACGAAGATGCCGTCACAGCCGTGATACATCATGAGGGCGGCGTCGGCGGGCGTCGCGATGCCCCCGGCCGCGAAGTTGACCACCGGAAGCCGGCCGGCCTCGGCGGTCTCGTGTGCGAGGTCGCGTGGGGCGCCGTGTTCGCGGGCCCACTTCTCGCGCTCCTCGTGGTTGAGGCCGGTGAGCGTCCGGATCTGGTGTTTGATCGTGCGCTGGTGTTTGACCGCCTGGTTGACGTCGCCGGTGCCGGCTTCGCCCTTCGTGCGGATCATCGCCGCGCCCTCGTGGATCCGACGGAGCGCCTCGGGGAGGTTCCGCGCACCACAGACGAACGGCGACGTGAAGTCGCGCTTGTCGGTGTGGTACTCGTCGTCGGCGGGCGTGAGCACCTCGCTCTCGTCGATCATATCGATGCCGAGCGCCTCTAAGATCTCGGCTTCCTTGCGGTGGCCGATGCGCGACTTCCCCATGACGGGGATGGAGACCTCCTCGATGATCCCCGGAACGCGCTCGGGATCGGGCATCCGAGCGACACCGCCGCGCTTGCGGATGTCCGCGGGGACGTGTTCGAGCACCATCACGGCGACCGCGCCGGCATCCTCGGCGATGCGGGCCTGCTCGCGGTTGACGACGTCCATGATGACCCCGCCTTTTTGCATGCGTGCGAAGCCGCGCTTGACGAGCTCGGTTCCCCGCTTCAGCTCCTCCAGATCCGTTTCCTCTGGCATGAATATTGGTACGGGCCCGTTCCACTTAACAGGTCGTTTTCCGGGGGGTACGACGGCGATCGACGCGGTTTGCGGGCGGTCGCGGTCGGGTGGGTGTGGCAGGTGTCCACCCGTCGACAGCGAGACCTGGGCCGCGGTCGCTCTCGGAGCCGTCGATCAGTCAGAGAGGCGGTCGTACGCCTGGTTCAGCCGCTTGAACGCCTCCTCGTCGCCGGTCTCTGCGTCGGGGTGGAGTCGCTTGGCGCGGTCGCGGTACGCGGCGCGAACGGCGTCGGCGTCGGCGGTCGGGTCGAGGTCGAGCGTGGCGTACGCCTCGCGTTCGGACATCCCGGTCGTCCGCGGAGCACGGTCGCGTGGGTCGCCAGCACCGGCCCATCGGCGTCCGGTCTGACCGCCCGCGGTCGCCCCCTGCGCCCTGGACCCGGCTGTGCCAGCGGTTCGGTAGGCGTCGCGGCGGTTCTCTGCGGCTCGTGCGCGCTGGCGGGCGCGTTCCCGCTCGGTCGGCCCCAGCCGGTCGGCCTCGCGGCGGATCTGTGCCTGGAGCCGACCGCTGGCGTGGTACCACAACAGGTAGGCCGCGGTACCGATCGGCACGGCGACCGCGAGGAGGATCGGATTCACGACGACGCCGGCGACGACGAGCAGGGCCGTGAGCCCCGCGAACGTCGCGGCCATCCCGACGATGATCGTGCGATTCGACACGGTCGTAGTGGGTCGTCCACGACTGTAAGCGTCTCGGGTGTCGACGGCATGACGGCGTCCCGAAAGCGGACGACACCGGTGCGCGTGAACGCGCCGACCACCCGAGTGTCGACGGGGTCACACTCCGGAGCCCGTGTCGTTTATGTCTGCGGCCGCCCCGGGTGCGTGTATGTCACCGGCGGATCGAGCCGCGGTCACGGGGATGCCGCCCGGGATCGCCACGGCGAGAGCGTCGCTCACGCCGATGCTCTCACAGTACGCCGACCTGTGTGCCGCCCACGAGGACGCGCTCGTGTTGTTCCAGGTCGGCGACTTCTACGAGGCGTTCTGTGAGGCGGCCGAGACGGTCGCCCGCGTCTGCGAGGTGACGCTCACCGAGCGCTCCGACTCGACCGGGGAGTACCCGATGGCGGGGATCCCGATCGACGCCGCCGCGTCGTACCTCGAGTCGCTGCTTGAGGCCGACTACCGGGTCGCGCTCGCCGAACAGGTCGAAGACGCCGCGGCGACGAGCGGCCTCGTCGACCGCGCGGTGACCGAGGTGCTCACGCCTGGAACCGCCGTCGACGACGAGCTGGTCGAGTCGGGCACGACGACGTACGTCGGCGCGGTCGCGCGCGAGAGCGTCGCCGACACCGGCGGCGATGTCGACGACGACCGGGCCGCCCCGACGCTCGGACTGGCGGTCGTCGACGTCACCACCGGCGAGTGTCTCGTCACCGACGGCGACCCCGGGACGGTGACCGAGGAGGTCGCCCGACTCGCCCCCGCCGAGCTGATCGTCGGCCCCGGGCTCGACCCGGCGTCGAGCCCGAACGATGCACGTTCGGACGCACCTGGGTCGACCGACGGAAGCCCGCACGGCGGCGATCCGACCGACGCCAACTCGACCGTCGACGACTTCGATCCCCGCGTCGGCGACCCCGATCGAGCGGTCCACCGACACGACCCCGATGTCTTCGGACGAGATGCGGCCGTCGAGCGGCTCGCGCCCTACGACGGGGCTCTCGACCGACGACTCGAGACCGACGCGGCGCTCCGGGCGGCGGGTGCCGTGTTGGCTTACGCCGAGTACGCCCAGGGCGACGACGGTCCGCTCGAGTACGTCTCGCGGGTCCGGCGGTACGAGCCGGACGCGCGCCTCCGGCTCGACGCGGCGGCCCAGCGCAGCCTCGAACTGTTCGAGAACCGCGGGATCGGCGCGAGCGACACGGTGTTCGAGACGCTCGACGAGACGAGCTGTGCGCTCGGACGGCGGTGTCTCGAGCGGTGGCTCAGACGGCCGCTCGTCGACGCCGACGCGATCCGGTCGCGACACGACGCGGTCGACGCGCTCGTCGACCGCCCACTCGTGCGCACGGCGGTCGCCGACGCGCTCTCGACCGCCTACGACCTCGAGCGCCTCGTCGCGCGGGTCTCCCGCGGGCGCGCCGACGCCAGAGACCTCCGGTCGCTCCACGCCACGCTGGCTGTCGTCCCGGACCTGCGGGCGGCGCTGGCCGAGCCACCTGACGCCGACGGTCCGGAAGACGCTGGTGACGCGTCGACGGACGCGGACGACTCCGCGTCGTCGGCGACCGTCGGCCCGCGAACCGCGCACCTCCGGGACCTTCGCGAGCGGCTCGACGAACTCGCCGACGTCCGCGACCTGATCGCCGAGGCGGTCGTCGCCGACCCCCCACAGGAGGTGACAGACGGTGGGGTGATCCGCGACGGATTCGACGCGGACCTCGACGAGCTCCGGGCGACGGCACGGGCCGGCCGCGAGTGGATCGCCGATCTTGAGGCCCGCGAGCGCGAGCGAACCGGCATCGACTCGCTGTCGGTCGGCCACACCGAGGTGCACGGCTACTACATCGAGGTGACCGACGCGAACCGCGACCGGGTGCCGGACGACTATCGACGCCGACAGACGCTCAAGAACAGCGAGCGCTACGTCACGCCCGGGCTGCAAGAGCGTGAGGAGTCGATCCTCGGCGCGACCGCCCGTGCCGACGCCCGCGAGTACGAGCTGTTCGTCGACGTTCGCGAGCGCGTGGCCGCCGAGACCGAGCGCATCCAGGCACTGGCTCAGGCGCTCGCCGAACTCGACGCGCTGACGTCACTCGCGACGGTCGCCGTCGAGGCCGACTACGCTCGTCCGGAGCTGCGCGCAGACTCCAACGCGGGCATCGAGATCGACGGCGGGCGACACCCGGTCGTCGAGCGGACGACCGCGGAGTTCGTCCCGAACGACGCCGCGCTGTCGCGCGGGGCGGTCGCGGTTATCACGGGCCCGAACATGAGCGGGAAGTCGACGTACATGCGACAGGTCGCGCTCACGGTCGTGCTCGCGCAGGTCGGATCGTTCGTCCCGGCGCAGGCGGCACGGCTGCCGGTCGTACGCGGCGTGTTCACGCGGGTTGGCGCCTCTGACGACATCGCCGGCGGAGAGTCGACGTTCATGCGCGAGATGCGCGAGCTCACCGAGATCCTCCACGACGCCGGGCCGGACTCGCTGGTCTTACTCGACGAGGTCGGACGCGGCACCGCGACGACGGACGGGCGGGCCATCGCGCAGGCGGCCGTGGAGTTCATTCACGACGAGCTCGGTGCGACCACGTTGTTTGCGACCCACTATCACGACCTCACCGCGCTGGCGGAGACACACGAGCGTGTCACCACGCTCCACTTCACTGCGACCCGCGAGGACGGCGACGTGACGTTCCTCCACCGGGTCGTCCCGGGGGCGGCCTCCTCGTCGTACGGCGTCGAGGTCGCCGAGCTCGCCGGCGTGCCGCGCTCGGTCGTCGAGCGCTCGCGCGAGCTGGTGGAGACGAGCGACGTGGGCGATGCGAGCGACGTCGGCGATACGAGCGACATTGGCGATGCGAGCGACATTGGCGATGCGAGCGACGTCGACGATAGCGGGGGCACACCAGGTGGACTCAGTGAGGCGGCCGCCACGGGAGTGCCGGTCGAGGTGGTGGCGACGCTCCGTGACCTCGACCTCGCGCGCACGACGCCGATAGCGGCGTTGAACACCCTCCACGAGCTCAAACGGCGGGTCGACGATGCCGAGTGAGCCACCCGGGGGCGACCGCAGCGTCGGCGGGGAGGCACACGAGCGTGAGGCGTCACCACCGGGACGCGTCCGACGACTCGAACAGGCCACCGTCGACCGAATCGCCGCGGGTGAGGTGATACCCAGGCCGGCCCGGGTCGTCGCCGAACTCGTCGACAACGCGCTCGATGCGGGCGCATCACGGATCACGGTCGCGGTCGACGGCGACGGAACCGACCGAATCCGCGTCGCCGACGACGGTCGAGGGCTGTCCCGTGCAGACGCGCGGCTCGCGGTGGAGCGTCACGCGACGAGCAAGCTCGCACCGGACGGTGACCCCGTCGGCGTCGACTCGTTCGGATTTCGCGGGGAGGCGTTGGCCGCGATCGCGGACGCGGGGACGCTCGAACTCACGACGGCCGATGGCGATGGCGTCGGCACCCGCATCGTGGTTGGGTCGGGAGACGAGGCGGACCCGAGCGTGAGCGACGCGGGTCGGGGACGCGGGACGACCGTGGTCGTGCGAGACCTGTTCGCGAATCGGCCGGCCCGTCGTGCGTCGCTGGCAGGGACGCGCGCCGAGTTCGGTCGGATCACGGCGCGGGTGAGCGACTACGCACTCGCGAATCCGACGGTCGCGTTCACGCTCGAACACGACGGGTCGCGGACGCTCTCGACGCCCGGAACCGACCGAACGGCCGCACTCCTCGGCGTGTACGACCGCGAGACGGCGAGTCAGTCGACGACGATCGACGCGCGGGTCGACACGCGACCGCACGACGATCGGTCGAATCATCGGCGGTCACGCGATGTCCGCGAGACGAACGGCGACGGCCCGCCGAGCGTGCGGGTCGCCGGCGTCCTCGCGTATCCGGCCGTCACCCGGGCGTCGAACGACCACGTCCGGATCGCGGTGAACGGCCGGCCGGTCCGTGACGCTCGGCTCGCGGGCGCGGTTCGCGCCGGATACGGGCGGTTGCTTCCGGACGACCGCGAGCCGGTCGCCGCGGTGACCGTCTGTGTGCCGCCGACGCGGGTCGACCCGAACGTCCACCCGGCCAAACGCGAGGTCGGGTTACGAGACGCGCCGGCGGTGGCCGAAGCCGTCGAGTCGGTCGTCGCCGACGCGCTCACCGGAGCGGACCTCAGGCGCCGCGCCGACGTCGCCACCGACCTCGACACCGCCCTCGAGCCGGTCGGCGAGCCAGACGGCACGTCGTCGGGAGCGTTCGCCGACGCGCGGCCCATCGGAACGTTCGCTGACCTGTACGCCCTCGTCGAGGCGGGTGACGAGCTCCTCGTCCTCGATACGCACGCCGCTCACGAGCGGGTGAACTACGAGCGGCTCGCGCGCGCGTTCGATGACGAGGCCGTCCAGACCGCCACGCTCGACCCGCCGGCGACCGTCTCGTTGTCCGCCGACGAGGCGGCCGCCGCGGCGACACACGAGACGACGCTCTCGCGGCTCGGCTTCGAGACGACGTCGTTCGGCGGCGGCACGCGCCGCGTCTCGACGGTGCCGGCCCCGTTTGGCCGGGCGGCGGCCCCCGAGTCGATGCGAGACGTCTTGGGCGCCCTCACCGACGGGAGGTCGCCGCGTGACGCCCGCGAGGCGCTGCTGGCCGACCTCGCGTGTCACCCGTCGCTGAAGCGGGGCGACGCGATCGACCGTGACGACGTCGACGCGCTTCTCGACCGTCTGGACGAGTGTGAGCGGCCGTACGCGTGCCCACACGGTCGCCCGACGGTGGTGTCGATGCCCGCGGCGTCGCTCGCGGACGCCTTCGATCGGGAGTGGTGAGCGACCGCACCCCACCTGCTCCGGAACGGTTTTGAGTCGCTCGCGCGTTCGATGTGGTCGTGCCGCTGGAGTCGAACACGCGCGTCGTGAGCGAACTCGCCAGCCGTGGGTACAACGCCGAACGCGAGGCCGTGACACTTCTCGCTGGCGCAGACGACCCCGCGTCGGCGATCGAAGGGGTGGTCGAGCGCGCTGCCGACGACGCGCTTCGGATCACGACCGAAGACGTTCGGGCAGTGCTCACCGCGGAGCCCGTCCGAGACGCCGGCGTTGAAACGGGTGAACGGACCGAATCTCCACTCGAAACGGAGGGGTCGGGGGGCGCGTCTGTGCCGGCGATTGGCCGCGACGCCTCTGGGGCGACCGGCGGCGACGACCGGCGTGGGCGCGACGACCAGCGTGAGCGCGACGACCAGCGTGAGCGCGACGATGTGGCTCACCGCGACCGCGACCCGTCGCGTCGGGAGCTCTCGGTCGGCAACGACATGACCGGTCAGAGCACGGGGACGGGTGAGTACGCCGACTTCGTGCGGACGTTCCGGGACCGGTACGAACGGCTCTCGACGATGCTTCGGGGGCGGGTGAACCACCGCCCGGCGGAGGCAATCGCGTCGATGGCCGGCGGCAGCGACGCCGCGATGATCGGGTTGGTAAACGACGTCCGGTCGACGCGGTCGGGCCACTGGTTGGTCGAACTCGAAGACAGCACGGGGACGTTCCCCGCGTTGGTGATGAAAGACAAGGGACTCGCCGACGTGGTCGACGAGATCCTCTTAGACGAGTGTCTCGCCGTCCAGGGGACGCTCGCCGACGACGCCGGGATCCTCTTTGCGGACGCGATCCACTTTCCGGACGTTCCACGGACGCGCACTGGCGGCCGAGCCGACAGGCACGTCCAGGCGGCGCTGATCTCGGACGTCCACGTCGGGAGCCAGGAGTTCATGGCCGACGCGTGGAGCCGCTTCACCGACTGGCTGCACACCCCGGAGGCCGCACCGGTCGAGTACCTCCTCGTCGCCGGCGACATGGTCGAGGGCGTCGGCGTGTACCCGAACCAAGACGAGGAGCTCGATGTCGTCGACATCTACGAGCAGTACGAGCTGTTCGCAGAGTATCTCAAGGAGGTGCCGGGTGACACCGAGATCGTGATGATCCCAGGCAACCACGACGCCGTGCGCCTCGCCGAGCCACAGCCCGGCTTCGACGAGGAGATCCGGTCGATCATGGACGTCCACGACGCGCAGATCGTCTCGAACCCGGCGACCGTCACCGTCGAAGGCGTCGAGGTGTTGATGTACCACGGCGTCTCTTTAGACGAGGTGATAGCCGAGCTCCCCGAACAGAAGGCGAGCTACGACGAGCCCCACCGCGCGATGTACCAGCTCCTAAAAAAACGGCACGTCGCGCCGCAGTTCGGCGGGCACACGCGGGTCGCGCCGGAGTCGCGCGACTACCTCGTGATCGACTCCGTACCAGACGTGTTTCACACCGGCCACGTACACAAGCTCGGCTGGGGGAAGTACCACGGCGTGTTGGCGGTCAACTCGGGGTGCTGGCAGGCGCAGACCGACTTCCAGCGCTCGGTGAACATCTCGCCTGATGCGGGATACGCCCCAATTCTAGACCTCGACACGTTGGAGATGACCGTGCGAAAGTTCAGCTGAGTCGACCGAGCGGTTATATACGATGCCGCGGCCACCACCGCCGTGCGCTGAGAGCCGACCGCGGCGAACACGGCGGGAGTGCGACGCACCGCCGCGGTAGTGAGCGGTCCGCGTCGCCTGTTCGCCACCACCGGTTGCAGAGACCCGAGCGACGAAGGCCGCCTCCCGGATCGTTCACTCGCACACGCCGGTAGCACGTGCGTGAGTGCGGCTCAGCGACACCCGGATAGCACGTATCGTCACCGCCTCCCGGGGCGACTCCGTGCGTGGCTGGTCGTAGCCGTGCGATCGAGACGACCGCGCAACCGCCGGACACCGAGTCGTCACGCCCTCCGGGCCGATTCGCTCGTATACGGCGATCGTGGTCGTGTGAGCGAGACGACCGCGCGACTTCCGGACGCTCCGTTCAGCCCCACACCCTCCCGGGCCGATTCGCTCGCATACGTCGTTGGTGGCTGTGTGACCGAGACGATCCGCGACACCCGGACACCGTTTGGGCCACCCCCTCCCCAGCCGATTCGCTCGGTGGCTCCGCCACCTCGCTCATCCCTCGCGCGCGCTCGTGAGGCCGCCTGCGGCGACCTCGCGAGGCGCGCGCCACCGGCGTCGGGGCGAGTCGACGCCGTCGGTCGTGGTTCGATGCTAGCTCGTCACATAGATGCAAGGAGGAAGCCCACGAGTTTACTCGTGGGAGGAATCTGACACGCTGCGGCTCGCTGGCGCGTCTCTGGGTGAGCAGTGTACGTCGGGAGCGCTGTGCCGGGACCCGTCAGCGCCAGTGCCAGAACGCGGCGTTCGTCGACTCGACGGGGTCGGTCTGCTCTCGGAGAGCATCGACGTCCGCTGCGGTCGGCTCCGTATCCTCGGGCAGCGACTCGAGACACTCGAAACAAAGGAAGAACTCCGAGCCGTCGACGAGCTCGAGCGTCATCCCCTGTGTCGACTCGAACGCGAAGTTCCACAGGTCACCGATACCGCCCGCAATTCGGACGGATCGCTCACACACGTCACACGACTCTGTGGCCATGCAGCCACGTCGGTCCGACCGGATTAAGACGTGTCGGCTCCCCTGTCGGTAGCCGTGTGCTCGACGACGTGCGCATCGCGTGGGTCGAACCCGACGGTGACCGCCCCCGAAAGCGGCTCCTCGGCCGAGAGCACCAACTGCTGACCGCTCCAGGTGAGGTGCACGCGGGTTGTCTCGCCGAGGAACTCCGCGCCCTCGACGTCGGCTCGAAGCCGGTTCCGTGCCCGGTCGACCTGCAGGTGCTGTGGACGGACACAAAAGACGACCCGATCGCCAGCACGCGGCGTGCTCGACCACCCAGTGCCGTGGGCGTCGGTGGCCGTCGCCGCCCCCTCGTCGTCCGCGCGCTCGGGTGAGCCTCCGCCGACCCCGATCGCGAGTGTCGTGTCGTGGACCGCCACCGGCACGACCCGCCGCTCGTCGCCATCGTCGTTCACCGTTTCGCCCCCCTCGGACTCGGCCGCCGAGACGGTGCCTCTCGCCGCGACGACGCCTTCGAACACGTTGTTGTCGCCGACGAACTCGGCGACGAACCGCGAGGCCGGTCGTCGGTATACCGTCCGTGGCGGGGCGACCTGCACGACCGACCCGTCGCGCATGACCGCGACCCGGTCGGAGACGGAGAGCGCCTCCTCCTGGTCGTGGGTGACGTACACCGTCGTGATTCCGAGCGAGCGCTGAATCGAGCGCACCTGGAGCCGGAGCCGCTCCCGGAGCCGCGCGTCGAGCGCGCTCATCGGCTCGTCGAGCAACAAGACGTTCGGTCCCGGCGCGAGCGCGCGAGCGATCGCCACTCGCTGTCGCTGTCCCCCGGAGAGACTGTCTGGGTCGCGCCCGCTCGTTCCCGGTAAGTCGACGAGCTCCAGCAGCGCGTCGATCCGCTCCTCGCGGCTCACCCCACCGGGCGGGGCCGAGAACCGAAGCCCATACCCGACGTTCTCGCCCACAGTCAGGTGCGGAAACAGCGCGTAGTTCTGAAACACGACGCCGACGTCGCGCGCCTCCGGAGGCACCCCGGAGACGTCGCTTCCGCCGAACCGTACCCGGCCGTCGGTAGGCGCCTCGAAGCCGGCGACGAGTCGCAGCATCGTCGTCTTCCCACAGCCGGAGGGTCCGACGACGGTGAAGAACTCGCCCTCGCGGACCGCGAGGTCGACGCTGTCGACCGCGGCTGTCTCGCCGTAGCGCTTCGTGACCCCGTCGAACTCGACGGCGGTCGGCACGTTCGGGCCAGGGCGGCCGAACTCCCCGTCAGTCGTCGCGTCACCCGAGGCCTCGGGTGAGTACGGGGCTCCGTCGCGGTCGTCGTGCGCCTCGCGGTCGTCTCGCGCGCCCGACCCGTCAGTAGTCACGGACCTCACCCCCGAGTCGCTCTATCACGAGGAAGCTGACGCCGGTCACGACCAGGAGGACGACGCCCATCGCGGTCGCGGGTCCGAGCCGCCGGCCGATGAATCGTTCGATCGCGACCGGCATCGTGTAGGCGTCTGCCCCCGTCGCGAGCACGACCGTCGCGGTGAACTCGCCCATCGAGATAGCGACCGCGAACGCCGCGCCTGCGACCACGCCCGGCCACACGAGCGGGAGCTCGATATCGAAGAGAGCGCGCGCTCGCGATGCCCCGAGCGCCCGCGCCGACTCGACCAGCGACGCGTCGAGCGACGCCAACCCGGGCGCCACCGTTCGCACCACGAACGGGTAGCCGGCTACCGCGTGGGCGGCGACGATCGCCGCCGACCCGGCGACGGCGATCCGCCACCCGGCCACCTCGACCCCAAAGACGAGTCCGCGGAGGAGGCCGAGTCCGACTACGATCCCCGACACGGCGAACGGTGCCATCGCGACCGCGCCGACGAGCGACCGTCCCCGAGACGCGCGGGTCGTGATCACGGCGACGACGACGCCCATCGGAAGCGCGACCAGCGCAGACGCCCCAGCGAACAACACCGAGTTCCGAACCGCAGGCCAGGGCCGCACCTGGAACGCCGCCCCCGTCTGTTGGCGCGTCAGCAAGAACCGGTAGTGGTCGAGCGTGAGTGACCCGTCGGCGGTCGTGACACTCGCCAGTAACATCGAGACGATCGGCGCGAGAAAGACGACCGCGACGATCCCCGCGTAGGTGACGATCCCCGCCCGCTCGGCCAGCGCTCGCGGCGTCCAGGCGGTCGGCCACAGCGGCTTTCGTGGCAGTGGGCGGACGCGGCGAGCGGACACCGCTGTCGCCGCCTCGTATCGGAGGTACGCGAACAACACGCCGAGTGCGATCGCGAGCTCGACGAGCGCGAGCGCGGCGGCCTCCGCGTACTGAAGATCGCGTGCGAGCCGGTAGACGAACACCTCGACGGTCGCCAGCTCGAACCCGCCGAGCGCCAACACGATCGGGAAGGTGCCGAACGTGAAGACGAACGTGAGTGCGGCGCTCGTCAACACTGCCGGGTAGAGCTGCGGGGCGACGACGTCGAGGAACGCCCGTAGCGGCCCGGCACCGAGACTTCGGGCGGTCTCGACCGCACTCGCGTCGACCGACTCCCAGGCCGCGGTCGTCACTCGTGCGACGAGCGGCGCGTTGTAGAAGGCGTGGGCGATCAGGATCGCCTCGAGCGTGAACATGAGCTCGACCCGCGGCACACCGACCGCGGTGAGGACCGCGTTCAGCGTGCCGTTCCGGCCGAAGGTGGCGACGAATCCCACCGCGACCATGATCGACGGGAGCACGAACGGCAGGATCGTCACGGAACGGAGCGTCCGCCGACCGGGAAACTCGAAGCGCGCGAGGACGTACGCGGCCGGGAGCCCGAGCGCAACGCTGAGGATCGTCGAGAGCACGGCCTGGTAGGCGGTGAAGCCGACGATCCCGAGCCGTCGGTCCGGTGCGGCCAACGCGCGGGCGACCGCGACCGGTCCCTCACCGGTGAACAGCCGGGCGACCTCGCCGAGGTAGAACGGGTCACGGAGGAGGTCGGCGAAGACGGTGAGGGTGAGGCGGCCGTCGACGACGACCGCCTCAACGAGGACCGTCCCCACCGGGTAGTAGAAGACCACGACGAGCACCGCGACGGTCGCGGCCGTGAGCGCGGCGAGTGCTCGTCGCTTCACGCGGTCGCGAAGCCGATGCGGGGTGTCGCTCACGGCGACCCGCTCAGTTGCCGGCGACCTGCCGCTCCCAGTCGGTTATCCACCCGTCCAGGCTCCCTTGGAGATCGTCGTATCCGAACGTGACCGGGGTGGCCGGCTCCTTCGCGAGCGACGCGTACTCGTCGGGCAGCGCTGCGGTCGTCGTCGCCGGAAACGCGACGTTCCGTTTCGCGATCTCGCCTTGGACGGCGGGCTCGAGCAGGAACGACATGAACTCGCGGGCGAGCGCGGGCTCGTCGGCGTCGGCGAACACCGCCATTCCCTCTGGCGTCGCGTACGCCTCGTCGTTCAAAAACCGGATCTGATGTCGCTCGAGCTCTTCGCCCGCGTCGGCGGCGAACACCTGGTCGGTCGAGTACGAGACCACCATGGGTGCCTCGCCGTTCGACCACGCGGTGTACGCGTCCTCCCACGACCCCAGCACCCGCACGTCGTTCGCCTGGAGGTCGGCCCAGTAGTCGAGGTAGTCGTAGTCGGGGTCGCCGTCTGCGCCCTCGACCGTCTCGTCGCCACCGCCGCCGTACCCACCCTCGTCTCCACCGTCGCCGAACCGATGGATCGTGTGGAGGAGAAACGACCGGCCGGTCGACGAGCTGCCCGGGTTTTGCGCGATGAGGGCCCCACGATGGTCGTCGTCGAGCAGTCCCTCGAACGTTTCTGGAGCGGTCATCTCGGTGCCGTCGTAGACGAGCGTTACATACCCTCTATCAAACGGTATGGCCCGACCATACGGATCAAGGTCTGGCCCCTCACGAAGTGCTTCTGTCCCATCGACCGCGCCGGCTTCGGCAAAGAGATCGGCGTCGAGTTCGCTGTCGGCCCGTACGAGGTCCTCCGTGGTGAGCCCCACGTAGAGGTCGGCGTCGATCGACGCGCCGGAGGCGGCGCGTTCGAGGTAGTAGTTCAACTCGGTGTCGGGAGTCACCCACTCGACCGTCGCGTCGACGCGCGACTCGAAGGTGTCTTTCAGCCACGCGCCCGGGCTCACCGACGGCGCGTCGACGAACGCGCCGTAGGTAGCGACCGTCAGCGTGGGCGGTTCGTCGGCGTCACTCGCGTCCTCGTCGGCGGTCGCGTTCGCCTCGCTCGCGTCGTCGCTCGCGTTCGACTCGTCGCCTTCGCCGTCCGCGCCTTCGTCGACCCGCTCCGCACTACACCCGGCGAGCCCGGCGAGTCCGGTCGTCCCAGAGAGTGCGAGAAACCGCCGTCTGCTGTGTCGGCTCGCGGTCGTCGTGGCGTCGTCCATCACCGAGTTGTTGTACCGGGTAGTTACATAAGCGATCCGTGTCTTCTCGGAACCGACCCGGTGCCGAGGGCACGAAGTCGTCCTCGACCCCCTACGAAGCCGTCCACCACGTCCGCTCGATACGCCGTGCGTGTGCCAGCCTCATGCCGGTGGCGCGCGCCTCGCGGGGCCGCCGGAGGCGGGCTCGCGAGCGCGTGCGAGGGATGAGCGAGGGAGCGAAGCGACCGAGCGAATCGGCTGGGGAGGGTGTGGCGGTAACTGGTGTCCGGGTGTCGCGCGGTCGTATTCACGCACGCTCTACCGACCTATACGAGCGAATCGGCTGGGGAGGGTGTGGCGGTAACTGGTGTCCGGGTGTTGCGCGGTCGTCTCGGTCGCAGCCTCACGAACGCCGTATCCGAGCGAATCGGCTGGGGAGGGTGTGGCGGTAACTGGTGTCCGGGTGTTGCGCGGTCGTCTCGGTCGCAGCCTCACGAATACCGTATCCGAGCGAATCGGCCCGAGAGGGCGTGGCTGAAACCTGTGTCTGGGTGTCGCACGGTCGTCTCGATCACACGGCCGCTCACGCGTACGAGAGCCAACCGTCCGGGAGGGCGTGACCGAAACGCGTGTCCCCGTGTCGTGTGGCCGTGGATGTCACGGCGTTCACTACCGATATCGGCGGCGACGACCGAACGCTGTGCCGTCGACCGGCGCGTGCTGCCACGCCGCGAGCGCCGAAGCGAGTCGGTCGGTGAGCGGCCGCCGGACGGCGACGATGGCCGCCCCCGCGAGTGCTGAGACGGCGACGGTCGGGTACGCGAGTGCTGTGAGCGCGAGGACGACGACCGAGAACGACGCGAGCAGCGTCGCGAGCGAACTCGCGACCGAGGGCGGTGCAGGTAGCGGAGCGAGCGAGCGCGTCGGCTGTGTAGCGGTGAAACGTCGCATACACCAACGGAGCGTGCGGGCAGACATAAGCTTTCATATTTCGTATATGTTGGGAGACGAGATAGCACACCTCACGCGTTGAATCGCGCTGTATCTGCTGATATGAGCGTGTAACGAGTACCATGATAGCGCGTGTACATTATATCAGTTCGTGGTGAGATATGCTCTCGAACAGCGGCGGCACGAGAGGACGCGGCGTGGCTGCTCCACGCTCACGACAGCGACACGCCACCCGCACGACGCGAGCGCATCAAAAGGACCATACGGGTTCCCGACCCGGTGTACGACATCGGGTGACGCCAGTGACGAAGAAACGCGAATACCGAGACGACTACACCGACAAGACGCTGTACCTCCCGGGGCCGACCGAGGTGCGATCGGACGTCATCGACGAGATGGCACAGCCGATGTTCGGTCACCGGATGGACCGCATGACGGACCTGTACACGACCGTCGTCGAGGACACGAAGGAGTTCCTCGGCACCGACAACGACGTGATCGTACTCACCGCCTCCGGAACGGAGTTCTGGGAGGCGACGACGCTCAACCTCGTCGACGACGGCGGGGTGTTGTGTCCGACGAGCGGTGCCTTCAGCGAGCGACAGGCGAACGTCGCCGAGCGGCTCGGCAAAGCCGTCGACCGCATCGAGTACCCGTGGGGTGAGGCGGTCAAGCCCGAAGACGTACGCGAGGCGCTCGAGGCCACAGACGGCGGGTACGACGCGGTCACGGTCGTGATGAACGAGACCTCGACCGGGGTCCGCAATCCGATCGAGGAGATCGGCGACGTCGTCGCGGAGTACCCGGACACGTACTTCGTCGTCGACGCCATCTCCGCGCTCGGCGGCGACTACGTCGACATCGAGGCACACAACATCGACGCCATCTTCACCTCGGTCCAGAAGGCGTTCGCGATGCCGCCCGGACTCGCCGTGTGTGTCGTCAGCGACGCGGCCTACGAGCGCGAAGCCGAGGTGGAGACCTCCTCGTGGTACGGCGGTTTCCGGCGCTGTCTCGACTACTACGACCGGAAGGGCCAGACCCACTCGACGCCCGCGATTCCGTTGTTGTTGGCGTACCGCAAGCAAATGAAACACATGCTCGAAGAGACCCACGCGGCCCGCGACGAACGCCACCGCGAGATGGCCGAGTACACCCGCGAGTGGGCCCACGAGCACTTCGACACCTTCGCCGAGGAGGGGTACGAGTCACGCACCGTGACGTGTATTGAGAACACGCAGGGCATCGACGTGGCCGAGACGATAGCGACCGTCTCCGCGGAGTACGACATGGTCTTTTCGAACGGCTACGGCGACATCGGCGAGCAGACGTTCCGGATCGGCCACATGGGCGAGCACACCGTCGAGAGCGTCCGGGCGCTCACCGACGCGATAGAAGACGTCGCCGGACTCTGAGTCGGCGGCCGTCACGAGCGTGAGAACACGGCAGCGGGCGGTGTGTCGCTCACGCCAGCCCGAGTACCGCGTCGGTACCGGTCTCCCACAGCGAGACGCCGGTTACGACGCCGAGACCGAAGTCGAACGCGAAGAAGGCGAACAGCGCTGCGCCCGCAAAGTGTGCTTTCCGCATGTCGAGTCGGTGTGCAAAGCGGTGAAAGATGTACGCGTTCGCCGCGCTCACCGGGACGATCGCGAGCATCTCGCCGGCCCAGATGGCCGTCGGAAACGCGCCGTACTGGGTGGCGAGCGAGATCGTGATCAGCTGCGTCTTGTCGCCGAACTCACCGAACGCCATCATCGCGAATATCGGGAGGAAGCCGCCGAACTTGTTCGGGACGTGCCACCCTACGAGCGGCACGCGCACGTCGAGGTCACCGCCGTCGGTCTCCCGTGCGTCCGCCCGCGTCGGATTCTCCGCGTCGGGGGCGGGCGCGCTCGTGACCAGCAGGTACGCGAAGAGGAGAAACAGCGCGGCCGTCAACGCGTCGAGGTAGATCCCCGGGAGGACACGGGTGAGCGCACGGCCGAACACGATCTCGAGGGCCGTCCAGCCGGCAAAGGCAGCCGCAGCCGCGCTCACCACGACGACCGGGCGGTACCGCGCCGAGAGCCCGGCGATCAGCAGCTGTACCTTCTCGCCCGGGAGCACCGCGAGCTGGGCGCCGGCAGCGATGAACAGGACGGTCAGCCACGTTGGTTCGGTCATCGCGAGTGAGACCCGGTCGGCTGGGTCGAACGGTACGACGGCGAGACAGACATACTCACGAAGAAATTAGACGGGTCTAAACAAAAGTGTTTGTGTATCGAACTCCGTCACAGCCAGAGCAGCTGGGCATGTCGCGTGCCATCGAACTCTAACACTGCACCCTCGTCGACGATGCCGGCGTCTATCGCGACGTCGACCGCCTCGGTGCCGACGATGTTGCCAACCTGTGCACGGTGGAGCGCGTCGACGACGGCCGCTGGGTCCGCTTCGGTCGCTTCAGGTCCGCCGTAAAACGACTCGTCGACGGTGATCTGGGCGGTACCGTTCTCGTACGTCTCGCCGAGACAGTCGGCGTCACACACCGAGACGAGCGTTCCCTCCGGCGTCTCGCGCTCACGGAGGAGCATTAGAACCCCTCCGGTCCCTCACCCTGGAGCTCGCGTGCTGGCTCACGGTCACGCCGCTCGGGGGCGCGCCGCTCGGGAGCGCGCCCGTCTGCGCCCTGTTCGTCCACCAGCTCCGCTTCGGCCTCGCGGCGGAGCTCCTCGGCGCGGTCGGCCACCGTCTCGGCCTGCTCGTGCTCGCCCGCCTCCTCCAGCGCACGGGCCTTCTCTTCGAGCACGTCGGCCTCGCGGTAGCCGAGCCGGATCGCGTTGTCGAAACACGAGACGGCGTCCTCGGCCAGCCCACGTTCGACGAGGAGGAACCCACGGTTGTACCACGCCTGCGCGAACCGGGGGTCGATCTCTACGGCGCGTTCGGCGTGCTCGAGCGCCTGTTCGCTCCGCCCCGACTCCCAGAGCGCGTACGCGAGGTTGGTTTCAGCAGTGGCAGCGTGCTCGGAGTCGTCGTCGACGTGGAGCGCCTCGCGATAGGCGCCGATCGCCTCGTCGTACTCCTCTAGTTCGGCGTGGGCAGCCCCCTTATTGACCCACGCCTCCTGGGCGTCGAGTGACTCCTCGTCGGCGAATCGAGCGGCTCGTTCGAACGTCTCCGTCGCCTCCTCGAAGCGGTTGATTTGCATATACGAGAGCCCGACGTCGACCAGCCGCTCGACGTCCACGGCGTCCTGCTCGACGTTACGGCGGTCGAGCAGGTCCGTGAGCACGTGTGCGTCGACGGGGTCGACGGTCGTCGGGTCGGCGTCTACCGCCTCCGGGTCGAGCGTGAACTCCTCGTAGTCGACGTCGACCCCCTGGCCGGTCGAGAACTTGTGACGGTCTGCGTCCCGCTCGTCGGTCATACCCTGTCACTGGCGGTCACAGAGGGTAAGGGTTACGTCGGCCGGCTCGGGCCGTGTCGCACGACGCGGGACGCGCCCCCGGCATTTATACTCGCGACGCCGCTGGGTCGATGCGCGAATGGCAACCGACGAGCGCTCTACAGCAGTGACGCCACGGCGACAGCTCGCGGCCGTCGTGGTGGCCGCCGCCCTCCTCGGGGTCGTCGTCGCACCGAGCGTCTACGGCGCCGCCAGCGACACCGGCGACACCGTCGCCGTCGTCGAGATCGAGGGGCCGGTCACCGCCGGGCTCGCCGACGACGTCGAGTCGGAGCTCGCCGAGGTACGCGCCAACGACTCCGTCGGCGCGGTGGTGTTGAAACTCGACACGCCCGGCGGCGCACCGGCGGCGTCCGAACGGATGTACAAGGCGGTCCAACGAACCAGCCGAGCGATGCCGGTGATAGCGAGCGTGCAGGCGACGAGTGCGTCGGGCGGCTACTACGCGATGGCCCCCGCAGACGACATCTACGTCCTCCCGACGTCGGTCGTCGGCAGCGTCGGGCTGAACGCTCCGGCGCCCGCGCCGCGGGCACCCGTCGCCGGGCCGAGCGGCCCCGACAAGGTCGGGACCAACGAGATCGAAGGGTGGGCGCGTCAACAGACGCTCGCAGACACGTTCGTGAACGCGATGATGGCCGAACGCGGCGAGGAGTTCGAACTCTCCCGCGCGGAGGTCGCCGAAGCCGACGTCTACCTCGGCACGGAGGCCGTCGAGAACGGGTACGCCGACGAGATCGGGTCGCTCACCGAGGCGGTCCACGAGGCCGCCACCCGGGCCGAACTCGGCGACTACCGGGTCGACACGCGCGAGACCGGCCCGGACGGTCGGTTCCCGATACTGGTCCGAACCGACGCGCAGGTCGTCGCCGTCTACGCGACCGACCCGGGTTACGGCGAGGTCGAGCCGATGGGGCTCGCGTACGTCCACCTCGGTTCGGTACCGCACGTGGACACGGTCGCACAGGTCGCGGGAAGCGACATTCCGACGACGGAGACGGGAGCGAGCACTGCCGACACGGCGGCGTCTAGCGCCGAGGCGGTGGCGGATCCGAACGCCCTTGGCTCGCCCCACGGAGGTGAGCGCGCGTGAACCGACTGCCTGCACTCGCGGTCGCGTTCGTCGTGACGTTCGCGACCGTCGTCTCTGGAGCGGCGGTCGTCGGATTCGTCGACGGCGACGGGGCCGCTCCCGCACCGGAGATAGCGAACGCTCACTACACCAACGCGGACCTGGTGAACGACCGGACCCCCGGCGAGGCGACCATCGAGATGTCGAGCGATGCGCCGACCCAAACCGTCGTCTTCGACCCGGGTGTCGAGCCGTCGACCGACCAGCCGGCCGGCCCGCTCGCGCTGCTCGGCTTCGGCGGCCCAGAGGTCACGGCTCGGAACGTCCGGCCGCTGGCGAACGTGCTCCTCGAGAACGGCCACGAGGTTCGGGTGTACACGCCCGACTCGTCGCGGCCGACTCCGACCGCCGGGCCGTCGACCGGCGACGAGTCGTCGCCGCTCGGCGAGGAGCTCGCGAACGCAGACGCGTTCGTCACCTTCCGTAGCGACTACTCGGCGGCCGCCCTCGACGACATCGAGTCGTTCCGCGAGTCGGGGGGACACCTGATCGTCGCGACGGAGCCCAGCGCCGGCTTCGACGCGCCCGGCGCGGCCGCACTCGACGGTCGACTCGGCACCACCTCGGGTCCGGGATACGTGTACAACATGGTCGAGAACGACCTGAACTACCAGCGCGTGTACGCCGAGCCGACCGGGGACGCGTCGTTGACCGAGGGCGTCGACCGCGCGATGTTCGAGACGGTGACCCCCGTCGACACGGCGGCCACCGACGGCGACGTGCTCCGGCCGATCGAGGGGAGCCAGCTGTCGACGACGCGGGCGGCAACGGACGCGCCCGTGCTCGCCCGCGACGACGGCGTCGTCGTGGTCGGCGACAGCGACGTCTTCGTGCCGGAGAACACCCAGCGCGTCGACAACGACGCGCTGATCGGCAACCTCGCCGACTTCCTCGTGGAGAACGATCGGGAGGGTTCGCGCGCGGTGACACCGCAGGCTGGCGCACCGACGCCGACCGCGCCGGTACCGGGCGAGACGAACGCGACCCAGGGACCGTCGAACGAGTCCACCCCGAGCCCGGAGCCACGGAACGCGACGAGCGCCTGAGTGTGCCCGCCAGAAGACGACGAGCGGTGTCGACATCGCCCCGACATCAGTGGACGAACAGACAGTTTTGATCGGTCATCGCGGCGGTGCGTACCGCAGAATGCGGAGCGAATCCGACGACTGCACGCGGGTGGCAAAACGCTGCGATGAAGAAAGCGTTAACCTCGCGCCGCCGGTCGATACTGGCATGAAGGTACTCGTCACGGATCCGATAGCCGACGCGGGCCTCGACCGGCTCGCGGACGCCGGGCACACGGTCGAGACGGACTACGAGGTCGAGGGGGACGCACTGCTGGAGGCGGTCGCCGACGCCAACGCGCTCATCGTTCGGTCTGGCACCGAGGTGACCGAGGCGGTGTTCGAGGCGGCGTCGGACCTCGTCATCGTCGGGCGGGCCGGCATCGGCGTCGACAACATCGACATCGAGGCCGCGACCGACCACGGCGTGATCGTCGCCAACGCCCCCGAAGGGAACGTCCGGGCGGCCGCAGAGCACACGGTCGCGATGACGTTCGCGGTCGCGCGGTCGATCCCACAGGCGCACGCTCGACTAAAGGACGGCGAGTGGGCGAAAGGAGCGTTCCTCGGCACCGAGCTCAACAACAAGACGCTCGGCATCGTCGGGCTCGGTCGCGTCGGCCAGGAGGTCGCAAAGCGGCTCGACTCGCTCGGGATGGACCTCGTCGTCTACGACCCCTACATCTCTCCGGAGCGCGCAGAGCAGTTCGGTGCCGAGTTGGTTGACGACCTCCACGAGGCACTCGCCCGCGCCGACGTGGCGACGGTCCACACGCCGCTGTTGCCCGAGACGGAAGGAATGATCGGTGCCGACGAGCTCGCACAGCTCGAGGGGGGGTACCTGATCAACTGCGCGCGCGGTGGGATCGTTGACGAGGAGGCGCTCGCGGCCGCCGTCGACGACGGCGTCGTGGCCGGTGCCGCGCTCGACTCGTTCGCCACGGAGCCTTTGCCGGCCGACTCGCCGCTTCTCGACGTCGAGGACGTCGTCGTCACGCCACACCTCGGCGCGTCGACGGAGGCGGCCCAGGAGAACGTCGCCGTCGACACCGCCGAGGCGGTGCGCTCGGCGTTCGCAGAAGAGCCGGTGCTCACCGCGCTCAACGCGCCCTCGGTCGACGAGACCGCGTTCCCACGGATCGAGCCGTACATCGACGTCGCCGAGACCGCCGGTCGGGTGGCTGCACAGCTGCTCGACGGACGGATCACGAGCGTGGAGGCGACCTACGAGGGCGACATCGCCGCCGAGGACGTCGAACTTGTCACCGCCTCGGCGCTCAAAGGCGTCTTCGAGCCCCTCGAGTGGCAGGTGAACGCGGTGAACGCGCCGCGGCTCGCCGACGAGCGCGGCATCGAGGTGACCGAGTCGAAGACGCGACAGACAGAAGACTTCCAGAGTCTGGTGCGGGTGACCGTCCACAACGGTGAGGAGTCGCTCGCGGTCGAGGGGACGTTGTTCGCGGGCGACGACCCGCGCATCGTCCGCATCGACGGCTTCCGGGTCGACGCCGTCCCGTACGGCCACACGCTCGTCGCGCGCAACACCGACGAGCCGGGTGTGATCGGCTTCATCGGGACCGTGCTGGGCGAACACGACGTCAACATCGCCGGGATGTTCAACGCCCGCGAGACGCAGGGCGGCGAGGCGCTCACCGTGTACAACCTCGACCAGGCCGTCCCCGAGGCGGCCGTCGAGACGCTGCTTGATGACGCCCGCATCGTCGAGGTGACCGAGATCACCCTCGACGACGCGGGCGTGCGGGACGCGGCCTGACGCCGACGACCACACGACGGCCGGACGCTCGTTTCAGCCGCGCCCTTGGGCGCCGATTCCGTGTGTATGTGTGCGTGGCTCTGTGACGAATACGACCGCGCGACCGCCGGACACCAGTTACCGCCACATCCTCCCGGGCCGATTCGCTCGCATACGTCGTTGGTGGGTGTGTGACCGAGACGCCCGCGCGACCGCCGGACGCCAATTACCGCCACACCCTCCCCAGCCGATTCGCTCGGTCGCTTCGCTCCCTCGCTCATCCCTCGCACGCGCTCGCGAGCACGCTTCGCGGCTCGCGAGGCGCGCGCCACCGTGCAGTCGGGACGGATCGGGTCGGTTGCGCCGGACGGTCGATCTCGAGGCGAAACGGATCACTGAGGCGTCCGTACCACACGGGAGTGCTCCGTTCGTCCCCTCGGGGGCGGTCGATCGGTGCCGCCGAACGTTCGACCGGTCGGTGTGCGCCTCCTCGCGTGACCCCCTCGTTTCGGGTGGGGCCGCCTGCTGGCGGTTCGAGGTGGCCCGAACGGGTTACCCGGCGCTGTCCCGTTGCCAGCCGATGGTCGACGCCACGGTCCACGTCATCGATCGAGGCGAACTGCGGTGTGATGAGAACTCGTTGCCCGAGGGACACACCCGGGCAACACACGGCGAACAGCGCCCCGAACTCGAGCACGGGGCCCTCCCGGTTCACGCGTTCGTCATCGAGCACCCGGCGGCGACGATACTCCGGGACCCGGGGATCCACCACGCGGCCGCGGCGGGTCACTGGCCGGACGACCTCTGTGAGGCGTTCTATCCGTCCGCGTCCGCGGACCATCGGCTCGACGACGACCTCGCGGCTGCCGGCTTCGAGACCGACGACGTCGACGCGGTGGTCCAGAGCCACCTCCACGTCGACCACGCCGGCGGGTTGGCGTGGTTCGAGGGGACCAGAACGCCGGTGTACGTCCACGAGCGAGAGCTCGAGTTCGCGTACTACGACGCGGTCGCCGGTGCCGGCGACGGTGGGTACCTCCGAGGGGACTTCGACCGCGACCTGAACTGGGTTCCGCTCACCCGTGACCGTGAGACCCACTTCACCGACTTCGCGTTCGTCCACCTGCCGGGACACACGCCCGGTACGATCGGTGGGATGTTCCACCTCGAGGCGGAGACGCTACTTTTCACCAGCGACCAGGCCGCGCTCCCGGCGAACGACGAGGCGGGCATCCCGCCGGGTGGCGACTTCTTGTGGGGAGAGACCGAGTGGCGGGCGAGCCGCCGCCGTCTCCGTGAGCTCGACCGGCGGCACGACGCGACCGTGGTGTTCGGTCACGACTGTGGCGGACTCACCGGAACGCGGTCGCCGTGACGGAATCGAGACCTCCTGACCCACCACCAACGGCTGTCGCGCCCCAACGCGGTCGACCAGAGCACCGGTCTCGCGGTGGCGCGCGCCTCGCGAGGTCGCCGAAGGCGGGCTCGCGAGCGCGTGCGAGGGATGAGCGAGGGAGCGCAGCGACCGAGCGAATCGGCTGGGGAGGGTGTGGCGGTAACTGGTGTCCGGCGGTCGCGCGGGCGTCTCGGTCATACGTCCATCACACACGCACGAGAGCGAATCGGCTGGGGAGGGTGTGGCGGTAACTGGTGTCCGGCGGTCGCGCGGGCGTCTCGGTCATACGTCCACCACACACGTACGAGAGCGAATCGGCTGGGGAGGGTGTGGCGGTAATTGGCGTCCGGCGGTCGCACTGTCGTCTCGTTTACGCATTCACCGACAACGTACAGAATCGCCCCGGGAGGGCGTGGCCAAACAGCGCCCGGGTGTCACGTGGTCGCATCGCTTGCGCCGTCACCGCTATACACGCACTGGGGAGGGTGTGGCGAGACGTCACGGCCACCAGGCTGCCGGGTATCCAGAGACCCGACCCGAGCGGAGGGTCTCGAATGCGACGCCTCAGTCGTCGGCGGCCCGCGTCGCGGCGGCCGGCGCGAACGCCTCGGCACTCGCCTCGAGCTGTGCCACAGAACAGCCGCCGATCGTCGCCGCCTGTTCGAGCGTCAGTGTGCGGGAGCGATACAGCGTCAACGCGGTCGCCACGGATGTGGACGTCATTGGGTTCGTCTATCAGTTAGATAGGCGTTCATATAATAGTATCGGAAATATCTGTGCGTTATCGTCACTTTTTGGACGCTACTCACCCGATCGTCGTACTCAAGTCGCATTCGCTACCGAGGTGTCAGAATACGTGCGGAGCGATCACACGCCACACCCGTTCCCGGCGGACGGGACTCGAGCGGGAGGCTTTTCGTTCGAGGAGCCGAACGGACGGTATGGCGCAAGCGACGCAGGAGTTCGGCGACTGGCCGCTGAAGCGGCTGATGACCGAGGTGTGCGGTTCCGGGCACAAGTCCGCGGACGACCTCACGCGCGCGCAGGCGACGGAGGCGTTCGAACGAATCCTCGCCGGGGAGCCGGACCCAACGACGCTCGGGGCGTTCTGGCTCTCGAACCGCTGGAAGCGCAACACGCCCGAAGAGCTCGGCGCGTACGTCGACGTGATGTGCGACCGCGTCGAGTACGCCGAACCCGACGTCGACCCCGTCGACTGCGGGGCGAACTACGACGGCAAGGGCCGAACTGCCATCCTCGGCGTCGCCGCCGGTGCGGTGGCGGCCGCCGCGGGCACTCCGGTCGTCGTCCACTCAGGCGACCGCGTTCCGACCCAGAAACAGGACGCGTACAAACACGTCCTCGACGAACTCGGGGTCGCGACGGAGGTGACGCCGCGTGACTCGGCCGCGATGGTCGACGAGACCGGCTTCGGCTTCTACTACCAGCCCGCGTTCAACCCCGAGGTCGACGCGCTCTTCGACCGCCGCGATCAGATGGGCGTCCGGACGTTCATCAACACCATCGAGACACTGGCGAACCCCGCCGGGGCGTCCGTCCACCTCGGCTCGTTCTACCACCTCGCGTTCGCGAAGAAGGTGGTCGACACGTTCACCGAGAGCACGTTCCACGACCTCGACCGCGTGCTGATGTTCCAGGGAATGGAGGGGTACGACGACGTCCGACCCGGCTACACGAAGGTCGCCGAGTGGACCGCCGGCGCGGGCGGGAGCGACGCCGCGACCTTCGACGACTTCGACATCGAGACCGCCGCCTACGGGATGGACCTCGAAGAAGACGACCTCGCGGTCGGCGACGTCGCCGGCGACTCTGCTGCGATCACGGAGGCGGTCCTCGCTGGCGAGCGAGACGGACCGTTCGCCGACGCGGTCGCGCTCAACGCGGCCCTCCGCATCTACGCTCGCGAAGACGTCGATTCGATCGACGACGGCATTGAGGCCGCCCGTGCGGCCATCGACGACGGCTCGGCACACGACGTGATCGAGTCGCTCCGGAGCTTCTAGACGCGCTCTGGTGCTCCTAGACGCGCTCTGGTGCTCCTAGACGCGCTCCGGACCGCCGAGTTCGTTCACCGGGACGGTGCCGGCGGCATCGCCCGCTTGTGTTTGCTCGCCTCGTACAGCTCGACGACGTGGTCGACGGCCGCCGCGGGGACGTCGAGTTCGCGGACCGTCGCCGACCGCGAGAGCCCGCCGTCGACGTGGAGCGCGAGGATCGCATCGACCGTGTCGTAGTCGAGTCCGAGCTCGTCAGCGTCGGTCTGTCCCTCCCACATCCCCGCGGTGGGTTCTTGCATCACAAGATCGCGTGGGACGCCCACGTGTGCTGCCAGCTGGCGAACCTGCTGTTTGTAGAGGTTTCCGATCGGGTTGCAGTCGACCGCCTGGTCGCCGTACTTGGTGTAGTAGCCGGTCATCGCCTCCGCGCGGTTGCCGGTGCCGAGCACGACCCGATTCTCCGCGTTGGCGACGAAGTAGTTACACACCGCACGCGTCCGGACGTACACGTTCCCGCGGGCCATCCGATCCGATGCGGGACCGGGCAGCGCGTCGAAGAACGCCTCGGCTATCGGCTGGATCTCGACGACGTCGTACTCGACGTCGAGGTCGGCTGCGACCCGCTCTGCGTCGCTCATCACGGCCGGGTCGTTCACCGCAGTCGGCATCGTCATCGCGTGGAGACCGTCCGCGCCAAGCGCCTCGACGGCGAGGTAGGCGGTCAGCGTCGAGTCGATGCCGCCGGAGAGTCCCAAGACGGCCCCGTCGGCGCCGGCGTCGTCGACGACGTCGGCGATGAACGACACGATTCGCTCGCGAGTCCGCTCGAGTTCCGCCTCGGAGAGGCGAAGGTCGAGCGGCGGGTCCTCCGAGAGCAGTACCGACTCGTCGACGTGTTGGCTCATACCAGTACGTGGTGCTCGAGCGACTAATACCTCCCCGTTCGCCCGCCGAAGTAGACGATCGTCTGATTGTACTCCGTCAAGCGATCGAACGATCAGCGTAAAGCCGGTTCACCCCGTTATAATACGCCTTCGTGAGCGGCCAGCAACAGCCCCTCGAGCGTGGCGTCGTTCGTCGGTGGGTCGCGGGCGATCGCGAGCGCCTCCTCGACCGGCACGGTCCGCGGCACGAGGAACTCGTTGCTGTCGTGGTCGACGTCGACCGGCTCCAAGCCGGTCGCGAAGACGTAGCCGCGCCGGTGGCGCAACACCCCGGTCGAACACCACACCTCCTGCAGTAGCGTCGTCGAGGTGGGGTCGAACCCGGTCTCTTCGGCGAGCTCGCGCGCGCCCGCGACGGTGTACGACTCGCCGGCCTCGACGATCCCCGCCGGAAGCTCGAGTTGGGTGTTCCGCACGGTCGGCCGGTACTGTTCGACGAACAGCACCTGTCCGTCTGCGACGGCGATCACGACCGTCGCCGGCGGGAGCTCCGCCCAGTAGTACCGCTTTGTCGACCCGTCCGGCTGGACGACCAGGTCGTACCCGCCGACGTACCAGCCGGCGTCGTACTCGACGACGACCTCCTCGACCGGCCACTCGGGTTCACCCGGCAGTGAGTGCTTTCTCCCGTCGTCGAACGCGGACAGCGACTGCAGGGCCGCGGCCCGCTGCGTCTCCGACCGCGCGTCGTCCGACTGGCCGCCCGCCTCGTCGGTCACGCGGCACCTCGGTCGATCGCGACCAGGTACGTCTCGCCGTCTCGCTCGATCCGCACGCCGTCGCCGACGGTGGCGTTCGGCCCGCGCGCGGCGAGCGCGTCGACCTCGTCGAACGGACTGTGCGTGAACGACTCCTTCAGCCCGAACGGCCCGCGCTGGTAGGACATCGATCGACCCTCGTCGCTCGCGAACGCCCCGGTGAGGTAGGGGTATCGACGCTCGGAGAGGCCGGTCGCGTTCACCGCCGGCCCGTCGCGCTCGGCCGGCTCGACGGTGAGGTGGTACGGCTCGCCGCTGCCGAGGTAACTCGGGAGCGCGCCCAACGCGAGCAGCGCGAGGGTGACCACGCCGATGGCGACCAGTAGGTTCCGGGTGACCGGGCGCATGCGCCCACTTCGCCGCCGTGCCGAATACCCGTTTCGACCGCCGACGGACTTTAGCGTCGGCCGCCCCTCGCAGTCGCATGGAGTACCGGTTCGAGCTCGCCCTCTGTGCGGCCCTCGAATCGCCAGACCGTGTCGTCGCCCGTCAGCTCGGCTCGGGCGTCACCCGCCCGGGGGCGCGAATCGTCGACGTCTGTGTGTTACGACCGGGCCCCGACTTCGACGCCCGCGCGGCGATCAGTCCCGACCGGATCCCGGCGACCGCGATCGAGGCCGCGGTCGGCCCCGGTGAGGCGGTCCCCGTCGCCGAGGCGTTCGATTGCTCGCCGGAGCGCGCGACCGACGTCGTCGACGCGGCCGTCGACGCCGGCTACCTCGAACGCGAGCGGCGACACGGCCGCGACGTCGTCCGAGCGACCGCCCGATACCCCACCGACTGGATCGGATCGCTCACCGCGATCGAGAACAAGCCCGACCTCGGGCAGCCGGGCGACCTCGCGGCACAGCTCCGCTACGACGTCGCGCTCGGCCTGTTCGATACGGTCGTGCTCGCGACCGCCTCGTACGTCACGCGCGCCCACCTCAACCGGATCCCCGATCCGGTCGGCGTCTGGCGATTCGACGCGGAGACCGGCGATCGCGACGTCGTTCGGGAGGCGACGCCGCTCTCGCCCGCCGAGCCGGGCGTCGAGATACGCGAGGAACGGGCGCTTCGAACCGACGTCTCGCTCGTCGCTCCTGCCGCGAAGACGCGGAAGCGCCGCCGGATCGGCGAGCGCGCCTACGGCAAGGGGTGGCGCCCGTCGCCGCCGGCGTGTACACACGCACAGACGACCACAGACGGCCGCCCGTACTGTGGACACTTCGACCGGGTCGTCGACCCGAGCCGCGAGTGCGGCGGCGACTGTCCGGCCTTCGCGTCCGCGTCGCCGCCGCCGCTCGACCGCGATCGGCTCCGCGCGTCGCACTCTGCGTGGGTCGCCGACGCCGACGCAGGGCCGCGCCGGCAGGCCGGACTCTCGCAGTTCGAGTGATATCTTCGTCCGCCCGCTCGGTACTCGCTCCCATGCGAACGCTTATACAGCGACGAGTGGGAGTGGCCCGTATGCACGACATCGACGACATCTTCGTGGCGCGGCTGATGAGCACCGACCTCCACACGGTGACACCGGACACGCTCGTCGAGGCGGCCGCCGCGACGCTGCTCGACAACGAGATCAGTTCCGTGCTCGTCGTCGAGAGCGACCGGCTGCTCGGCATCCTCACGAGCACGGACTTCGTCGAGATCGTCGCGCGCAGCCAGCCGAAAGCCGAGACGACCGTCGAACGCTACATGACGACCGACCCGGTCACGGCGACCGCCCAGGACCCGGTCTCGGCGGTCGCCGCCACGATGATCGAACGCGGCATCCACCACGTGCCGGTCGTCGACGACGGCCTCCCGATCGGTATCATCACCACCTCGGATCTCGCCGCGTACGTCTCCGGCACCGAGCCGCTCTCTCCGTGAGCCGGCACCGTTAAGTGGATCTACCATCTTCGTCTACTCGACGCTTCGCTTGGAGGGCCGAAGCGTCAGCGGGGACCTACTGAACGGCCCGGCGTGCCACCTTTTCCCGGCACGCCGGGCCGTTCGTTTCCACGACGACGACCGACTGGTCCATACACACCGATACAGCCAACTCTCTGACCGACGAGCGTTCCGTATGCCGCTGTTACAGCTTTCGACGACGTGTTCGCTTACCCCCACCGCGCGCGAGTCGACCACCGCGTTCCTCATCGACGCGTACGCGACGACGATGGAGACGAGCCCGGACCACGTCGCGGTCTCGATAGCCGAACTCCCGCCGTCGGCGATGGCCATCGGCCGGGGCGTCGACGGCCCGCTCGTGTTCCTCGACGCGGAGATTCGGGGTGGTCGCCCGTTCGAGACCAAGCGTGCGTTCGCCGTCGACGTGATGGAACACGCCGTCTCGGAGTTAGACGTCCCCCGACCGAACGCCAAGGTTGTGTTCACCGAACACCCGGGCGAGCACATGATGGGACTCGACCGCGTCGGCGACGCGTGGCGCGCCGAGTGATCGGCTCCTCACCCGTTCCCGACGTCGCGAGCCGCTAGCGGTTCTCGCCCTGGTACGTCCCGTCGTAGGTCCCCTCGTGGTCCGCGTGTGCCAACACGAGCTGGGCGAGCCGTGCGTCCGCCTCGATATCGATCGGATGTCCCACCTCGAGGCGCCCCTCGCCGACGCCCTCGTAGCCCGCGTCCCACACCGCGGTGTCGAGGGTACAGCCGTTCCGGAGCAGCGTCGACCGCGGCAGGACGAATCCGACGTGGCCGGACGGAATCCGGACGGGCTCGCCGTACCGGACCACGTACGTCCCGGCCTCGAGTCGATACCAGCCGTCGTCTGGCTCCACCGCGGACCGGCCGCCGACGCGCTTCTCGTCGCGGCCGATCCGTCCCCGACCAGTCTGTGTGAACACCGCTCCGACGGTGAGGTCGACCCCGTTGGGCTGCGTCTGTGCCGGCTCGAGCGACGCGCCGGCCGCTTCGAGCGCCGCCGCCACGACCGCGCCTGATTCGAACATACCGGTTCGTCCCATAGGGCGTGTAAAGCCGTGTCGCTCCGCCGACCCTGGTCGTACACGGTCGATCCGCAGGGACACTCGCGGGTTTTATATTGACGGGAGAGTCATTTCGGATCGATATGGGAAAGACGATTACGGAGCAGATACTCGACGACCACCTCGTCGAAGGCGAGCTGACGCCTGGCGAGGAGATCGGCATCGACATCGACCAGGTCCTCACACAGGACACCACCGGGACGATGGTGTGGCTGCAGTTCGAGGCGCTCGAGCTGGACGAGGTCCAGACCGAACTCGCCGCACAGTACTGTGACCACCAGACGTACCAGTTCGACTTCAAGAACACGGACGACCACCGCTTCCTCCGGTCGGCGGCCGGCACCTACGGTGCGTACTTCTCTCGGCCGGGTAACGGCATCTGTCACCAGGTCCACAAGGAGAACTTCGCGGCGCCCGGCAAGACGCTGCTCGGCTCCGACTCACACACGCCGACGCCCGGCGGACTCGGACAGCTCGCGATCGGTGCCGGCGGCCTCGACATCGCGGTCGCGATGGGCGGTGGCGCCTACTACGTCGAGATGCCCGACGTAGTCAACGTCCACCTCACCGGTGAGCTCCCCGAGTGGGCCACTGCGAAAGACGTCATCCTCCACCTGCTCGGTGAGCTGACGGTGAAAGGCGGCGTCGGAAAGGTGCTCGAGTACACCGGCCCCGGTGCTGACTCGCTCACGATCCCCGAGCGGACGACGATCACCAACATGGGAACCGAGCTCGGTGCCACGTCCTCGATCTTCGGCACCGACGAGAAGACGCGCGACTGGCTCGCCCGCCAGGACCGCGAAGACGAGTACGTCGAGCTCACCCCCGACGACGACGCCGCGTACGCCGACACCATCGAGGTTGACCTCTCGTCGATCGAGCCCCTCGTCGCCGCCCCGTCGATGCCCGACAACGTCGCGCCCGTCAGCGAGTTCGAAGGCGAAGACGTCTCACAGGTCATCATCGGGTCGTGTACCAACGGCGCCTACGAGGACGTGCTCCCGTCCGCGAAGATGCTGGAGGGCCGTGAGGTCGCCAAACAGACCGAGATGATCGTCGCGCCCGGCTCGAAGCAGGCCTCCGAGATGCTTGCCAGAGAAGGGTGGACCGCAGAGATGATGGCCGCGGGCGTCAACTTCTCCGAGGCGACGTGTGGTGCCTGTATCGGCATCGGTCACGTTCCCGCCTCCGATTCGGTCTCGCTTCGAACGTTCAACCGAAACTTCGAGGGCCGCTCTGGCATCGAAGACGACTCCGTCTTCCTTTGCTCGCCGGAGGTCGCCACCGCGGCCGCCATCACCGGTGAGATCGTCGACCCCCGTGACCTCGCCGACGAGCTCGGCGATCTTGAGGCGCCCGGCCTCGAGATGGGCTCGAGTTACGGCGCCGGGATGGGCCAGGCAGACTCCGACATCATCGCGCCGACCGAATCGATCGACGACGGCCTCGTGAAGGGGCCGAACATCGGTGACGTCCCGCTCAAAGACGGCCTCGCGAACGAGATCGGCGGCGAGGCGCTGTTGAAGATGGAAGACAACATCACCACCGACCACATCATCCCGGCGACGGCCGACATCCTCAAGTTCCGCTCGAACATCGAGAAGCTCTCGGAGTTCACCCTCTCGCGGGTCGACGACACCTTCGCCGAGCGCTCGCTCGAGGCGGACGGGGGCGTCCTCGTCGCCGGCGAAAACTACGGACAAGGGTCCTCACGTGAACACGCCGCGCTCTGTCCGATGTTCTTGGGCATCGAAGCCGTCTTCGCACAGAGCTTCGCACGGATCCACAAGGCGAACCTCTTCAACTTCGGTATCGTCCCGCTCGAGATCGACGCGGAGACGTACGACCGACTCGACCAGGGCGACGACGTCGAGATCGTCGACGACGTCGCGGCCGCCGTCCGCTCCGGTGCCGAGACGTTCACCGCGCGCGTGAACGACGAGTGGGAGTTCACCGCCGACCTCGACGCCTCCGACCGCGAGCGCGACATCCTCGCGTCCGGCGGCAAGCTCTCGTGGGTCAAACAACAGCACGGCTCCGGTGCGGCGCCCGCCGACGACTGAGCGCTGTACACCACATTCCGCGATTCTTTTTCGCTCTGCCCCGCGAGCCACCGCGCCTTCTCGCGACCTGATCGCCCCGCCTCACGCCCGGTCGCATCGCTAGCCGGCGTGATAAATACGCGCTGCGTCGACCGACCTCAGCGAGCCGCGGCCGCGACGCGCTCGCGCTCTTCTTTCTGTGAGATGGCGTACGTCTGTGCGTCGCCGTCGGCGGCACCGACGAGCTGTGTCGCCAGCGCCTCGGCCGCCGGCGTGCTGGATTTGTACGTCGCGCTCGCGACGCCGTCGGAGATGAACAACAGCGCCTGGTCGACTCGCCGCTGGGGGGCGACGTCGACCGCTTTCGGCACCGAGATGCCACCGTACTTCAGTCGCACCGTCTCCTCACGCGGCGCGGCGTTCTCGATCGCGGTCACGAGCACCTGAACCGGGTTCTCTTCGGTCCGGTCGTGGATGATGTCGAACGCGTCACGGACGATCCGGGTCGCCCGCTGTTTCTTCCCGGTGTTCTCGTCGGTCTGCATCAGTCGGTTGATGAGCCGCTCGACCACCGAGATCTCGCTCTTTTTGAACTGCTTCGAGGCGTGCCGGCCCATCGTGTGTGCGATTGGCGTCACCGTCATGTACCGCTTCGTCGACGGGTCGGCGTACGCGACGTCGGTGACGTCCCAGACGCCGAACAACGCGGCGTTCTCCGAGGCCGACTCGCTGTCGGCCGGCGCGTCGGGCTCCGGCTCGTCGGCAGCGACCGCCTCGGCGTCGGCTTCGTCGCCGCTCATCGGACGGGCTTCTCCGCGTTTCCGCGCACCAGTTCGATCATCGAGACGCCGTTCACCTTCTCGACTTTGTAGTTGACACCCGAGAGGTCGCCCATCGCGCGGCCCTTCGCGCCGCCGATCCCCGCGATCGTGACCTCGTCGTGCTCGTCGATAAAGGAGATCGCGCCGTCGCCGGGACAGAACGCCGTCACCTGCTTGCCGTTTTTGATCAGCTGGACCCGAACGCACTTTCGGATCGCCGAGTTCGGCTGCTTCGCTTCGATACCGACCTTCTCGAGGACGATACCGCGTGCCTGTGGGGCACCCTCCAGCGGGTCGGACTTCGTTTTGAGCCCGCGCTCTCTCCGAGCGTACTCGGAGTCGGACCAGCGGCGCTTTTGCCGGTCCTGTTTGAGCTTCCGGGCGGCATACTTGCCGTTTGCCATCGTACGTGTACTTCCAAGCGAAGCTACTTAAGCGTCGTCTTTCGCCGACGTGAAACGCCAGGAGAGCGCTCGAGCGGTCCCTCTCGTCGGATCTGTGCACGTTTCTCGACCCAACGACGGCCGCACGTGACCGCTCTGCCGACGAACGGACACGAGCGGCCGCCGTCGCTCACGTCAGCTGCACGTCGTCGACGTCGTAGTGTCGCTTCGCGAGCGTGCGGGCGGTCTCGATGTTCTGTCCGTCTGCGCCGATGGCGACACCGCGGTCCGCCGGTACCACCTCGACGTATGCCACGCGGTCGTCCTGCTCTGAGATCGTCACCGCGGCGACCGCTGCCGGCGCGAGCGCACTCGCGACGAACGCCTCCGGCGTGTCTGCGTCTTCGACCAGCTCCACGGACCGACCTAACCGCCGTTCGGCCTCGGTGACCGTCGCTCCGCCCTGTCCGATGGCCGCCGCCATCTCGCCGGCCGGGATCAGAAACACCAGCCGGTCGCCCTCCACGAGGCAGTCTCGCGGTGCCACGCCGGTTAGCTCGTCGAACCGAGCCATGTAGCGCCGCGCCTCGTCGGAGAGCTCGACGTACATCAGTCGTCGCTCACGACGCGCGACCCCATCCGGAGGTCGACGTCGCCGGTACCGATCGAGATCGGTTTCCCGGCGATCACGTTCTCGATGACGCCGTCGAGGTCGTCGTGTTCGCCGTGGACCGCCGCATCGAGTAAGTGGTTCACCGTCACCTCGAAGGCGGCCCGCGCCAGCACCGAGTCTTTCGACCCGGAGATGCCGTGGCGACCGATCGACTCGATCTCGCCGTTGTTGGTCATGATGTCGGCGACGAGCATCAGGTGTCTGACGTTCACGTCGTCGAGCCCCTGCTCTTCGAGCGTGTTCTTCGTCTCGTCGATGATCGTCTCGCGAGCGGCCTCGACGCCGAGGTTCTTGTAGATCTCGTGGATGTTGTTACACGTCGTCCGCGAGGCGTCGACGCCGTCGATCTCCAAGACGTCACCGAACGCCGACCCCTCGGTGTAGAGCACGAACTCCTCACCAGACTCCAGCTGCTCTTTGCGAATGACGACGCGCTCGACCTCCTCGATCCCTTTGAACACGATCTCCCGAAGTCGCTCGACGAGCTGTAACAGCTCCCGGTAGCTCGGCTCGCTCGGTCCGAACTCGATCACCGTCCCCGTCTGTCGGGCGTCGACCCCGAGGGCGTCTTCGATCGTCTCGGCGACGATCTCCGCGACCGCCGTCGGGTCCGAGTACGTCGGCCACCGCTCTAAGAGGGTGTCGTCGTTGAGGTCGATCCGAACCAGCATGTCCGCCACGTTCGTGGAGACGTCACCCAGCGCGAGGATCCGCGTCGCCTCGATCGACCAGACGACCTCGTGTGCCCGCTCGCGGTCGGTCGCGTACTCGCCGTCGAGGTGGACCGTCATCATCGGTGTGTCCGGCGTCTTTCGGGCGTCCACGAGTTCGATGAGCCGCGGGAGTCCTTGCGTAACGTCAATTTCTGCAACCCCAGCGTAGTGGAACGTGTTCATCGTGTTGTGCGTCACGACTCCTTCAGCGGTGGTGAACGTCTCGAGTCCGGCGACAGAGAAGTCGTACACGTACTCGTCGTCCCGCGCTATCGTCTCGACCGAGGCAATTCGATCCCAGACGACGTCGCCGTCGACGGCCCGCTCTAGCTCGCTCCGGGCGGTCGACTCGACATCCGCGTCTGCCGCCGTCTCGAGGATCCGCCGTAGTCGCCGCCGGCCGATCCGCTGTCGATTCGATGCGGCGTTCACCTGCCTGCTCGGTATTCCTGCGTCGGCGGCGACCGACCGAAGCGCGTCGCCAAAGTTCGGCACTTGGTCCGTCGCGTCCGGCCCACCCGGTTCGATGTCCGCGACGAGCGACTCAAGCTCCTCGTTTCGTTCCCCGACCATTCCCACCTCGTCTGTGAATCGGCGCACGTGTTTTTTCGGAATCCGCAGTGTGCGGGACGTGTCCTGCGTCCCAAGCGTCGCGTACACGCCGACTCGCGCAAGTAACAAGGCGATCCCCGCGGTGAGTTCGGCGCTCGTCGAACTAGATCGAACCGCGTCGCTTGCGACGTTTCCGTCGCCGCTGAAGTACCCACGGAGTAATCCACGGACGAACGTCTCCGAAGCACCGTACGCGAATCCTGGAACGACCTTCTCTCCGTCTGCCGTGCAGGCCGCGCGAACGAAGTCTGCCAACACCGTTCCGTTCAGCCGGATATCGTATCCGACAGCGAAGCCGCTGTGGTTTTCGTACTCGTTCACGGTAAAGTCGAACCGCTCGGCGAACGCTCGAACCTTCGACTGGAACGTCGGATCGACGTTCGAGACGGAAACGTAGTGGTCGGTCACAGAGCCCTCTGCGAGCCACGCGCCGACGAAGAACCCTGTCTCCTCGTCTAGTGGGAACCGTTCTGGCAGTCCGACGGTTCCACCAACGGGGTACACTGCATCCTGGTTGATGTCTCCGGATTCGAGCGCCGCTCGTTTGTTCCGGAGCTGCGCCTCGCTCACCGTCGGTACCGTCGTACCCCCGTCGGTCAGCGTCGAGGTGTACCAGTACTCCGCCGCCGGGAGGTACCGCCGAACGTCGACGGTCGCCGTCCCGGTAGCGTCGAACTCCTTTATCACTGGGAGCCAGTCACCAGCCGAGAGGTCGCTCCCACGCACCGGTACGACGTCGTTGTCGCGCCGCGTGACGAACGAGTGTGCCTTGGTCGCGCGAATTGTTCGACCGGACTCGAGTTCGAAGCGAAGCAACTCGTCCGGTGTCTCGTGCCGAGAGACTTCTTCGACTGACTTCCATCGCACCTGTTCGTCCTCGCCGAGACTCAGCGTCTCGAGGCCCCTCGGTGCACGCGCGACCTCGTGGTCGTCGACCGTTCGTGACTCGCGTGTCTCGACGATCTCATCGACGAGCGATCCAATCGCCACGGTGTCGGTCTCACCGTCCCGCCGGATGACGACGCGCTCGTCCGCCGGGACACTCATCTGCGTTCCGGGTTCACCGATCGATTGTGCAGAAACGGTGCCCACCGGCTCGAGCGGGTCGACCCGCGTCTCGCGGTACCGGTTCTCCACGCCGGTGACGATGTCGGTCGCTTGTTCGACCGTGATGTCGCCGTACGCTTCGGCTTTCGACTCCAGTGTGTCGTACACCTGCGTCTTCAGCCGATTCGGCAGCTCACTCGACTCGACGACGGCTTCGACGTCGTCCGTGACGTGGTCGTGCTCAGTCATCGGACTCCACCCCCAGCTCGTCCGCCGCGTCCGGTCTGGAGGCGGTGTGCTCCGAGAGGTTCGTCGGCGGGGCGCGCTCGCCCAAGAACCGCTCTCGCTCCGCTTCGGAGTCGAACTCGGACTCCAACACGCGGTCTGCGATCCCGTCGACGTCGATGCCGTCGCCCTCGCCCGAGCCGACCTTGATCGGTGAGGTGCCGTCCTCGCCGAACTCGAACTGGACGATGCGCCCGGAGGTATCCCGGACGGTACCGTCGTACTGGGCTTCGAGCTCCGAGAGCGCGTTGATGAGCCGCCGCTGGAGGTAGCCGGACTTGGAGGTCCGAACTGCCGTGTCGACGAGCCCCTCGCGGCCGCCCATCGCGTGGAAGAAGAACTCCTCGGGCGTGAGCCCGGCGCGGTAGGAGTTCTCGACGAAGCCGTGTGCCTCGGCCGAGAGGTCGTGCTCGCGGTAGTGGGCGAGCGTCCGGTCCTCGTACCCGCGGTTGATCCGCTCGCCGCGAACCGCCTGCTGACCGACGGAACCGGCCATCTGGGTCAGGTTGAGCATCGACCCACGCGCACCCGAGCGGGCCATCACGACCGCCGGGTTGTCGTCGCCGAAGTGCTGATCGGCGATCTCGCCGGCAGAGTCACGCGCCTTGCCGAGCGTCTGCATGATCTTCATCTCCAGCGTCTCGTCGACGCCTCGACCCGGCAGCGACTCCAGCTCGCCGGCCTCGTACGTCTCGATCAGGTCTTGCACGCGCTCGTACGCGCTGTTTATCGCCTCGTCGACCTGCTCTTCGGCCGCCGGCGGGATCGACTCGTCGTCGATCCCGATCGAGAAGCCGAAGTGCATGATCGCCCGCATCGCGAGCGAGGCGATCTCGTTGATGAAGACGCGAGCGCGCGTCTCGCCGTACTCCTTGGTGAGCGTGTCGACGACCTCGCCGCCGAACGCACCCACCGCGTCCTCGTCTATCGTTCCCTCGACGAGTTGGCCGCGCTCGATGACGACGTCGTCGCCGGTCGACGAGCGGAACTGCAACGAGAGGTCCTCTGGCAACAGCTCCGAGAACAGCGTCTGGCCGGTCCAGTACGCCGCACCGTCGTCGTCGACGCCGTCGGGATCCGGCAGCTCGTCGACGCGCGTCGCCCGCAGCAGGTCGAGCGCCTGTGCCTCCGAGAACTCGGGATTCGTGTGCGTGAGCAGGTACGTCCCCGAGATGTGGTCTTGGATCGCACCGATGATGTTGCCGCCGAACCGCGGGGAGAGGATCTGTTCTTGGACGCGCATGAGGACGCGCGCCTCCGCGCGCGCCTCCTCGTTCTGGAGCGCGTGCATGTTCATCTCGTCGCCGTCGAAGTCGGCGTTGTACGGCGGACAGACCACGGTGTTGAGCCGGAACGTCTTGTACGGCATCACCACCACCTCGTGGGCCATGATCGACATCCGGTGTAACGACGGCTGTCGGTTGAAGATCACGACGTCGCCGTCGACGAGGTGGCGATTCACCTCCCAGCCCGCTTCGACCTTCTCGGCGAGCTCCGCACAGTTCTTCTCGGTCACCTTCAGTCGCCGACCATCGGGTCGGCGCACGTAGTTCGCCCCGGGGTGTGCTTCGGGACCGTTCCGCACGTACTGTCGAGCCTCCTCGACGTTTCGCTCGGTGACGTTGAGCGTCTGGGTCATCTCTTTCGCGACGCGGTCTGGCACGCCGACCTCGTTCAACGAGAGCGTCGGGTCGGGCGAGATGACGGTTCGCGCCGAGAAGTTCACACGCTTTCCGGAGAGCGAGCCGCGGAAGCGACCTTCCTTGCCCTTGAGCCGCTGTGAGAGCGTCTTCAGCGGGCGGCCGGATCGATGTCGCGCCGGCGGCGTGCCGCTGATCTCGTTGTCGACGAACGTCGTCACGTGGTACTGTAACAGCTCCCAGAGGTCCTCGATGATGAGCTGTGGCGCACCCGCCTCGCGGTTCTCCATGAACCGTTGGTTGATGCGGATGATGTCGACGAGCTTGTGGGTGAGGTCGTCCTCGGAGCGCTGACCGTTGTCCAGGGTGATCGACGGCCGCGTCGTCACCGGCGGGACGGGCAACACCGTCAGGATCATCCACTCCGGTCGGGAGTCGTCGGCGTCAATCCCGAGCACGCCGAGGTCCTCGTCCGGGATGTCCTCGAACCAGTCGCGAACGTCCGAGGGCATCAGCTTGTTTATGTCCTCTTCGGTGAGGTCGACGTCGAGCGCCGACTCGATGGCTCGCCGGTCCTCCTTGCGCGGACGGAACTCGCCGGCCATGATCTCGTTGACCCGCTCGAGAGCGATGTCGGTCTCGTCGGCCAGCTCCCGCGGGGAGGTACCCGGGTCGTCGGCCTCCTCGTCCGGCTGCATCGCGGCCGCGATCCGCTCTGAGTAGTCGCCAGCGAGGACGTCTTGTACCTCGTAGTAGGTGGTCGGCTTCTCGTGTTTGATGTCCGCCTGCGGCTCGCCGCAGTACGGACACGTCGAGGCCTTTCGCGCCTGCCTGACGGCGGCTTTCAACACGTCGTGGGGGTCCTCGCCGAGCTCTTCGGCGCGGACGAGTCGCTCCGAGAACTCCTCGCGCTCCATCTCGGTGAGCGCGAGCTTGCCGCACTCGCGACACGTCGCCCGCAACAGCCGGCGGATGAGCTTCGTGAACCCGACGTGGATCACGGGCGCGGCCAGCTCGATGTGGCCGAAGTGGCCGTTACACGAGCCGGAGTGCGACCCGCAGGTCCGACACTCCAACCCGGGGTCGATGACCCCGAGACGGGGGTCCATGAGCCCCATGTCTATCGGATAGCCGTCGTCGTCGTACGTGTCGGCCGTGATTACTTTGGTCGCGGACATGTCCCGGTACGTCTCCGGGTCCATCAGTCCGAAGTCGATGCCGCCGAGCACCTTCGGTGTTTGTAGTGACATTTAAATTGCGTCCTCCAACTCGAGTTTTGGTCGGATGCCCAAGGCGATCATCTCGTCCAACAGCAGCTTGAACGCGTAGCTCACCTCGAGCTCGTGGATGTCGTCTTCGTCGCCGGTGACCGGGTCGTACACGCGGCGCTGTTCTCTGTCTTCGACCGCGACGAGTCCCGTCTCCGCGGAGACGTACACCTGTTCTGCGTCCGAGGACTCGAGCAGCCGCTCGTTGAGCACCATCGAGGCGCCGTGGCCGATGATCGTGTCGCGCTCCATCTCGCCGACCCGGAGTCCGCCCTCGCGGGCGCGCCCCTCCGTCGGCTGTCTGGTGAGCACCTGCACCGGTCCCCGTGACCGGGCGTGGAGCTTGTTCGACACCATGTGGTAGAGCTTGTGGTAGAAGATCGTGCCGACGAAGATCTCCGCGTCGATCTTCTCGCCGGTGACGCCCGAGTACATCACCTCCTTGCCGGAGGACTTGAACCCGTGTTCTTCGAGACCACTGCGGAGTTCGTCCTCGTCTTCGCCTTGGAATGGGGTGCCGTCGACCCGCGATCCGCGTAGGGAACCGACCTTTCCGCCCAGCATCTCGAGGACGTGGCCGACGGTCATCCGCGAGGGCAGCGCGTGGGGATTCATCACGAGGTCGGGCACCACTCCCTCCTCGGTGAACGGCATGTCCTCTTGTGGCGCGAGGTGGCCGACGACGCCCTTCTGTCCGTGCCGTGAGGCGAACTTGTCGCCGAGTTCGGGGATCCGCTGGTCGCGGACCTTCACCTTCGAGAGCTTCGAGCCGTCTTCGCCCTCCATCAGCGTGACCGTGTCGACGACCCCGGACTCACCGGAGCGCATCGTCACGCTCGTCTCGCGGCGCTTCTGCGGGGAGAGCCCACCCATGTCGTCCGGCTCCTCCAAGAATCGTGGCGGGCTCGTCTTCCCGAGCAACACCGACGACTCGTCGACGACGGTTTCGGGGTTGACGAGACCGTCCTCGTCGAGGTGGGTGTACGCGTCCTCACCGCGGGCCCCGCGGACGTCCTGGTCGGGAATCTCGAAGCGGTCCTCCTGGCCGCCAGGGTAGCGTCGTTCTTCGCCCTCGTACGTCCGGAAGAAGTGCGATCGCGTGAGCGCGCGGTCGACGGAGCCTTGGTTCATCACCAGCGCGTCCTCGATGTTGAACCCCTCGTAGCTCATCACGGCGACGACGAAGTTCTGTGCGGCCGGGCGCTCGTCGAAGCTGATCTGGTCGGACGTCTGCGTCTTCACCATCGCCAGCTGTGGGTAGTGTAACAGATGCTGGCGGGTATCCGGCCGGATCCGGTAGTTCGCCGACGGAAGCCCGAGCGACTGTTTCATCATCCCCGCACCCATCGTGATGCGCGGGCTCGCGTTGTGCTCCGGGTACGGGATCATCCCCGCGCCGATCCCGAAGACGAGCTGCGGGTCGATCTCGAGGTGTGTGTGATCCGCGCTCACGTCCTCCTCGTCGACGGCGACGAGGATGTCTTCCTCCTCTTCGGCGTCGATGAACTCGATGTACCCGCGCTCGACGAGGTCCTCGAACTCGACGTCGCCGCGCGCTACCGCGTCTATCTCCTCGTCGCCGAGGAGCGGCTCACCGTTCTCGACGACGATGAGCGGCCGGCGGGCCCGCCCCGCGTCGGCGTTGACGATGACCTCGCGGGTCCGCTCTTTCACCGAGACGTTCACCATCTCGCTCACGTCGCCGCGCCGCCGGGCCTCGCGTATCTGGTCGGCCAGCGCGTTCGGGTCGGGGTGTGTCCCTACCAGACTCCCGTTGACGTACACCTTCGCTTCGCGTTCTGCGTGTGCCATGTTAGTCGTCCGCCGTCTGTCGTTCGACGCCCTCGATGCCGGGGATCCCCTCGACACCCATCGACGCCAGCTCTCGTTTCAGCCCCTGTTCGTCCTCCACCGTCTGTGACAGCTCCATCGCCTGCGCGAAGTTCTTCACCAACCCACAGTTCGGCCCTTCCGGCGTCTCGGAGGGACAGATGCGACCCCACTGAGTCGCGTGGAGGTCGCGCGCCTCGAAGTGCGGCTGGGACCGACTCAGCGGCGACCGCAGCCGCCGGAGGTGTGAGAGCACCCCCATGTAATCCGTCCGGTCGACGAGCTGTGAGACGCCCGACCGACCGCCCACCCAGTTGCCGGTCGCGATCGGGTGTTCGAGCCGCTCTGTCAGCACGTCGGAACGGACCACCGTGTTGACCGTGAGCTGACGATTCCGCATGTTCGCCCGCTCGAGCTGGTACTTCACGTCGCGTGCCAGCTTGTTCAGCGCGGTCCGGAACAGATCACGCATCAGGTCGCCGGAGACCTTCAGCCGCTTGTTCGCGTAGTGGTCTTTGTCGTCCGCCTCACGCCGGTCCAACGCGAGCTCGAAGCACGCCTCGGCCATCCGGCAGAGGTAGTACGCCTTGTTGATCCGGACGTCCTCCTCGTCGACGCCCTCCTCGTGGAGGTGCGGGAGCAGGTACCGGTCGATGACGTAGTTCGCGCGCTTGAGCTGGTAGTTCTTCCCCTGTCCGGAGGCGACACGCTCACCGAGCGTCTCGATGGCCTCCTCCGTGGTCTGGACCGACGCCTCCTCTAAGTTCTCCAGCATGAACTTCACGATCTCGGGGTCGTCCGAGACGCGGTGGACAATCTCCTCGTCGGACTCGAGCCCGAGCGCGCGGACGAGCGTCACGAAGTCGATAGAGCCCGAGACCGACGGGAACGACACCTCGAGGAGCCCCTCGCGGTTCCGCTCACACAACACGAGTGCTCGGTACCCGCGGCGCTGGGAGAACGTCTTTGCGACCTGGATCTCGTCGCCGTACTTCGAGTCGTACTCCGCGAGGATCTTGTTCGGCGCGAGGTCCTCGCTCGTCATCAACACCCGCTCTGACCCGTTGACGATGAAGTACCCGCCGGGGTCGACCGGATCCTCGCCGATGTCGATGAGCTCCTCGTCGGTGAACTCGGCCATGTTGCAGTTGGTCGAGCCGACCATGACCGGCATCCGGCCCACCTTCGTCTCGGTGCTGTCGACGACCGTCTCGGGCTCTTCTTCGCCGCCACGGACGATGGACATCTCCATGAACACCGGCGCGGAGTAGGTGATGTTCCGGAGCCGTGCCTCCTGTGGGTACAACAGCTCCTCTGAGCCGTCGGCCTCGCGGACGCGCGGGGTGACCATCCGCACGTCTCCGAGTTCGACGTACACGGGCTCTTGGCCCTCTTTGTCGCCGATGTCGGTCTCGATGGTCGCCTTCTCGTCGACGACCTCCTGCATGCCCCGGCGCAGGAAGTTGTTGAACGATCGGAAGTGGTGTTCGGCGAGCCGTTCGTCCGAGAAGTACTCTCTCGATACCACGCGTCGGTCTTGCCGGTTCATGAGAGGACCAATCGATACACGACCGCCTGGTCGGTCGTTCGCGAGTCGCGAATGATCTTCACCACGTCTCCGACCTCAGCGTCGTCGGGAGTCGCGGGATCGGTGCGTTTGATCTTCGGCAGATCCGTCTTTCTGACGTCGTACTCGTCCAGTATCGCCTGGATCTCGTCGGGGTCGTCGATCAGGACGTGTTCTGGGACGAGTTCGTGTTGACTTACGTCTACCATGGGTGGTGGGGAGAAGCTATCACGAGATACTACAGACTGTTATTAGCCGCACTCAAATAAGGCTTTTCAACCCCGCTGTGCGTCGCTCTCCGCGACGGGCATCCAATAGGTGATCAGTCCACACGTATCAATAAAAGCGTGCCGGCCCGTGCGATCGCCCCCCATCCCCACCGCCGATGGCAAGTCTTAACTGCCAGACACGGGTACCACCGACTGCGACGCGCCCGGATGGTGTAGTGGCCCATCATACGACCCTGTCACGGTCGTGACGCGGGTTCAAATCCCGCTCCGGGCGTCCCCACGCTCGGGGCCGTCGTTGTCTGCCCGGATGGTGTAGTGGCCCATCATACGACCCTGTCACGGTCGTGACGCGGGTTCAAATCCCGCTCCGGGCGTCCTATGTCTCGTTTGAGAGCGTGACGGTTCGGTGAGCGATGTCTTCGCGACGTGTGTCGTGGCTGTGTGACCGAGACGACGTCGCGACCTCCGGACGCTACGTACCGACACGCTCTCCGGGATCGATTCGCTCGCATACAGCGTTCGTGAGGCTACGGACAAGGTGACCGCACAACAGCCGGACACGAGTTTCAGCCACACCCTCCCCAGCCGATTCGCTCGGTGGCTTCGCCACCTCGCTCATCCCTCGCACGCGCTCGCGAGCCCGCCTCCGGCGGCCTGCGAGGCGCGCGCCACCGCGAGACGAGGTGGGCGACCGTCCGAGACTACAGGCCTACCGCCGAGCGGAGCGTCTCGACGCTCGCCTCGGTCGTCTCGTCGACCGACTCGTCGGGTTCGACCGGGGCGCGACCGTCGTACGTCTCGTGGACCATCGACACCCCATCGGCGAGCGTATCGAGACCGTACCCTCCCTCAAGGACGTACGCGACGGCGGCACCGACCTCGTCGGCGACCGTCCGAAGCTGGTCGGCCATGAGCGCGTATCCCTCCGAGGAGACGCGCATCCGCGATATCGGGTCGTGACGGTGCGCGTCGAACCCAGCCGAGACGACGAGGAGGTCGGGGTCGAACCGCCGGAGGACGGGGGCGATCGCCTCTTCGATCGCGTACTGGTAGTCGGCGTCGCCTGCGCCCGCTGCGAGCGCGAGGTTGACCGTCGTGCCGTCGCCCGCACCCGTCCCCGTCTCGCTCACCGCCCCGGTCGCAGGGTAGAGTCCGTCCTCGTGAACCGACGCGTACAGGACGTCGTCGCGGTCGTAGAAGATGTCTTGTGTGCCGTTTCCGTGGTGGACGTCCCAGTCGAAGATCGCCACCCGACTCGCAGCCCCCGTATCGAGCACGCGCTGTGCGGCGACCGCGGCGTTGTTGAAAAAACAGAACCCCATCGCGTCGTCGACGACCGCGTGATGGCCCGGCGGCCGCCCGAGCGCGAACGGCGTCTGGCGGCCGTCTTTCCCGTCGAGGGCGGCCTCAGCGGCCCACGCCGCCAGTCCGGCGGAGGCGAGTGCGGCGTCCCACGTCTCCTCGCCGGCGACGGTATCCGGGTCCCAACTGCCGCCGCCGTCGGCACAGAACGTTTCGAACTCGTCCACGTAGTCGGCGTCGTGGACGGCCGTCACCGCTTCGCGGCTCGCCGGCGACGCGTCGGTGTACTCGACGCCGTGTCGCTTCGCGAGCCCGCGGCGGATGGCCCGCAGCCGGTCCGGGTTCTCCGGGTGACGGTCGCCCGTGTCGTGTGCGAGACACGCCTCGCTGTAGCCGAAGCGCATCTATCCGAACAGTCCGAAGTACGTCTCGATGTCCTCGGCCTGTACCGTCCGCCGGTCGGCGTGTCGCGCGAGTCTCGCTGCCGCGGCCGCGACGTTGTCCGCGTAGTCTTCGAGGATGTCCGCCAGCGCGATCCGTGCGTCGACGCCGACCCGGTACTGCTCGTCGATCCGCAGCCGCGCGATCCGGTCGACGGGGGCGACCGGCAGCGACAGCTCCTCGCGCGGTATCACCTGCTCGACGCCGAAGTCGCCCGCCATCAGCGTCTTGCGCCCGTCCTCGGTCGCACACTCGGCGGCGTCGATCGCCAGCTCCGCGCCGTGCGTCTGGATCCGCCGTGCGAGCTCTTCGGCCGCGTCGGCGCTGACGCGAAGCTCGCCGGCGTTCCGCCGGATGATCTGATCGACCGGCGCGAACGGCAACTCGACACTCATACACACAGACGTGTCCGTCCAGGGTATAACGCTTTCCGTTACCGGCGTCTCCGTGCTTGAACGACCGCCTCGCCGGCCGTGCGTGCGTCGTCTCCTCGACGCAAGCGGACCCCACACGGCCGGTCCCGGAGGCCGGTCGGGGTGTGCTCCGTGGCCACGCCGAGCCGTCTCCCCCGGGTCGGTGCGTCGGCGGTTAGAACACGTCCGCGGCGTGGATCGTCCCGTCCCGCTCGGGCCCGCGGACGGTGACCTCCTCGCCGAGTCGAAGCGACGCGTCGGTCTCGACCCGCCGCGTCTGCTGGCCGTCGTCCAACACGATCGGGTCACCGGTCTGGACGACCGTCCCAGTGAACTCTGTCTCGTCGTCGGTCGTCGTCCCGTCGTCTGTCGTCGACTCGTCCTCGTCCGTCGCCGTGGCCGTCGTCGATGCTCCGCCGGTCGAAGTCGAGGCGGCGGTCGTCTCGCCGCCGTCGGCAAACTCGCCCAGTCCGCTGTCTGCTGTGTTCGCTCCTGTCGTGCCCGTGTCCGCGCCCGCCTCTGATGCGCTCGCTCTCGCGTCGGCGTCCTCGAGGACAGTCACCGTCGACCGCCAGTTCGCGGACGCCTCGAGGTCGTCTTGCCAGCCGTCGCCTATCTCCGCGTCGGTGACGACGACGTGGTCGGCCAAGTCGATGTCCGCATCGGCTTTGTCTCCCCACAGCGCGACCCGGATCTCACCCGTCTCGTCTTTCAGCCGCACGTTTCTGACCTGGCCCTCGCTGCCGTCGTCGCGGTCGAACGTCCGCACCGGGTCGGTCTCGATGACGCCGCCGTCGATGTCGACCGTCTGTCCGATCGCTAGCTCCCCGATCGGGGTCGTCTCTGGCACGTACTCGACGTCCTCGTCGACGGTCTCGATGGTCCCGCGATCACCGACGTGGAGTTCGAGGTCGCCGTCGCGGTCGCGGACGTAGCCGTCGCCGACCTCGACGACCTCGCCGGCGTCGAACGCCGTCACGAGGTCGGCCTTCTCGTCCCACAGCGTCACCCGCACGCGGCCGGTCTCGTCGCCGAGTGTGAGGTTCGCGACCCGCCCCTCAGAGCCGTCGTCGCGGTCGAACGTTCTGACCGAGTCGGTGTCGAGCACCTGCCCGACGAGGTCGACGTCGGACGCACCGAGCGAGAGGTCCTCGACGCGATAGGTGTCGAGCACCTGTACGTCGACCTCGGCGTCGTCGTCGGGTTCGACCTTGTCGGCGCTCACCTCTAGCCCACTGTACCCCTCTTTCGGCCGGCCCATGACCCGCAGCACCTGCCCGACCTCGAGCTGTTCGTCCGCCGCGGTCGCCATCTCGTCCCACAGCGCCACCCGAACCGAGCCAGACGCGTCCGCGACGTCGACGTTACAGACGCGGCCCTCACCGTCCTCGCCGTCCCGCTCGAAGGTTCGGACGTCGCCGATGGCCGTGACCTTCCCGAGGAACTTCACCTCGTTCATGCCGGGCTCGATGTCCGCGATGGTGTCCGCCTCCTCGTCGCGGAGCTCGTGAGCGATGAGCATCGCCGCGGTCTCGTCGTCTGCGAGGCCGCCCATCTGCTCGACTTTGTCCTCGACTGCGGCCGCGAACTCCTCGAACTCGACGTCGGTCTCGAGGTCTTCGTAGACGTCCTCTATGGCTCCCATACGCGTACCTCGTCGGTAGTCGACTCGACGAATAAGCGTTGTCCTTGCGCCGATCTCGCGGTCGCATCCGGCGGATACATCCTGGGGCGCTCCCGGCTGCTGTGTCTCGGCATACGTCGAGTGGTGCCGGATTCGTACATAAAACGTCGCCCCACTCGCGTCGACGGTTCCGGCGGGCTGCTCGTCGACCCGTCTCTCGCGTGCGAGATCTGCCCATGGAACGCGTCGGACCGTAACCGTCTTATGTGACTCCCCGATAGGTGTAGCTGAGTCCTGGTAGGGTAGTGGACTATCCTCTTGGCTTGCGGAGCCAGGGACCGGAGTTCAAATCTCCGTCAGGACGTTACGGGCGTACGCCCGTCTTGCAGTTTTCGGCTGTGACATCCTCCCCGCGCTGAAGCGTGAGGCTTTCTCCTCGGCTCTCCGTAAAGGGGTACTACCGTCGAATGATCTCGAATGTCTGCAAAACCTATATGTGTCTTAAGATAAGTAACATTTCTATGTACGATTCTTCTCTCGACACCGTTCAACAGCTTGTGAATGGTGCCATAGAAGCAGAAGACGACGCTGAGATCAATTTCAGGCTTCGCACAGCTAGCCAACTAGTGGACGCGGTTGAACATCACGAAGAGGACTTATCTGAGACGCTTGAGAACGCCGATCTCGATGATGAACTAGAAGATACACTGTCCGAAATGGGATACATTCAATGACGACAGATACGCTCAAAACCATCGAAGCGTTGTTAGAAGGGGTTCAAGAAGACGTAGAGAACCCAGACGCCAGATACAAACTCAGGACCGCAAGGCAACTGCTCAACGTTTTGGAACAGCGGGATGTGGATCTGACCATAGCACTCAACGAAGCCGTCTCCGATGATGAGCTGCGTGAGCGACTCCGCGAGTTAGGCTACCTGGATTGAGCGATCTACGGGTCAGTCAGCAAGGTGCAAGCAGAGTTCTGTGACACCCCCCACAGAGACTAGGACGTACCATCCCCACAGCCTGTCTCGCGGTTGTACTGGCCTGAGGCCTCAGGAAGAACGTACGCAGGCCGCCTGACCGGGTTCTTTTTCGGCTCCGACCGGCGCTGTCGCCGTTGTAACCTGTTGCCACCGCCAGGGAGGGAGGATCTATATAGTCTCGATACATCTAATCGGTCGTTACGACGCGAAAACGACCTGGAAACCGCAAGAAGGCCCCGGTATGGCCCCTACCGTGTCGAACGCGGAGCAAAGCGACGCGCGGCTTGCGGAGCCAGGGACCGGCGTTCAAATCTCCGTCAGGACGTTTTCGGACACCGTGAACGGCGAGCCGCGAGCGGTGCTCACGACCCCGTCGCTCTCAACGTGTGTACCATCACACCGTCTCCGATCGCTTCGAGTCCGTCGGCGAATCTGCGCGCCGAGGGCCTCGGCACACCGGACATATAAGACAAACACTTATCATATCGATGCGCACATATTCGTGTATGACTGGAGACTGGGACGACGGCGAGGTGACGGCCGCTGCGGGGGAACTCCCCGATCAGGCCGCCCTCTCTCCTGCCGTCATCGAGCTGGATCACATATACGAGGTGCTCTCGCACCCCCGTCGTCGATACCTCTGTTACGCGCTTCTTGAAGACGCCGTGTGGTCGCTCCACGACCTCGCCGAGGCCGTCGCTGCGTGGGAGCACACGGACGGCCCAGAAACGCCCACCGACCAGCGACACAGGGCGGTGTACGTCTCGCTCTATCACGCGCACGTTCCCAAACTCGTCGAAGAGGGCGTCCTGTTGTTCGACGAGTCGACCGAGACGGTTGCACCCGGAGAGAACGCCACCCAGGTGTTGCTCGCACTGCGCGGGATCAGCACTGGCCTCGACCTCCGCGAGGGTGCAGGACCCTCGAGTGAGACGGATGCGGCGCGGGAGTGATGAGGACCCACCGGACGACCCCGACGACCCCGACCCAGCTCGGTCACCGGTCGCCCAGCGCCACTACGACTCGACGGAGCCGGTCGAACTCACCGCTGCCATCGTCTTCACCGTCGCCGACGCGATGGGCGTCGACCCTCGCGCCGTTTCCACCCAGCCACTGTACGAGTGCGTAGACGTCGAGGCCGTCGAGACCGCGCTCTTCAGCACCGAGCCGGTGTCGTCTCGGTGTGAGCCAGACGCGATCGAGTTCGGGTACACGGCCTTCCGGATCCGCGTCCGACGCGACGGGTGGATACTCGTGTTCGAGCCGGCGGACGAATCGTCGCCGGAGTGAGTGCCTCGCTGGGTCGTGGGCTCTCTCCTCGTTTCTCTGTAGCTTTTTATCCGGCTCACCGCTACGGCGATACATGCACGACGCGTCCGACGGTCCCCCAGCGGTGAATCCCGCGCTCTGCGCCGGCGTCGCGCTGTTCAACGAGGGGTATCACCTCGCGGCGCACGAGCCGTGGGAGGCTGCCTGGCTACCGCTCGAGACGGGCGACGACGAACGACTCCTCCACGGGCTGATCGCGGCGACCGCGGCGACGCACCACGCCACGGACCGCAACTGGTCTGGGGCAGCCGGCTGTGCGGCCAACGCGGTCGACTACCTCACCGCCGTCTCTCCCGGCCACCGCGACGTCTCCCTCGAGCCGGTCGTCGAGTGGTGCCATCGGCTCCGAGTCGACCCCGAGACGATAGAGCGCGTCGGCCCGCCACGAATCCGCGTCGACGAGGCGGCTACCGGGTTCACCGATCTCGACGTCCACGCAGCGCTTCTCGCGGCGCCGGGACTCGCGTCGACGGTCGACACCGGCGACGCGGCCACGCTCGAGACGGCTGCGACGCTCGCGATCGAGGAGCGAGGCACCGGTCGCACACAGGTCATCGACCTCGTCTTCTCGTATCTCACACACCCCGAACGACGCCCACAGATCGCCGCCCGGATCGACGACCACGTCGGGCGGGCGAACCGAAAGCGTCGAGACGTCGACGGCCTCTTCGAGTGAGCCGCCGAGCGGCCGCCGACGCGCGCCTCACGGCTCGTCGACTGGCGGGTCGGTCTCGGGTGCCGAGTGGTCCGTCCCGTCGACGGGGTCGCCTGCGAAGGTGTACTCGGCCGAGTTGTCCCGGGGGTCGTAGCCGAGCACCTCGCGTGCGCGGTCGATCGAGTAGTACTTCCGGTCGTTGTTGGAGATGCCGTACACGATCTCGAAGTCGTAGTCGGCCTGCAGCGTGCGGTCGAAGAGGTGTGCACAGTCTCGGTGTGAGAGCCACATCGCTTGCCCACGCTCGTACTCCCGCGGCGGGTGGCTCTTCGTGAGGTTCCCGATTCGCACACAGACAACCGACAGTCCGGACTCGTCGTGGTAGTACCGCCCGAGGAACTCGCCGGTCGCCTTCGAGACGCCGTAGAGGTTGCCCGGCCGAGGCAACTCCTCGCCCGTGAGCCGGTACTCGTCGTCCGTGCGGTACAGCGCTGGCGTCCGGTCGTCGGTCTCGTACCCGCCGACCGCGTGGTTCGACGAGGCGAACGCGAAGCGCTCGACGCCGGCGTCGGCCGCGGCGGCCATCACGACCTGCGTCCCGTCGATGTTGTTCCGCAACACCGAGTCCCACGGGGCGGTCTTGCGCGGATCGCCGGCGAGGTGGACGACCGCTCCGACGTCGGCCATTGCGGCTCGAACGGCCCCCTCGTCGGTGATGTCTGCGACGTACTGATCGGCATCGGCGACGTGGCTCGGCACCTTCGCCGCGGGGATCGGCTCTCGATCGAGCAGCCGCCACTCGTACTTCTCGCCGATGCCGTCGAGGATCGCCTGGCCGACCCGCCCGCCCGCACCCGTGAGTAGGACCGGCTCGTCCATTCGTCTTATGCTCACCCGGTGAGCGGCATATATGATGCGGTTCTGCGGCCGCTCGACGGTGGCGTCCGCGACCGTGCTCGGACGACTCGTGGGGCCGACATCTCGACGAATGCGTGTCAGCTACGAGAGCTTCTCGCGCGACACCCGCACACCGGTCGGGGTCACCACGATCTGGTCGTCGCCCTTCTGGACGATGTCGCCGTCGACCTCTTCGACGACCTGCCGAAGCTCGTCGACGATCCGCTCTATCGTTCGGTCCGACGTCGAGTGGCGGGTGATGTCTGCGATCACGAAGTCGCCGTCGTAGATCGCGTCTTTGATCGGAATGACGTCGCTCTGGTCTGCGATCTCGGCGATGTGGACCTCCATGCTCGACTCGGCGCTCACGGCGGCGAACTCGTCGACGTCGAGTTCGACGTAGTCCTCGACGGAGCGCTGTCCGCCCCCGCCGAGGATCTTGCTCATGATACCCATAGCGGAGTAACGACCACCTCGGACATTAGTTCTTGCGTCAGACGCGCTCGTCGCCTGCCGGCTCGCGTTCCCGCGGTCACCGCTCCTGTGGGGGCTCCGCAGTCTCGGTCACCCGGTCTTGCCACGCGTCCACGAGCGAGACCAGCTCCACCGGCGGCGTCTCCGCGAGGTCGAGGTCGGTGAGTTCCTCGAGGACGGCTCGTGCGGCCGGACCGACCACGTCGCTGCCCGTCGGCGAGTCGTCGCCGTCTGCTGGCGAGCCGTCGCCGTCTGCTGGCGAGCCGTCGCCGTCTGCTGGCGAGTCGTCGCCGTCGTCAGCATCGTCGCCGGTTCGCGCCTCCTCGGTCGTGCCGTTCGTCGCGTCGCCGTCACCGGCGCCCGAGCCGTCGCCACCCGCGTCGAACGCGCCGGTCGAGAGGTCGAAGACGGCCTGCGTCGTCTCGCCGTCAGCCGTGCCGCCCCGGGCCTCGATCGCCTTCTCTTCGCGAAGCCGGTCGAGCACGCGATCAGCGCGGTCGACGACCGGTGCCGGGACGCCGGCGAGGTCTGCGACGTGCACCCCGTACGACCGATTCGTCGGGCCGTCACGGACCGTTCGCAAGAACGTGACGTCGCCGTCGCGTTCGTCGACCGCGACGTGGACGTTCGCCACCCGCGACAGGTGATCAGAGAGCGTCGTCAGCTCGTGATAGTGGGTCGCAAACAGCGTCCGCGCGCGCACCTCGTTGTGGAGGTACTCCGTCGCCGCCCACGCGATGGCGATCCCGTCGTAGGTGGCGGTGCCGCGGCCGACCTCGTCCAGTATCACGAGCGAGTCCGCCGTCGCCGAGTGGAGGATGTTCGACAGCTCCTGCATCTCCACCATGAACGTCGACCGTCCCTGTGCGAGCTCGTCGAGCGCGCCGACCCGGGTGTAGATCCCGTCGACGAGCCCGACGTGCGCCTCACGTGCCGGCACGAACGACCCGGCCTGTGCGAGCAGCTGGATCAGCGCCGCCTGCCGCATGTACGTCGACTTCCCGCTCATGTTCGGCCCCGTGACGATCAGGAACCCGCGGTCGGCGTCGAGGCGCAGGTCGTTCGGCACGAAGTCGGTCGTCTGCTCGACGACCGGATGCCGCCCGGCGGTGATCGCGAGTTCGCGCGTGTCAGTGAGCGTCGGCCGGGTCCAGTCTTCGCTCGCGGCGTGCGTCGCGAGCGAGCTCAGCGCGTCCAGCGTGGCCAGCGCTCTTCCGACGTCTTGGACCAAGGCTGCGGACTCGGCGACCCGCTCGCGAAGCGCCTCGAACAGCTCGTACTCCAGTTCGGCGCGCGCTTCCTCCACCCGAAGCACCTCGCGCTCGTGTTCGACCAGCTCGTCGGTGACGAACCGCTTCGAGTTCTTCAGGGTCTTGATCTCCCGGTAGTGTGCCGGTACCTCGTCGGCGACCGACTTGCCCACCTGGATGTAGTAGCCGTCCGTCTTGTTTCGGTCGACGGTGACGTGGCTGAGGCCGTGTGCCCGCTTTTCACGCTCGGCGAGCGTGTCGATCCACTCGCGGGCGGCCTCGTGTCGCTCGATCAGCTCGTCGAGCTCGGGGTCGTATCCGCGACACAACAGCCCGCCCTCGGTCTTCGTCTTCGGCGGGTCGTCTGCGAGCGCGTCCTCGAGATCCTCGCGAAGCGCCCGAGCGCCGTCACGGTCCGGCTGAGCGAGCACGTCGGCCACCGGCGTCGACGAGAGCGAGGTCTCCTCGACGGCGTCGACGAGCTCCGGCAGCAGGCCGAGCGTGTCTCGGATCGACACGAGCGCCCGTGCCCCGGCGCTTCCGCTCGTGGTCCGCGCGGCGAGGCGCTCGAGGTCGTACGCGTCCTCGAGGAGCGTGGTGATCCGGTCGCGCTCGAGCGTCGCGCCGGCGAGCGCGTCGACCGCGTCCAATCGTCGCTCGAGGGCTTCGCGGTCGCGCTTTGGCCGGGTGAGCCACTCCCGGAGCAGCCGGCCACCGGCGGCGGTGACCGTGTGGTCGATCGCCTCGAGCAGTGATCCCGTCGTCTCGCCCCGCATCGTCTCGGTCAGCTCGAGGTTACGCTGTGTCGTGGCGTCGAGCTCGACGTGGTCGGCTGCGGCGTACCTGGTCAGCCGCGTCATCGACGCCAGCACGCCGGCGCCCGTCTCGTCGACGTACGCGAGCGCGGCCCCGGCTGCGCGTGTCGCGGGCGCTGAGTCGAGTCCGACGCTGTCTGCGATCGACGCGCCGAACTGGTCGCGAACCGCGTGTGCGGCCCGTCCCGACGCGAACGCCTCCGCGTCGAAGACCGAGAGCGTTCCCGTGAGGTCCTCGCGCACCGCCTCGAGGAACGCGTCGTCGTTGCGCAGCGTCGGCCCCGGAACGACCTCGGCCGGGTCGAACCGGTACAGCTCCGCGCGGAGGTCCGCCCACCCGTCGAGTTCGGTGACGAGGAACCGACCGGTGGTGACGTCCGCGAACGCGACGCCGACCGGGTGTGCGCCCTCGCTACTCACCGCCTCACCACTCGCCGCCTCACCACTCGCTGCCTCACCTCCGGCGCGGCCGTCGTCGTCCCCGCCGGCGACGACGGTCGCCAAGTATCGTGCGTCGTCGTCGCTCGTTTCGAGGAGCGTCCCCGGCGTGACGACCCGGACGATCTCGCGGGCGTGGCCGCCGTCGTCGGTCTCGTACTGGTCGGCGACGGCGACGCGGTAGCCTCGCTCGACGAGCGCCCGCAGGTACGGCGTCAGCTCGGTCAGCGGCACCCCCGCCATCGGGTACGAGGACCCGTGTGACGACTTCTGTGAGACCGTCAGGTCGAGCTCATCGGCGACGAGCTCGGCGTCGTCCGCGAAGAACTCGTAGAAGTCACCACACTGCATCGCGAGGACGTCTGCGTCCGTCTCTGCTTTGAGCTCGAGGAACTCCTCGACGATCCCCGTTGGCATACTCGTACCCCCGGCGGGGGCCGGTAAAACCCTGCGGGTGTAGCGCCGTGGCCGTCGCGTGACCCGACCGCGTCGTCCGTCACGCCGCGTCGTCCGTCACGCTGCGGTCGTTCGACCGGCCGCCGTCGAGGACGGACCCGTTCACCGCTCCCGGTCCGGAGCCGACGTCGTACCCGCGACGGATCGCCTCGTGCATCTCACTCACCGCCTCGACCGTCGCCGACGCCAGCGGCTCGCCGCGCGCTAGTCGGGCGGCGATCGCACTGGAGAGCGTGCAACCGGACCCGTGGGTCGCGTCGGTTGCGATCCGCGGGTTCTCGATCCGACGCACGGTCGGCTCGCCTCCGGCCTCGTCACCGATCACGAGCGTGTCGACGACGGTACTCACCGCTCGTCCGTCGGCTTCGGGGGCCGCATCGTCGCCTCCATCGAGGTGTCCGCCCTTCACGAGCGCGGCGTCGGCCCCCCACTCGACGAGTCGCCGACCCGCCGCGGCGGCGTCGGTCGGCGTCTCGACCGCTCGGTCGACGAGCACCTCTGCCTCGTCGACGTTCGGGGTGACGAGCGTCGCGCGGGCGACGAGGTCCTCGTAGGCCGCCTCCGCTGCGGGCGTCAACAGTCGATCGCCGGTCGCAGCGACCATCACGGGATCGACGACGACCGGACCGTCGTACGCCGTGAGGACGGCCGTCACCGTCTCGACGATCTCGCTCGTGGCGAGCATCCCCGTCTTGGCCGCCGCCGGCCCGAGGTCGTCGACGACGGCCTCGACCTGCGTGGCGACGTGGTCGGCAGGCAGCGGGTGGACGTCGTGGACGCCACGGGTATTCTGTGCGGTCGTGGCCGTCACCGCGGTCGTGCCGAAGACGCCGTGTGCCGCCATCGTCCGCAGGTCTGCCTGGATCCCGGCCCCTCCGCCGCTGTCGCTGCCGGCGATCGTCAGCGCGACCGGCGGCGACTCGCGTGCGGGCGGGCCAGTCGTGGCGTCGTCGTTCGTGGTGGCACCGGCTTGCCGTTCACCGCTCGCTCCGGAGGCGTCGGGCGCTGGCATGCCCCGTAGTATTCACCGATTGTACTAGTCGGTGGCGGTCACGTCTGGTCACCACGTCTCGACGCGCCCCGCCCGAACGTCTGCGGCACACCCCTCACAGTCGGCGTGGGCGGCCTCGAAACACGCCGGCCGCCCCGCCTCGTCGACCTCGACGGTCCGTCGCTCCGCGTACCGTCGACAGACGATTCGGGCGCGTCCCGCCTCGTCAGTCGGTAGGTCGTACCGTTCGGCGGCCTCGTTCGCGTCCGTGGTGTCCGTTCGTCCCTCCTCGTAAGCCCGTTTCGCCGCCTCGAACTGCCGGCCGGCCTTCCGGAGCTGCCCGCGGATCACCCGCTCGAGCCGGTCGTCCATACGAGTCATTCGGCCGCTCCGGTGAAATGCTCGTCGCTGGCTTACACAGAGCCCGCCGCTGTGATCGGCGTTTCGACACGTTCCACTCGAAACGCCGCCCGCGCTCGACTGCCGCGCGGCTGCCGTCCGTCTGACGATCTGCCACTTTCACCCCGGTCACCGGCGTTTTAATACGATGAGGAACCAACCGTCGTACGCCTCCCACAGAAACACGACCGGAGGCGAGACACCCATGAGCGAACTGCGACAGGAAGCGGAAGCGATGGCGGAACAGTTCTCGGACCACCTCGAGGTGGACCCCGCGGAGATCGAGTCTCGACTCGAGAACCTCGTCGACGAGTACCGCGTCCCGCTTGAGGAGGCGCGCCGAAGCGTCACCAACAGCTACCTCGACGACGCCGGGCTCGACCGCGACGAGCTCGCCCCGGGCGGTGCCACCCGCGTTCAGGTGGCCGACATCGACGAAGACGAACAGTGGGTCGACCTGCGGGTGACGCTCGTCGACCTCTGGGAGCCTCGCAGCGACTCGATCGCCCAGGTCGGGCTCCTCGGCGACGAGTCGGGCACGATCAAGTTCGTCGCGTTCGAGACGTCGGACCTTCCGGTGCTCTCGGAGGGCCAGTCGTACGCGCTCTCGAACGTCGTCACCGACGAGTACGAGGGCCGATACTCGGTCAAACTCAACCGGACCACACAGATCACGGAGCTCGACGAGTCGATCGAGGTCGGCGACGACGCCGACACGGTCGAAGGCGCACTCGTCGACATCCAGTCCGGCTCCGGGCTGATCAAGCGCTGTCCGGAGGACGACTGCACCCGCGTCCTCCAGAACGGCCGGTGTTCTGAACACGGCCAGGTCGACGGCGAGTTCGACCTTCGAATCAAAGGCGTCCTCGACGACGGCGAGACCGTCACTGAGGTCATCTTCGACCGCGAGGCCACGGAGCGACTCACTGGAATGACCCTCGAGGAGGCGAAGGACCTCGCGATGGACGCGCTCGACACGACCGTCGTCGCAGAGGAGATGGCCGACGACGTCCTCGGTCGGTACTACCGCGTCACCGGGCCGACCTTCGGCCGATACGTGCTGGTCGACGAGTTCGAGGAGCCCGGGCCGGTCGACGTCGAGAGTGCGCTCATCGAAGCGAGGTCGATCTGAAATGAGTGGATCGGCCCCGACTCGTGAGGTCGCGCGCCGCGTCTTCGCGAGCGAGTTCAACGACGCCGGCTACACGTTCAAGGAGTCGGACGACGAGCGCGCCCCAGTGTACCTGTTGTTGCCGACCGGCGCGTCGGCGAACCGCGTCTTCTTCGTCGGCACGCTCACCGAGCGCGACGATGTCGGCGAAGACAGCGAGTACTGGCGGGGACGCATCGTCGACCCGACGGGGACGTTCTTCGTGTACGCCGGCCAGTACCAGCCCGAAGCCGCCTCCGCGCTCCGCGCGCTCGACCCGCCCGCCTACGTCGCAGTTGTGGGCAAGCCCCGGACGTACGAGACCGACGACGGCGAGGTCCGCGTGTCGGTCAGACCCGAGTCGATCACGACGGTCGACGCGGCCGTCCGCGACCGCTGGGTCGCCGAGACGGCCCGGCGCACGATCGACCGCGTCGCCGCGTTCGACGACGACGGCAACGAGTACGCGCGGATGGCCGACGAGCAGTACGCGCTCGATCCGGCGACGTACAAGCGCGCGTCGCTGTCCGCGCTCGAGGACCTCGACGAGACCGACGAGCTCGCTGTCGGCGGTACCGACACGACAGACGCCCCCGACCCCGCCGCCGACTGAGGAAGCCGCCCGAACGCGGGCTCTCAGGCACGCGAGGTCGGCCACGCGGTCTCCGATCGGTGACGGTGGCTGCCGACTCGCGATCCCCGTCTGACGAACGTTAAAGTACTCGAGAGTGCTACGTGACGACAATGGGCAACAAGAACAAGACGATCTCCTTCCGCGTCAACGAGGACGCCTTCGAGGCGCTGCGGGAGATCGCCGAGGACCGCGACATCTCGCTGTCGGCCGTGTTCCGCGACTACGTCGACGACCTCGTTGCCCACGACGGCCAGGTCAGCGTCGTTCCAGACTCGGAGCTCGACGGCGACGACGACCCGGCTCCGTTCCCACCGCGCGTCGAGGTCCCGAAGAGTTTCGTCCGTGAACACGAACGACTCGAGCTCGAGGCCGACCACCTCCGCGAGCAGCTCGAAGAACACAAACGCTACGTCGCGTACCTCGAATCGCAGCTCGAAGCGCGGTCCGAAGACGTCGTGCTGCTCGACGACCTCGACGACCGGGATGTCGACGAGGCGGGCGGTCGCTCGTTCGATCCCGACGACGGCGACCGCTCGCTCGATCCCGACGAGCCCTCGTTTCGGCTCGGGTGAACCGTCGCCGGCCGTCGGGTCCACGGCCCGCATTGGTCCCGTGTCTCGCAGAAACGATATTACCCGGGCCACAAAATCCACGCCCATGATGGAGTGGTCCCGACGGTGAGCGCGTTCGATCGATTTCCCGACGACCCGGTTCGCATCCTCGATGCGGACGGGTCCGTCGTCGGTGACTCCGCCGACCGTTCCCCCGACGCGCTCGTCGGGCTCGCCCGCTCGCTGCGACTCGCCGCGCACGCGGACAGACGAGCCTCGAGCCTCCGCGACCAGGGTCGGCTGCGCTCGTACCGGCCGGTCGCCGGCTTCACCGCGACGCAGGTCGCCTCGGCGGCCGCCCTTGACCCACGAGACACACGCTGGGCGTCCCGCCCGACGCACGCGGCAGCCCTCGTTCACCGGGAGTCGCTGATCGAGACGATCCGGTCGCGGCTCGACCCGACGAGCGGTGCGACCGGCGCGCACGTCGAGTCGGTCGCTCCCCCGCACGCTGCGGCGGCGCGTGCGACCGGTGCGGCCTGGGGCGGCGCACACCGGGGCGACGACGCGGTCGCGTTGTGTTACGTCGACGGCGACGCGACCCGCAGCGGGTCGTTTCACGAGGCATGCGAGCTCGCGAGTGCGCTCGACGCACCGGTCGTGTTCGTCTGCGTCCCGACGGACCGACGCCACGCTACTCGGTCGCACGCGGCACCCGCCGCCCACCGCACTCCGCCGTCGCGGCCGGCTCGCCAGGCGGCGGCGTTCGGCCTCGAGACGATCCGCGTCGACGGCTCGGACCCGCTCGCCGTGTCCGCCGTCACGACGGCTGCCGTCGAGCACGCGCGCGGGCAGCCGGCAGATCGTCTAAACGCGGTCGTGATCGAGGCCGTCGGCTGCCGGGCGGCGGACCCGGCGACCGCGCCGTCGTCGCGACTGGAACGATACCTCCGGTCCGCCGGCGTCCTCGACGCCGAGGACCTCGACGCGATCGAAGCGGATGCGCGTATCCGCGTGGCCGAGGCGGTCGACGAGGCGATCGCGCGTGCCGACTCGCCGGCTGGAACGCCCTCGACACGGCGTACGGCCGATGCGACCGGCGAGTCGGCACGCGCGATGGCTGCTCCGGCGGACACGACTACCGACGATACCAGCGCTGCACACGCGCGCTCGCTCACCCCACGGCAGGCGATCCACGCCGAGCTCCGCACGGCGCTCCGGGCGACCGACGACCACGTGTTGTTCGGCAGCACGGTCGACGCGTCGGACCGAACTGGCCGTGAGATCGACGCGCTGGCGTCGGCCGTCGGCCGTGACCGCGTGTTGTCGCTCCCAGTCGGTACGGCGACACTCGTCGACTGCGCCGTCGGCGCGGCCACCGCGGGAGTTCGCCCGGTCGTCGCGGCCGTCGGTCCGCCGTCGACGGTTGCGACAGCGATCGACCGCGTCACCCCCATCCGCGGGTCCGCCGACGCCGCACCTCAGCCGGTGACGATCCGCGTCTCCGCGCGCTCGGCCCGGCTGCGTGACGCGTCCGCCGTCCGCTCGAGTCTCGTCCGGGCGGGTTCGGCTCCGGCGGGCGAGGTGAGCGATACAGGCGAGACGGCCGGTGGTGCGAACGCGACGGTCGACACGGACTCGGGGCCGGTAGTCGTCGCACCGTCGACCGCGGCGGACGCCGCCGACCTGTTCGCTGCGGCGCTTTACGATCCGCGGCCGGCGGTCGTGTTCGATCCACCGGCCGCAGCCCACGCGCGAACGATGGTCCCGCGGGATCGAGCGTCCGTCGCGCTCGAGGGAGGGGCAGCAGCGGTCGTGCGCCGTGGCGACGACGTGACGGTGTTCACTGCCGGGGCGGTGACGAGCGCGGCGCTTCGAGCGGCTGAGGGGCTGGCCGAGTCGGGGACCGACTGTACGGTCGTCGACCTCCGCACGCTCGCGCCGCTCGATCGCGAGACGATACGCGAGACGTTCCGCAGCACCGGCCGCGCCGTTGTCGTCCAGCCGTCCTCGCTCGCCGACGGACTCGCGTCGGAGATCACGGCGCTCCTCCAAGCGGAGTCGTTGTTGTATCAAGAAGCCCCGGTCGTCGACTGTACGCCGACCGGCGACGAGCCGCTCTCAGACGGGGCGTTCTCCGGCGACGAGCCGCCGTCGGCCGACGAGTCGGCACGGACCCAGTTGGTGAGAGACATCGAGAGAGGTATCAAGGAGGCTGTAGAGTTCAGCCCATGACGGAAACACTCCGCTTTTCGGACGCCGGCGACGCGTCGGAGGGCGAGCTGGTCTCGTGGCTGGTCGAACCGGGCGACCACGTCGCGGCAGGCGACCTCGTCGCCGAGGTCGAGACCGACAAGTCGCTTGTCGAGGTGACCGCGTCGGTCGACAGCGTCGTCGAATCGCTCTCGATCGAGGAGGGAAGCGTCGTCGCCGTCGGGGACGCGCTCGCGACCGTCGACCCAGACGCCGACGCGGACTCGTCGTCTGAGGCGGACGCGTCGTCTGAGTCGGACGCGTCGCCTGAGACGGACGCAGCGGCGGCGGACCCAGTGGACGAGGGCGGTCCCGACGAGGCAGCGGTCCCGTCGGGGCGCGTCTTCGCACCGCCCTCGGTTCGCCGCCTCGCCCGCGAACGCGACGTCGACCTCACGGCCGTCGAGGGCACCGGACCGTCCGGCCGGATCACCGCTGGAGACGTCACGGACCACGTGGCAGACCGCGACGCGGGATCTGACACCACGGCCGACGAGTCCTCGAGTCCGAAGCCCCTCGATCTCGGCTCCGACGACCGGCAGTCGGCGGTTCGTGGCCAAGAGGCGTCCGCAGGGGTAACTGACGCGGAGGCCGACGAATCGTCGGGTCCGACGCCGCTCGACATCGGATCTGATGACCGATCGTCGGCCGTTCAGAGCCGTACGGCGCCTTCGCGCTCGACCACGCTCGCGACGCCCGCGACGCGTCGACTCGCGGACGAGCTCGACGTCGACCTCGACCGCGTGCCGACCGACGAGACGCGAGACGGCGAGGCGGTCGTCGACGAGGACCGCCTCCGCGCGTACGCAGCCGAGCTAGCGGCCGAAGAGGGCGGTGCCGACGCCGTGACGACCGGCGCCGGCGTCGAGACGGGCGCAGTCGAGACGGCCTCGACGGACACCGCCGTGCCGCCGTCGACCTCACCGACCGCCGGAACGGCGACCACTGGGACGGCGACCGTCGTCTACGACACGGCCACGGTCGACGCGGTGCTCGCGGCTCGGGACCGACTCGCGTCGCGGGCGGCAGACGGCGATCGGCCCAGTTTGCTGGCCTTCGTCGCCAAGGCGGTCGCGGTCGGCCTCGAACGGTATCCCGCGCTCGGCGTCGAGGGTGCCGAAGCCGAGGGCTCGGCCGAGCCAGGGCCTATTCACGTCGGTGTGACGACTGCCGACGGACTGGCGACAACGCTCGTCGAGAACGCCGCCGACCGGGGCGTCTTCGAGCTGACGGCGGCGACGACCGTCGACGGCGACGCCGCCGAAGACGGCGGTCCCGCCGGGTCCGACGGTGCGTCCTCGGCCGGCCCTGCGTTCACGCTCACCGCTCCCGGCGCGCTCGGTCGCGATCACGTCGCACCGGCAGTCACCGACTCGGCGCCCGTTACGCTCGCGCTTGGCGCCGTCGAGAAGCGACCGACGGTGCGTGAAGCGTCCGACGGAACCGCAGACGTGGTCGCCGCGTCGACGATACCGCTCTCGCTCGCGGTCGACCCGTCGGTCGCCGACGGCGCGGCCGCGGCGGCGTTTCTCGAGACGGTGATCGAACGGCTTGAAGAACCCCTGTTGTTTTTGACCCACCAATGACGGACACTGACGACACGATCGACACGGAGGTACTGGTGATCGGTGCGGGCCCGGGCGGCTACGTCGCGGCCATCCGTGCCGCACAGCTCGGGCTCGATACGACACTCGTTGAGCGCGACGCGTACGGCGGCGCCTGTCTCAACCGCGGGTGTATCCCGTCGAAGGCGCTCATCACGGCGAGCGGTCTCGCACACGAGGCGAGAACCGCCGAAGCGATGGGCATTCACGCCGACCCGGCCGTCGACCTCGCGCGGATGGTCGAGTGGAAAGACGGAATCGTCGACCGGCTCACCGGAGGCGTCGAGAAGCTGTGTACGGCCAACGGCGTCGACCTCGTCTCGGGGACCGCGTCGTTCCTCGACGCACACACCGTCCGGGTCGACCGCGACGACGAAAACGACGGCGACGCCACGTCCATCGGGTTCGAGCACGCGATCGTCGCCACCGGGTCTCGACCGATCGAGATCCCCGGGTTCGCCTTCGACGACGACCACGTGTGGGACTCGAAGGCGGCGCTCGCCGCCGAGTCGATCCCGGACCGGCTCGTTGTCGTCGGTGGCGGATACATCGGCATGGAGCTCGCGACCGTCTACGCGAAGCTCGGCACCACGGTCACCGTCGTCGAGATGCTCGAGGACATCCTCGGTCCGTACCAAGACGACGTCAAACGCATCGTCAGACGGCGCGCGGAGGACCTCGGCATCGAGTTCCACTTCGGCGAGGGTGCAAGCGGCTGGTCGGAGTCCGGTGACGGCGGCTACCTCGTCCACACGGAGACCGACGACGGCGAAGAGTCGGCGTATCCGGCCGACCGCGTGCTCGTCGCCGTGGGACGCGCGCCGGTGACCGATGGCCTCGCCCTCGAGAACGCCGGCATCGAGCCGACCGACCGCGGCTTCCTCGACACCGACGACCGCACCCGAACCGCGGTCGACCACGTACACGCCGTCGGTGACGTCGCGGGCGATCCGATGCTCGCACACGCGGCCTCACAGGAGGGCGTCGTCGCCGCGGAGGTCGTCGCCGGTGAGCCCGCCGCGCTCGACGCGCAGGCGATCCCCGCCGCCGTCTTTACCGACCCCGAGATCGGAACCGTCGGGATGACGGCGGCCGACGCCGACGAGGCCGGGTTCGACCCAGTCATCGGGGAGATGTCGTTCGACGCCTCCGGCCGCGCGATGACGACCGGCCACACCGACGGCTTCGTGCGGATCGTCGCCGACGCCGACACCGAGTTCGTCCTCGGCGCACAGATCGTCGGGCCGGAGGCCTCTGAACTGATCGCAGAGCCGGCCCTCGCAGTTGAGCTCGGCGCGACGCTCGAAGACCTCGCGTCCACGGTTCACACGCACCCGACGCTCGCCGAGGCCGTGATGGAGGCCGCAGAGAACGCCCGTGGGCAGGCGATACACACGCTGAATCGGTGAGTGCGACGGCCCCTCCAGGGGCCGCCGTCGGCGCTCGTCTCGTCTGCGGACCTCCCGCTCGTTCCGGTGTTCCCCTTCCTCGCTTACACGAAATCGAGGAGAAAGCCCACGACTTCAGTCGTGGGATGAATCCGACAACCCCTCCACAACCCATCCTCAATAGCCGACCGAGGGTTGATGGAGTCGTAACACCTAATATAGATTGCTGTCTATCTAACAATATGCCACGGGGGTACAGTCGAGAACGAACGTCGGTTCACAACCTCCACTACCACTTCGTGTGGTGCCCGAAGTACCGCAAACCGGTGCTGACCGACGAGGTCGCCAACCGCCTCGAACAACGTATCGGGGAGAAAGCCGACGAACTCGCCCTCGACATTCTCCGACTGGCAATCCAGCCCGACCACGTACACCTGTTCATCACGGGCAACCCGAAACTCGCACCGAACAAAATCATCCAACAACTCAAGGGCTACACCTCACGGAACCTCCGCGACGAGTTCGACTTCGGCCTCCCCTCACTGTGGACGCGCTCGTACTTCGTCTCCTCGGCAGGCGAAGTGTCGAGTCAGACCATCGAGAAGTATATCCAAGCACAGACCGGACGATAACGGTGCAGCGAGAAGTCACCACCACTGTACGGGTCAAACTCCACTCGCTCACCGAGCGGAAAGCCCGACTCGTCAAACGCGAGTACGGCGCGTTCCAAGACGCTGTTCACGGTGACGACAACACGAACCTCTACTCTGCCACCAAACAACAGGCGAGCAAAGTCCGGTCAAACAAGAATCCACGAGCAGACACCGAACAGCCAGTCGTCCTCCGCAACGACTGCATCACCATTGAACACGACGAGGACACGGTTCTCTCGTCGTGGTGGTTCAAACTCCCCGTCTACAACCCCGAGAAAGAACGCGGGGACAGCATCTGGGTGCCTGTCCACGTCCCTGAGAAGGACACGCACCTACTCACCGACGAGTGTATCAGCGACTCGGAACTCGTCCACCGGAACGGCGAGTGGTACGTTCACCTCGCCTGCAGACGGTCTGTGGCCGTCGCAGACGAGTACGACGACGTTCTCGCCATCGATATGGGTGCGAAATGGATAGCGGTCAGCACATTCCTCTCCGACCGCGACACCCAGTTCCACGGCGCGGAAGTCCGCCGTGTCCGCGAACACTACAAGCAACTCCGCAAAGCCATCGGGAAGGCGAAGGTGCATTCAGGAGCGCAGGTCATCGAACGACTCGGTGACAAGGAATCCAGAACGGTCGAACACGAGCTACACCAAGTGGCAAACGACCTCGTCGCTCGCGCGCGAGAACGCAACGCAGTCATGGTCTTCGGTGACCTGACAGGGTTGCGCTTCGACAACGACAACGGTCGGTACGTGAACGACAAGACGCACAAGATGCCGTATGCGAAGATGGCGAACATCCTCACGTATAAGGCCCACCTCGACGGGCGCGAATGTGGCCCAGTAAGAGAGTACGATACGTCTCGGACGTGCTGGCGGTGTGGGTCACAGAACACGAGTCGTGAGGTACAGGGGCGTGTTGAGTGTCACGACTGTGGACTGAACGACAACGGCGACAAGAATGGTGCGACAAACATCGGCAAACGAGCCGTCGGTAAGAACATTCAGAGTCCGCTATCGACGGTGGGGGCTGTTGTGGCTCAGCCCGAAACGCAGGTCGTACTCAAGAGACCTACCGGTGAGATGGAACCTGCGAACTCCCCAGACGACGTGAGCCTAACCCTCAGTGAGGGAAGCCCACGACTTTAGTCGTGGGAGAAGTCACTCCACGTTGTGCTCGTTCACCGTAGTGAGATCTGACCGAGGTAGACGAGTCCACATTTTATATCGTCACATGGGGTTTACTTGCTCGTCGTTCTCCCGCTCCGTCCTCCTCGACGGCCAGGGCGGATCTGTGTCGTCCGGTCCGACCGACTGGCTTTTTTCGCTCGTTTTCGTATTGGGGGTATGACCGAGTTCGACCCCGAGAAGTTCGAAGACAAGTACGCGAACTACTTCACGGAGCTCCAGCGCGCGTACAAGAACGCGTTCTCACACATGAACGACCGACACGACTCCGAGCTGATCCACGGGATTGACCAGATGGTCCTCAACGAGTCGGAGCCGATGTACGAAGACGGGGCGTTCCGCGTCGAATTGCCGCCGAATCCGCGCGAGCGGCTCCAGGGTGTCGTCGTCGACGACGAGACGTTTGAGGAGACGCTCGCGGAGTACGTAGAGCGCATCGAAACGGAGCTGTACCGCACGCTTGATGCCGACCGACCGGCGTAGGATCGTCGGAACGAACCAAACACATAAGCCCAGCGCACTCGTTCCGCGACACATGAGCACTGAGACGAGCGACCCCGATAACGACCTTCGCGAGCGTATCACGAACTTCCTGCGCCGGAACTTCCCGCAGATCCAGATGCACGGCGGCAGCGCAGCCATCAGCCACCTCGACCGCGAGACAGGTGAGGTGCACGTCCAACTCGGTGGTGCCTGTTCGGGCTGTGGCATCTCACCGATGACGATCCAGGCGATCAAGTCTCGGATGGTCAAAGAGATCCCCGAGATCGAGACCGTCCACGCCGACACCGGTGCGGGTGCCGGCGCAGACGGCGACCTCGGCGGCACCGGCGGGATGTCGCCGTCGTTCCCCGGCGAGACCACCGACGACGACGAAGGCCCGCAGGCGCCGTTCTGAATACGACCGTTTTTCGACCCGCTCGACCCGCCTAGCGACGCGTCTCGTGGACGTGCAGATCGGGGTCTCGGGCGGCTCGTAAATCGTATGTTGCGATATCAATACGCCGTCTGTGTCGATTCTCGCGTGGCGTCGACGACGTCCCGAGACGGTCCGGGCCGTCCTCCTCTGGCCGATCCGGTACGCGTGTGGTGATCGTGTGACCGAGACGACTGTGTGGCTTCCGGACACAATTTGTAGCCACACCCTCCTGGGCCGATTCTATACGTCGTTGGTGATCGCGTGACCGAGACGACCGCGCGACACCCGGGCACCAATCGGGCCACGCCCTTCCGGGCCGATTCGCTCTCGTACGTGCGTGGTGATCGTGTGACTGAGACGCCTCTGCGACAGCCGGGCACCAGTTACAGCCACACCCTCCCCAGCCGATTCGCTCGGTCGCTTCGCTCCCTCACTCATCCCTCGCACGCGCTCGCGAGTCCGCCTTCGGCGACCTCGCGAGGCGCGCGCCACCGCTGTGGTTGACGGGTTCGCGTGTCGATTCGGCGGTCGGCTCGTCGTGTCCACAGTGGCGAGGCGATGTTCGATGGTTTAAGCCTCCCCGAGTGAGAGGTGGCCGTATGGTGCGGGATCCGTCGCGCGAGAGTGAGCCACCCGCCGTCGACGACGTGCTCGACGCGCTCGCCGACGAGGCCGCACGGCGCATTCTCTCTGCGCTCTCGGAGCCGAAGACCGCGAGCCAGCTCTCCGAGGAGTGTGACGTCCCGCTGTCGACGACGTACCGAAAGCTTGAGAAGCTCACCGACGCCTCCCTGTTGGACGAATCGACGGAGATCCGCCGCGACGGCCAGCACACGACACAGTACGACGTCGCCTTCGAGGCGGTCTCCGTCTCGATCGACGAAGAGCGGGGCCGCGAACTCGTCGTCGAACTCGACCGCCCCGAACGCACGCGCGACGAACGACTGGCCGACCTCTGGTCTGAGCTTCGTGAGGAAACATGACTGCACACATCGACCTGACCATCATCGCCGCAAAGACCGCCATCCTCCTCCTGGGGGGCTCGATAACCTACTACGCGCTTCGGGCGTTCGGCCGCACCGGCGACCCGTCGCTGCGCGCACTCGCCATCGGCTTCGGCGTCGTCACCGTCGGTGCCGCCGTCGGTGGCGTCTCTCACCAGATCATCGGTGCCGACCTCGCCGTGGGGATCGCCATCGACAGTCTGTTGACGGCCGTCGGCTTCGCCGTTATCGTCTACTCGTTGTACGTCGAGTGACCCCCGAGCCGTCGAGCGGTAGTCTTTTGCGCGCCTCGCTCGTCTCGCCGACGCATGAGCGAGGCCGCACGCGAGGAGCTCGCCCGTCGCATCGCCGGCGAAATCGCGCTCAGCGACGATCCGGGAGCGACCCTCCGTAAGTGGCGGACCGATTTCGACGTCTCACAGACCGAGCTGGCCGACCAACTCGACGTCTCGTCGTCGGTCGTCTCCGACTACGAGAGCGGCCGCCGTGAGAGCCCGGGGATCGGCGTGGTCCGCCGCACCGTCGAGGGGCTCCTCGACATCGACGAGCGGCGCGGAGGCGGCCGGCTCCGACAGTACGCCCGCGTCCTCTCGGCCGGCTTCGAGAGCGACATCGTCCACGACCTTCGGGAGTACGCGGCCGCCGTCCCGCTCGAGGCGTTCTACGAGGCGATGGGCGCGACGGAGGTCGTTCGTGGCGACCGCGACCGGGTGAACGGCCACACCGTCATCGACTCCATCCAGGCCATCACCCGCCTCTCGAGCGAGGAGTTCTACCGGCTCTACGGACAGTCGACGAACCGCGCGCTCGTGTTCACCCGAGTCACCCGCGGAGAGTCACCGCTCGTCGCGATGCGCGTCGTCAGCCCGACGCCCAACGCGGTCGTCCTCCACGGGATCGACGAGGACGACCTCTGGGACCACGCCGACGACCTCGCCCGGGTCGACGGCTTCTCGCTCGCGACCTCGACCCGCGCCCTCGACGACTGTTTGGCAGACCTGCGCGCGCTCTAGCCCGGCAATACGCCTCCTCACGCGAGGGCTCCCAACCGAGGAGCTGAAGCCGCTGGCGTCCTGCCGTCCGGTATGTCAGACCCGACCGCCGAAGCCGACGCCTCGTACGCCGAGCAGCTCCGTGCGAACCGCGAGGAGAAAGACGCCTTCTTCGCCGACCACCCGCAGTCGCCGATCCATCCCGACCACCGCGACGCGTTCGACGGACTCGCGTACTTCACACCCGATCCGAGGTACCGCGTCGACGCCACCGTGACCGTCCACGACGACCCCGAGCCCGTCGAGATGGAGACGACCGCGAGTAACCCGGTTCGGTACCTGCGGATCGTCACGTTCGCGTTCACCCTCGACGGCGACTCCTACGCGCTCGCCGGCTACCGTCAGGCAGACGAGACGGGGGCGATCTTCGTCCCCTTCCGTGACAAGACCACCGGCCAGCAGACGTACCACCACGGACGGTACATGGAGTTGGAGCCGGACGAGCCGCTCGACGACGGCGACGAGGTCGTCGTCGACTTCAACCTCGCGTACAACCCGTTTTGCGCCTATAGCGAGACGTTCTCGTGTCCGCTCCCGCCCGAAGAGAACTGGCTCGAGACGGTGATCCCGGCCGGCGAGCAGACGCCGGACCTCGAGTGACCACTCCGGCTACTGGTCATTCCGATACCGCGCTATCGCCCGGTCGGCACCCGCCGCGAGAAAACCGATGTCGGTGCCGACGATCACGAAGTCGTAGCCCGCGTCGGTCCAGTGATCGATCAGCGCCTCGCTCGTCGCCAGCGTTCCTACCGGGACTCCGGCGTCGTTCGCGGCTGCGATCGTCTCGTCGACCGCCCTCTCGACCACGGGGTCGTCGTACGCACCGAACCGACCGTGTGACGCCGAGAGGTCGGCCGGCCCGACGAACAGCGCGTCGATACCGGGTACGCTCGCTATCTCGCCGGCCGACGCCACCGCGGTCGGCGTCTCGATCTGTGCTATCACCGCGATCTCCTCGGTCGCCGTTCGCACGTACTCGCCGAGCCGACGACCGTACGCCGACGCCCGGCTGCCAGCGACGCCTCGCTGCCCGCGAATGCCGTCCGCGTCGACGCGGTCGGCCGCGGCCGAGCGGTCGACGTCGCCGGGAGCTCCGTCCGCGTCTGCGCCGTCTCTCGCGTCGTCGCCGTGGCCACTCGCTTCGTCCACCTGCGGCGGGTACCGACACGCCTCGACGAGCGCTCGGGCCGCCGCCGGCGTGTCGATCTGCGGTGCCATGATCGCCGCCGGCCCGGCATCGAGGACGCGTTTCACGCGTGCCGGCTCGACGTCGGCGACGCGCACCAGCGCCTCGGTGTCGCCCGGGGCTGCCTCGACCGCACGGAGCATGTCAGTGATCGACTCGGCCGTCGCCGCGGAGTGTTCCGTATCGAGCGTGAGGAAGTCGAAGTCGGCGGTCGCCATCGCCTCGGCGACGTCCGGCGACGGTAGTGCACACCAGCCACCGATCGGCCGCTCGCCGTCGCGAAGTTTGCGTTTGAGCGCCATGCGTTCCGTTCTGTGACCGGACACAAAAGGATCGGTTCGGCGGCGGTCGGTAGGGGGTACTCCGCCGACACACGGGAACAGGCGCCGAGAGCGGCCGTCTACAGGCGGCCGACGCTCTCGACGGCGACCGACTCGACGTCTTCAACGGCCGTGAACGCCTCTTCGACGGCCTCGGTCCCGCCGGCGTCGTCGGGGACGATGACGGTCGGTAACAACGCGACGAGCCCGAAGGCAACGTCGTCTCGCTCGAAGCCGCGGATACGCGCCCCCTGCGGCAGGGCCGCTTCGAGGTCGCCTTCGAGTCCATCGAGGTCGACGTCTGGGCCGTTCGGCATCACTTTGATCTTCGCGGCGACGTCGCCCATCTCAGGGCCCCCGGAAGCCGCACTGCCGGCACTCGTAGAGGTTGCTCTGTTTCCGGCACTTCGCACACCGGTAGATCGTCGTCCCACAGTCCGGGCAGGCGAACTGCGCCGCGTTCATCCCGGACACCTGGATGCCACAGGAGATACACTGCGGTGTCTGCTGGCGTTCGGTATCGCTCATACCTCAGTGCACCGGCGCGTGACGTTTAACCGTTGTTCTTTGCCGTTGTGCGAGTGGACGACGCGCACGACGTCGCCGTCTACGGCATCGTTCACAACAGTAGCGGTCCGATGAGCACCCCCATCAAGTGTACTCGGCGGGCCCCGAGCCGCGGCGGCACGAGCCCGAGGAGGGCCGCGACGACGAACACTCCGACGCCGACCGCTCCCGCGAACGCGTACGAGACGACGACGAGCAGGCACAACACGCCGACGGAGAGCGTCGTGTAGTCTGCGGTGCCGACCACCCGAAGGTAGCGGTCACCGACGAGCAAGACGAGCGTGAACCCACAGATCGCGGCGGTTGCGACCGCAGTGAGGAGGATCGGGAGTGCGAGCGGGACCGCGGCCTCTTCGAGCGCGACCGTCACTCCCGTCCGTGGGGTTCCGAGTGCGACGAGCGCGAACAGCGCAAAGACGGTCGTGGCCGTGTTCGCACCGCTCGTCGCGACCACGAACCCGCGGTCGGCCTCTCGACGCGGCACGAGCGGGAGTGCTGCGACCGCCGCGATCGCGGCCGAAACGCCTGGGATGTATCCGACGACTGCACCGGCGAGCGACCCGGCGGTCGCGCTGACGCCGAGGTCACGCCGCCCCATGGTGAGCCTGGCGTCGGACTGCGGCGGTACGCCTTCTCCACCGAGGGCGTCGACGAGCACCGGCGCGCCGAACAACCCGGAAAAGAGCGGGGCCAGCATCCCGCCGGTGTCGAGTGGTGCCGCCGGGTCGACGTCGAGGGTCGCGACCCCGAGTGCGGCACTCGCGAGGAACGAACAGAAGCCGCCGACCGCAGACCGCCTCGAGGACTCGGTGAGGACGAGTCCGGCGACGATGCCGCCGAGGATGAGCGGGAGGTTCGCCCGGACGTGTGGATACGCACGAACCATCAGCCAGGTGATCGGGACGGCGAGCGGCACCGCGAGCGCGACCGCGAGCCCGGACCCGACCGCGGAGAGCCGGAGCGCCTCACGACCCCGTCCGGCGACCACGAGCCGGTGGCCCGGGAGCGCGGCGACCGCCGTCGCGGCGTCCGGGACGCCGAGTGCGAGCGCCGGCACGATGTCGAGGAAGGAGTGCACGACGCCGGCACCGACGATCGCGACCCCGATCAACAACGGGTCGGCGTGGAGTCCGGGCGCGACCCCCGCGAGCAGGAGCGCGAAGTTGTTGGCGTGGATGCCCGGTATCAGTCCACTCACCGTGCCGAGCGCGACGCCGCCGAAGAGGAACGCGAGCGCGGCCGCGGTGAACCCCGGGTCGACGACCGGCCGCACGAGCGCGTCCATCCCGACGAGGTGGTTCCGGTATGTGATATAAACTGATCGCGACCGACCGCGACTAGTCGTGGGTCACGCCAGAGGGTCGCGTCGCTCTCGGCGCGACGGTCATGTCGCCTTCCGTCCGGTGGTCGCGTCGCTCCCGCTGTGGTGTATCCTGGAGAACTCGACTCGCCGATTAGGCCGACGCCGCCGACTGGGACTTCTTCTGGGTGATGTAGCCGGCGATGCGGTTGCGGACGCCCTTCGACTCCACCGTGGTCAGCGTCTCGACGCTCTCTTTGTTCGTCTCGAACTCCGTGTTGAACGACTCCGGGTACTGTTCTAAGAGGATCGTCGCGAGCTGTTTGATGTACTTGGGCTTGATGGCCATATCGACACGTACCCTCGGCCCGAACTAAAAGGGTTCGTTCCGGCGTGAGCGGCCGTCTGGGTGGCTCACGGCGTGTCGTTCGCGTCGTCGGGGCTCGCGTCGTCCGAGCCGGTGTCGTCCCCGCGACCGCGCCAGCCGGTAGCCTCGTCGATCCGGGCGAACGCCTCGCGTTCTGCTGGCCCACCACATCGGTCGACGACGTCGGCGGCGTACCGGAGTCGATCGAGGAGGGCGGCCGTCTCGGCCGACGGCACGTCGAGCCGCGAGGCGGCCACCGCGGCGTCGACCACTGCGCCGAACCCGCGGTTGATCGTCGGGACCCGTTCCATGCGGACTGCGCTCTCGCCCGGATCCAGCGCCCAGGTGCGGACGGTCGTCCCGCCCATCGCCTCGCGGTCGACCTCGCTCGCCGTCACCTCCACCCAGGCGTCGGCGCTCGGCAGCAGCCGATCGTCCGCCTCGTAGACGGTGAGTGCGGCGTCGACGAACGCCCGCGGGTCAACCGTGAACTGGACGACGCCGCCCCCGCGCTCGGAGAAGTTCCGACAGGTTCGCGTCCGGCCGTACGTCCGCGCGGTGACCGGTCCCTCGGCCGTGTCCGACTCCTCAGCCGCGCTCGACTCCTCGGCCGTGCCCGGCTCCGCTTCCATCTTCGGCGCGTGGAGCCCGAGCGCAGCGAAGTTCCACCGGCCGTTCGGCCCCAGCGTGGCCACGATCGACTCCGTGACGCCGCGAAGCTCGACCGGCCACGCGGCCGAGTTCACGCGTCTCCTCCCGACGCTCCGCCGCCGATCGGGACGCCGCGACGGAGCGCGACGTACAGCGCCGCGCAGGTGAGGTCGGCCGTCGTCCCCGGGTTGATCCCCTCGTCGACGAACGCCGTCGCCAGCGCCGCCGTCTCGGCTCGGTCGACGCCGTGGACCGCCGCTGCAGTCGGCGGCGTGTCGCCTCGACGACTAGTGACGCCGTCGGTCGATCCTCGCTCACGGCCGGGTTCGACTACCGCTCGTGCCCGCGCGGTGGTCTCCCGGGCGACTGCCGGGCCGTGTGCCGTCGCGACGAGCGTGTCTGGCTCGGTCGCGAGCAACCCGAGGAACGCCCGCGCAGCCCGGTCGGTGATCGGCCCCGCGTCGGTCGCGATCCACTCGGCGGCCCGAAAGGTCCGGGGAAAGCCCTCGACCCACTCTTGGGCGTTCCGGTCGGGAATCCTCTCGCTGCTGGCGTCGTGGTCGACACCCGTGTGGTCGACGGCTGTGCGGGCCTCCCGTTCCGCCGACAGCGCTAGCACGTCCCGCAGCGAGTACCCACGCTCACGAAGCGCCGGTTCCGCCGCGCTCCCTCGGCGCACGTCGAGTGCGGCCGCGTCCGGTGGCGGGTCCGCGACCGCGACGTCGACGTGCTCGAACGCCCGGTAGAACGCGACCGCGTCGTCGACCGTCGTCGCCGCGGTCACCCGGTCCGTGCCACTCGGTGAGAGATCCTCCGCGGCTGTCGCCCGAAGCAGTGGCACGAGCACCAACAGACACCCGAACTGCGTGTTCGTTTCGGCGCGGTCGGCCATGCCGGCGACCGCACGCTCGAACGCGTGGCCGACAGATCCGCCGTTGGCGGCCCGCGTGAGTCCCGTTCGGGCCCCGACGGCACCCGCTAGGAAGGATTCGAAGTGGAGGTCGGCGAGGTCGCGCTGGCGGTCGACGTTGCCGGGTTTCGGCGTCCCCGCGACCTCCGTGAGCAGCGCGAGGACGGCGTCGTCGACCGCGGCGTGCGGCCCACTACGACCCGCCGACGGGGGGATCACGGCACCTCCGATCGGTCGGGGCGGTCGCAATGGTCGACGCGACGCTCCTCGAGCCGACCGGCTCGCCAGTCGGCCACGGCGGCCGCGACCCGCGAGAGGACGACCGGGTCGGTGCTCGGCCGGCCGACGCTCACCGCGTCGGCCCCGTAGCGGGCGTACTCGGCCACCGGTTGTCGACCCCTGACGCCGTTGTTCGCGACGACGCCGAGCCCCTCGGCGTCGATCGTCGCGACGACGGGCTCGCTGTCCATCGCGTCGACGTGGAGCCAGTCCGCTCCCGCGTCGGCGACCCGGTTCGCGACGGCCGCGAGGTCGACGCCAGGGACCGCCGCGCGCACCTTCACGCTCGTCGTCACGCCGGTGTCTGCTGCGGCGGCGACGAGCGACGCGAGTCGCGCCGGCTCCGTGAGCAACGTCTCCCCGCAGCCGGCCGCACGGAGCTCCGGCTGCCGGCAGTGTGCATTGATCTCACACACGGCGTCGTGTCGCGCACAGACGGCGGCCGCCTCGCGAATCCGCGCCGGCGTCGTGCTTCGGACGTTGACGCCCGGGCGAAGCGGGGCGTCGGCGACCGCCCGCAGCTGGTCGTCGACCCACGCGATCGGGTCCTCGGGGAGGAACTCGTCGCGTCCCCGCGCGACGAGGTCAGCGGCCGCGGTACGCGTCGCCGCGTCGAGTGCGATCCCACCCAGTAGCGCGCCGTCGACGAACGGGGCAGCGGCGCGCGCCCAGGTGGCGTCTGCCTGCCCGCTGAGACTCGCCGCGAGGAGGGACGGCTCAGCGGTCGGCCCGTCGGCCGTCGACCCCGACCGGGCGGTGTCGACCCCGCACCCGTCGCTCACGCTGCCACCTCCAGTGCGCGTTCACACGCCCGTGAAACCCGCGCTGCGTCGGCCGGCCCGTCGATCGTGATGTCTGTGCGCTCGACCGGGCGGTCCAGACGCGTCGGGTCGTCGTCGTCGAGCACGAACGCGTCTGCGAACGGGTACGCCTCGGCGACTCCCGCCGTCGAGGGGTCGAGTCCGACCCCGCCCATGAGCTCGGCGGCAGGACCGGAGTACACTCGGTCGCCGACGAACGGCGACACCGCGACGACGGGCGTCGCCGCCAGCGCCGCCTCGACTCCCGGCACCGCGAGCATCGGTCCGATACTCGTCACGGGGTTCGACGGTCCGACCACGACTCGGTCTGTGAGCGCCTCACGAACTGCGTCCGTCGGCGTCGCCGTCTCGGCGCCTCGGAACTCGACGTCGGCGACACTCGGATCCCCTCGTCTGTCGACCCAGTACTCCTGAAAGTGGAGACACGCGCCCTCCGTCGTGTGAATCAGCGTGGCGACCGGGTCGTCCGACATCGGGAGGAGGTCGACCGTGAGGTCGAACGCGTCGGCGAGTCGGCGGGTGACGGCCGTGAGCGAGTGTCCCTCGTCGAGGAGGCCGGTCCGGGTGAGGTGGACCGCACGGTCGCGGTCGCCGATCTCCATGAACTCGGCGACCCCGGAGAACCGCCGCCACCGGGCGATGCGCCTCCCGGTCGTCTGCGCGTCGTCGTCGAGGTACCGTGGCCCCAGCTCGAGGTCGGCGGCGGCCGCGAGCCGACCGAGTTCGTCGTGTGTCTCCGTCGTGTCGCCGGCGATTCCCCAAAACCGGTCGCGGTCGAGGACGTCGCCGCCGGCGAACAGCACGGTGTCGACGTCCGGACACACGAGATGGCCGCCGAGTTCGACGTCGTCGCCCGTGTTCGCGACGACCGTCGTCTCGGCCGGGTCCCAGACCTGCGCGGCCCCCTCGAGCAGCTTCGGCGTCCCCGTCCCCCCGGCGAGAAACGTAACCATACGCGGCCAACGCGACGGTCGAATTTGTATCCTCGGCCCGACCGCGCCGTCCGTGGCTCACTCTCGAGCGGCGACGCTCGTCTGCATCGCTTCGCTCGTGAATGCGCTCCCGACACCGGCGTCCGTACAGACGATGATCCCGGCGCTCGAGCCGGTCACGTCGTCGAACCGTGCCATCGCCGTCTCGGCCGCAGTCTGTGCGTCGTGGCCGTCTTCGAGGGCGTCTACCGCCAGCCGCGAGAGCGTGACCCGAACGATGTCTTCGCCGGCCCCGGTCGCGCTCGCGCCGCCCGCCTCGGTACAAAAGAAGCCCGACCCGACCTGCGGAACGTCCCCGACGCGTCCCGCGAGCGCGAACGAACGCCCGCCGGTCGAGGTGGCGGCCGCGACGGTCTCGTCGGTCGCCCCGACGGCACCGACGGTGTCGTGGTCCGGCGCGCCGGACGCTTCGGCGTCAGCGTCGCTGGGCCGGTCCGTGCCGTCCGCGCGGTCCGTGCCAGCTCCGAACCGCGTCCGGAGCCACTTGAGGTGCGTCGACGGTGCCCCGTCCGGCGGCGACTCGGCTGCGTACCGCTCGCGGGTCGCGTCGGTCAGGAGGTCGACCGCCGTTTCGACGCCGACGGCGTCGGCGAACGCGACGGCGTGGTCGCCCGCGAGGAGCACGTGTGGCGTCTCTTCGAGGACCGCCCGCGCGACGCTCACCGCGTGCTCGACGCCGCGCATCGCACAGACGGCGCCGACCGACCGGTCGGCCGTCATCACTCCAGCGTCGGTTCGGACGACCCCGTCCGACTGGACGGCGCCGCCGGTCCCCGCGTTGAACCGCGGGCTCGACTCCAACGTGCGGACCGCCGACTCGACCGCGTCGAGCGGCGTCGTCGCCGCCGCCCCGGTCTCGGCCGCCTCGTCGAGCACCGCCTGTCGAGCGCCCGGCTCGTCTGGCGTGCCGCCGGCTCCGCCGTGGACGATGATGCGCATGGACGCTTCTCCGCAGGCGACGGCATAAGCCTCCGGATACCGGCGGGGACGGCGACGTCGACACAGACGGGTACCGGGGCGTTCGTCGCTCGTTTTACCGACGGCCACGGAGACGTGGACAGCAGGACACCGGAACCCACGCCGTTTGAGTGACCGAATCAGTCGTCGTCATCGCTGCTGTGTGGCCGTCTACGGCCGCTTCGTGGCCGCCTGTGGGGCCGCTTGGAAAACGGCAGGCACTTTACGCCGGTGTGAGAAGCGCCACCCGCTATGAATTACGAGAAGGTCTCGGTTCCCGAAGACGGGGAGCCGATCGCGCTCGCCGACGAGGAAACGGGCGAACTCGACGTGCCCACGAACCCGATCATCCCGATCATCCACGGCGACGGGATCGGAACGGACGTGGGCCCGGCTGCCCAGCAGGTACTCGACGCCGCTGCCGAGGCGACCGGCCGCTCGATCGCGTGGATGCGCGTGTACGCCGGCGAGAGCGCCCGCAAGATGTACGACGAGAACCTCCCCGACGACACCGTCTCGGCGATCCGCGAGCACCGCGTCGCGATCAAGGGCCCGCTCACGACGCCCGTCGGCGCCGGGTTCCGCTCGCTGAACGTCGCGCTCCGGCAGACGCTCGACATGTACGCGAACGTTCGGCCCACCTACCACCTCGACGGCGTCCCGTCGCCCGTGACGACGCCCGAGGCGATGGACATGATCACCTTCCGGGAGAACACCGAGGACGTCTACGCGGGCGTCGAGTGGGAGGCCGGCACCGAGGGAGCAGAACAGGTACGCACGTTCCTCGAAGACGACATGGCGATCGCCGACGTCATCCACGACGGTCCCGTCGGGATCGGCATCAAGCCCATCTCGGAGTTCGGCTCGAAGCGGCTCATCCGCGAGGCGATCGACTACGCGCTCGCGAACGACCGCGACACGGTCACGCTCGTCCACAAGGGGAACATCATGAAGTTCACCGAGGGTGCCTTCCGCGACTGGGGCTACGAGCTCGTCGACGAGGAGTACGGCGACGACGTGATCACCGAAGCCGAGCTGTGGGACGACCACGACGGCGACCAGCCCGAGGGCACCCTCGTAGTGAACGACCGCATCGCCGACAACATGCTCCAGCAGCTGCTCACCCGCACCGACGAGTACGAGGTCATCGCGACGATGAACCTCAACGGCGACTACATGTCCGACGCCGCCGGTGCACAGATCGGCGGCCTCGGCATCGCTCCCGGCGCGAACTTCGGGCACGGCCGGTGTCTCGCCGAGCCGGTCCACGGCTCCGCCCCGAAGTACGCCGGCGAGGACAAGGTGAACCCGACCGCGATGATCCTCTCGGGCCGCGAGATGCTCGACTACCTCGGCTGGTCGGACGCCGCCGACCTCGTCCGCGACGCCGTCGAGACGACCATCTCATCGGGGCGGGTCACCTACGACCTCCACCGCCAGATCGACGGCGGCGAGAAGCTCGCGACCAGCGAGTTCGCCGACGCCGTCGTCGAGAACATCGAATCGCTCGCCTGAGCGAGCCTTCGAGTGCGAAGCACGCGGAGCTGTTTGCGAACGACGAGCCGCTGTCGGTCTCGTCGACACGCCCTCAACGCTTTTGTCCGTCACGTCAGTGTCTCGGTCATGGACCGACTATCGACGTTCGAGGGGTGCACGCTCACCGAGATCCGACGGGACCTACACCGACACGCAGAAGCCGGCTGGAAGGAGTTCCGGACGTCGGCGTTGCTCGCCGAGTCGCTGTCGTCGCTCGGCTACGACGTTCACCTCGGCCCGGACACCGTCGCCCCCGACGCCCGGATGGGGGTCCCGCCGGCCGACGAGGTCGCGACCGCGCGCGAGCGGGCACGCGAGGAGGGCGCTCCCGAGACGTACCTCGAACAGATGGGCGACGTCACGGGCGTCATCGCGACGAAGACCACCGGCGACGGGCCGACGATCGGGCTCCGAACCGACATCGACGCGCTGGCGCGCCAGGAGGCGATGGACGACGACCACCGGCCGGCGGCCGAGGGCTTCGCGAGCGTCCATCCGGGCGAGATGCACGCGTGTGGCCACGACGCCCACGCGGCGATCGGACTCGGGATCGCCCGGGCGTTCGCCGACACCCCGTTCGACGGGACGCTGAAGCTCTTCTTTCAGGCCGCCGAGGAGGGGGGTCGCGGCGGCAAGCCGATGGCCGAGTCGGGACATCTCGACGACGTCGACCACCTGCTCGCCGTTCACGTGGGGCTCGACGAACCCACGGGCACCGTCGTCTCGAGTTACGACGCGCCGCTGTCGAACGCGAAACTCGACGTCACGTTCGAGGGGGCACCGGCACACGCCGGTGGCGCACCGAACGAGGGGCGGAACGCGCTGCAGGCGGCGACCGCGGCAATCGGGAACCTGTACGGGATTGCGCGTCACGGAGACGGCACGACGCGGATAAACGTGGGGCGGGTCGCCGCCGACAACGCCCAGAACGTCGTCTGTGAGGAGGCGACCATGCGCGTCGAGGTGCGGGGTGAGACCCACGCACTCAACGAGTACATGCTGGAGCGCACAGCGCAGGTGCTCGAGGGCGCCGCGACGATGCACGACGTCTCCGTCGAGACGAGCCTGTACGGGAGGACCACCACGTTCCAGAACGACTCCGCGGTCGTCGACGTCGTCGAGTCGGCCGCAGAGACGGTCGACGCGGTTGCGTCGGTCGTGACGACGGAGTTCGGCGGCTCCGAAGACGCCTCGTACCTAATCCGTCGGGTGCAAGAGCGCGGCGGGACGGCGACGTACCTGGGCGTCGGTGCGAGCAACCCCGACGGACACCACACCGCGTACTTCGACGTCGACGAGGCGGCCATCGACGTCGCGGTGGAGGTGATCGAAGCGACGATCGCCCGGCTCGCGGGCTGAGCGCAGCCGTTATCGATCGACCGCCGAGCGGTCGGAGAGACGACGTCGCCCGCGTCACTCCTCGACGTCGAGGTCGAACTGAGCGTGTTCTGAGACGGTGTTGAGCACGACGCTCGTGTTCGACTCGCGGATGTCTTCGTCGGTGAGGATCGCCTTTATCTGGTCGTTCATGCCGTCTGTGTCGGTGAACTTGCCGACCGCGATCACGTCGTAGTCGCCGGTCACCTCGTAGACGCTCACCATCTGTTTCTCCTCGCGGAGCTTCTCGGTGATGTCGGGTAGCGCACTGCCCTCGACTTTGAGCTGGAGGATCGCCGTCACGTCGAAGCCGAGCTTGTCGTAGTCGACGATCGGACTGTAGCCGCGGATCACGCCTTCTTCTTCGAGATCGCGTAGGTGATTCGAGACCGTCGTCACGGAGACGTCGAGTTCGTCACCGAGGCTCCGAAGGCTCGCACGACCGTTTCCGAGAAGGGAGTTCACGAGTTTCGCATCGAGGTTTTCGTACGTCATTAGGTTCTACCACGCTATGGGGGGATTATAATTTTACGAATGTCCACTCTCACTCCGACGGTGGCGGTTCATGCGCCAAGCGACAAGGCCTTTATACTGGCAGATAATCACGTAATCGTCTAAAAGATGACCGACGACAACGCGAAACCAGACGGCGGCCTCACGGCCGAAGAACAGGCGGTAGTCGACGAAATCGACGAGAACAACATCGACTTCTTACGGCTGCAGTTCACCGACATTCTCGGCGTCGTCAAGAACGTCTCCGTGCCGGCCGACCAGGCCGAAAAGGCGTTCACCGAGGGCATCTACTTCGACGGGTCGTCGATCAACGGCTTCGTCCGCATCCAGGAGTCGGACATGCGACTCAAGCCGGATCCGGAGACGTTTGCGATCCTCCCGTGGCGCAGCGACGGCGAGAGTGGCGCCGCCCGCCTCATCTGTGACGTCATCAACACCTCTACGGGCGAGCCGTTCGAAGGCGACCCGCGCTACGTGCTGAAACAGGCCCTCGAGAAGGCGGACGAGCACGGCTACGAGGTCAACATGGCCCCCGAGCCGGAGTTCTTCCTGTTCGAGACGGACGAAGACGGCTACGCGACCACCGAGTTCGCGGACCACGGTGGCTACTTCGACCTCGCCCCGAAGGACCTCCAGAGCGACGTCCGTCGGGAGATCATCTACACGCTAGAGGAGATGGGCTTCGACATCGAGGCCAGCCACCACGAGGTGGCGGAGGGACAGTACGAGATCAACTTCGAGTACGACGACGCACTGACCACGGCCGACAACGTCGCCACCTTCCGGTTCGTCGTTCGCGCGGTCGCCGCCCAACACGATCTGCACGCGACGTTCATGCCGAAGCCGGTGCCGAAGATCAACGGCTCCGGGATGCACACCCACATGTCGCTGTTCGAAGACGGCGAGAACGCGTTCCACGGCGACGGCGACTTCGACCTCAGCGAGACGGCCCTCTCGTACCTCGCCGGTGTCCTCGACCACGCACAGGCGATCACGGCCGTGACCAACCCCACCGTGAACAGCTACAAGCGGCTCGTACCGGGCTACGAGGCCCCGGTGTACGTCGCCTGGTCGGACCGCAACCGCTCGGCGCTCATTCGCAAGCCGGCCGCGCGCGTCCCCGCGGCGACCCGTATCGAGGCTCGCTTCCCCGACCCGTCGTGTAACCCGTACCTCGGGTTCGCCTCGCTCATCAACGCCGGGCTCGACGGGATCGAGCGCGACCTCGACGCCCCGGACCCGATCCGCGAGAACATCTACGACTTCGACGACGAGCAGATAGCGGAGTACGGCATCGAGACGCTGCCGAAGAACCTCGGCGACGCCGTCGAGGCTCTCGAAGCAGACGAGGTCGTGTTGGACGGTCTCGGCGAACACGTCGCCGAGAAGTTTATCGAGGCGAAGAACCAGGAGTTCACCGAGTACCTCGTCGACGTCTCCGAGTGGGAGCTCGACCGGTACCTCGAGACGTTCTAGCCGGCACCACGCACCGTCTTTTTTGCGTCGTGCACCGACCACCAGCCGTCGGCCACGAAGGCGTCCGAGCGGAAATCGCAGCCCGTCTCACGAGCTGTACGCACACCCGCGGTGGCGTATACCTCCCGACTGCGGTGGCGTGTATCTCCCGACTGCGGTGGCGCGCGCCTCGCGGGCCGCGAAGCGTGCCCGCGAGCGCGTGCGAGGGATGAGCGAGGGAGCGCAGCGACCGAGCGAATCGGCTGGGGAGGGTGTGGCGGTAATTGGCGCCCGGTGGTCGCGTAGTCGTCTCTGTTGGCCCGTTCACACGAGCGTATGCGAGCGAATCGGCCCGGGAGGGCGTGGCGAAGTGGTGCCCGGGCGTCGGGCGGTCGTATTCCTCACAGAGCTATTGGATACGTACAGCATCGGCTCAGGAGAACGTAGCCGATCTGTGTCCGGATGTCGTGCGGCCGCGTTCGTCACGGAGCCACCGCGGTACCCGTATCGTATCGTATCGTATCATATCGTATCGACCCAGCAGGGCTGGCCGAAAACCGTGCCCGACCGTCACGGCGTCCCGTCCGTCACCGAAACGACGACGCCGTACGAGAGTCGACACGGGTGGCGCTGTCTGACTCACATCTGTGTGACGGACGCGCCACGAAACGTACGGGCCGGGAGGGATTCGAACCACGGTCGCTCCGCGGTGCTCCGCTCTCTGATTCGAATCCCACTGGCGGGCCCGCTGCTCCCGTCGGTCGCAGAAACACGGGCCGGGAGGGATTCGAACCCCCGACCGTCCGGTTAAAAGCCGGACGCTCTCCCTAACTGAGCTACCGGCCCGCAATGTGCAGTTGGGTCAGACGACGGATAAACGTTTAGAATGTCTGGTCGGCGTGGCGGGCTACTGGTCGTCGCCCCGGAAGCCGTCGTCGAGTGCCGCCGCGACGATCACACCGGGGGCGACGTTCTCCATCGACGCCCGTCGTCGAAGTTCGAGGTACGTCTCGACCGGCAGATCCAGCGTTACCTCGCCGAGCGTCACCCCGGCGTCGGCGAGGGCGGTCTCGATGTCGGTGCCGTCGTTGACCGACGAGGCGACGGCGCGTACCTCTCGCACGGTCAGGCCGCCGTCCATCGCCGCCCACGCCAACAAGTACCGGTCACGACCGCCGAGTCGGGCGACGTGTTTGGCCGCGCTCGGCGCGATCTGACCGCGCGCGACCTGTCGACGAATCTCCGGTGGCAGGTCGTGGACCCGCGCCCACTTGCGGACGAACGAGACCGAGACGCCGTCACCGGCACGGTCCACGGCGTCCGTGTACGAGCCGACGCCACGAACGAGCGCCGCACACGCGGCCGCCCCCCGGAGCATCAACACTTGATCTTCGTCACCCACGTCGCCGGCCGCAAAGCGCCGGACGGTCTCGGCGGCCGTCTCCACGCTGTCGGGATCGGCCGGATCGAACTCGACGGCGGACCCGGCCCGCTCACCGGTAACTGCCGGGTCCGACCGGACCACCGGCTCGCCGACCGGAGACCGCCGGTCGGCGCGTGACTCCTCGTCCATACGTCGTGTTCGCGCCCGCGCACATAAGCGGTCGGCACGACGACGCCAGTGCACGACCGTCGTCACCACACCGAAGCCAGCGTCACCACACCGGCGGGACCCACCACGGGCTACGCCCTGTCGGCGTCCACGGACTACGCCTCGTCGGCGTCCACGGACTACGCCTCGTCGGCGTCCACGCGATCGCCCCCGACGTCGCCGGCGACGATCTCCTCGGCGACGACCCTTGGGCCGACGAGCGCCGGGTCGACGGCCAGGTCCGCGACGGCCGCGACGAACGACGGCAGCGAGGCGTTCGCGTACGTCACCACCGTGACCGCGGGGTTCAGCTCCTTCGCGACCGGGATCCCGGTCGCCTCGTCGACGTCGGTCAACACGAGGCACGCCGTCTCGTCGACGCCGGCGGCCTCGAGCGTCGTCGTCGACACCACAGCTTCGATCCGCGACACCGTCGCGCCGAGTGCCGACAGCTCCTCGCCGACACCGTGTTCGTCCGGGCCCGCGACGATCACGACGGGCGACTCGGTCACCGCCATGGGTCGTGGTGTGTCTCCGTCATCACTCGTATTCGATCGTCGCCGGCGGCTTGTGTGTGACGTCGTAGAGCACCCGGGCGACGTTTTCGTTCTCGCCGGTGATCCGGCTTTGGATCCGCTGGAGGGTGTTCCAGTCGATCTCCTGTGCGCGAGCCGTCATCCCGTCGCGGCTCTCGACAGAGCGCACCGCGACCACCCAGCCGTGGACCCGGTTGTCGCCTTTCACCCCGGTCGCCTTCCCGATCACGGCGGCGAACGCCTGCCAGGGCTCGTACGCCTCGAGTTCGTCTTCGACGACGTGACACGCCTCGCGGGCGACGGCCGCCTTCTCCGGTGTCACCTCGCCGACGACGCGCACCGCGAGCCCGGGTCCGGGAAACGGCATCCGCTCTGCGATGACCGCCTCGAGGTCGAGCGCGCGCGCCACCTCGCGCACCTCGTCTTTGTACAGGTCACGAACCGGCTCGACGATCCCGTCGAAGTCGACGACCTCGGGCAGCCCACCCACGTTGTGGTGAGATTTGATGTTGCCCTCCGACTCGATGCGGTCGGGATAGATCGTCCCCTGGACGAGGTAGTCGGCGTCGACCTCGCGGGCGACCGTCTCGAACTCGTCGATGAACCCCTCACCGATGGCGTGTCGCTTCGCCTCGGGGTCGGTGACGCCCGCCAACCGGTCGAAGAACCGGTCGGCGGCGTCGACGACGCGGAGCGACTCCATGAACGAGAACGTCTCTCGAACCTGGTCGGTCTCGCCTTTTCGCATCAGTCCCGTATCGACGTACACCGGCGTGAGCTGGTCGCCGACCGCCTCGTACGCCAGGGTGGCGGCGACCGAGGAGTCGACCCCACCAGAGAGTGCGATCACCGCCTCCGCGTCGCCGATCTCCTCGCGAATCCCCGCGACCGCCTCGTCGATGAACGCGTCCGTCTCGACCATCTACAACCTCACGTCCGCGTTCTGTGCCGTTGTGTCCGTCGATCCGAGCGCCGCCTCGACGAGAGCGACGAACGGGGGGCTCGCTCGGTCCGGTCGCGACCGGAACTCGGGGTGCGCCTGCGTGCCGAAGAAGAACGGGTGGTCCTCGCGCTCGAGGATCTCCATTCGGTTGTCCGCACGCCCCGAGAAGACGAGCCCGTCGGCCGACAGCGCGTCGATGTACTCGGGATTCACCTCGTAACGGTGGCGGTGTCGCTCCGTACACGACTCGGCACCGTACACCGCGGCCGCGAGCGTCCCCGGTTCGATCGCGGTCTCGTGTGCGCCGAGTCGCATCGTTCCGCCCATCGCCTCGGTCTCGTACTGCTCGGGGAGCAGGTCGATGACCGGGTGTGGCGTCTCGGGGTCGAGCTCGGCCGAGTGCGCGCGCGCCAGTCCGAGCACGTTGCGCGCGTGTTCGACGACCGCGAGCTGGAAGCCCAGACAGAGCCCGAGAAACGGGACGTCGTTCTCGCGGGCGTATCGCACCGCTTCGACTTTGCCGTCGGTCCCCCGCGAGCCGAAGCCGCCGGGGACGACGACCGCGTCGGCAGACCGAAGCCGCTCCTCGTGGTGGTCGCGGGTCTCGTCTGCGTCGACCCAGAGGACCTCGACTTCGGTCTGCGTCTGGATGCCGGCGTGTTTCAACGCCTCGTGGATCGACATGTACGCGTCCTCTAAGGCGTACTTGCCGACGAGTGCCACCTCGACCTCTTGGTCACGGTCGCGGGTGACGAGGTCGCGCCACGCCGTCGATCGCTCCGCGCTGGGTACGGCCTCGTCGGTCAGCTCGAACCGCCCCATCACGTACTCGTCGAGCCCCTCCGATTCGACCACCAGCGGCACGTGGTAGATGTCCTCGACGTCCGGATTCGAGAAGACGGCGTCCGTCGGAACGTCACAAAACAGGGCAATCTTCTCTTTGGTCTCGGGCTTGAGTTCGGTCTCACACCGCCCGACGAGGATGTCGGGTTGGAGGCCGATCGAGCGGAGCTCCTTTACTGAGTGCTGAGTCGGCTTCGTCTTTTGTTCGCCGTTCTTCGAGTACGGCACGAGCGTGACGTGCGCGAAGAGGATGTCCTCGTCGTCCTCCTCGTGTGCGAACTGACGGAGCGCCTCGAGGAACGGCATCGACTCGATGTCGCCGACCGTGCCGCCAATCTCCACGATGCAGACGTCGCTGCCGTCTGCTGCCTCACGAATGCGGCGTTTGATGTCGTCGGTGACGTGCGGGATGATCTGGACGGTCTTGCCGAGGTAGTCGCCAGCGCGCTCGCGTTCGATGACGTGTTGATAGGTCTTGCCGGTGGTGACGTTGTGGTCGAACGTCATGTCGGTTCCGAGGAACCGCTCGTAGTTGCCGAGGTCCAAGTCGACCTCGCCGCCGTCTTTCAACACGTACACCTCGCCGTGTTCGTACGGGTTCATCGTCCCGGCGTCGACGTTGAGGTACGGGTCGACTTTCACTGCGGTGACGTCGAACCCCGCGTTCGCGAGCAGTCGGCCGGTGCTCGCGGCGGTGATTCCCTTCCCTAGTCCGGACATGACCCCACCGGTGACGAAAATGAACTTCCGACCCAGCGAGGGATCGTACCCCGTGTCGGGATCCGTTGGCATATCGACCGTGTGTGAGGGGCGGGCAAAACCGTTTCGGAGGGGTGACTCAGACGCCGAGAAAAATGATCGTTCGTTACGTTTCGAGTGGTCGGACGCGGCGACCGCGGGCCTCGTGTGAACCGGGCGGTGACGATGGTCGGTCGCCTCGTTCGTCGCTACTGTCGGGTGCCGAGCGCCGTCTCACAGACCGGACAGATCCGTGTCGGTCGACCCGCGTCTTCGTCGAGGATCCAGTCGCCGTGGAGACCGCTCTCGTGGCCGCACTCCGGGCAGAAGAGCACCGTCTTCGGCCGCGGTACCGCACCGATGGAGGGATGGTGAATTGACACTGTGTACATACGAATAGTGGTTCTGCAAGCATAATGCTGTTGGCGCCGATCGATCGGGCACTTTTTCACGACGGCACGGCCCTCCACGATCGTCGGTTTGAGGCGTGGCTGTTGGCGTGTGAGAGCAGCAGTGTGTTGCGAGGGAAGAGCGCTCCGAGAGCGTCTTCTGCATTTGCGCGTTGTGGACGCGCTCATGCGAGGGGAGGGATTTGAACCCACGGACCTCTACAGGAGCGGATCTTGAGTCCGCCGCCGTTTCCGGGCTTGGCTACCCTCGCACGCAGACCGCGATACTCACCCGGAGGGATTCAATCCACCGGTTTCGCTTCGGTCGTCGGTCGCTCACGCCGACGCGTCGACCGTCTCGTCGTCGGCTGTGTCCTCGACGACCGCTTCGTCGGCCCGCCCCGCGACGGTCTCCATCGCGTACCCGGCGATCCCCGCCGCGGCCGTCCCGATACCGATCGCGCGCAGCTGCCGGCGGTACTCGGGTGTGGCCTCGAGATCGCCCGCGTTCTCGAAGTTCTTCGACAGCATCGTCTTTATGAGTCGAACCGACAGCGACGGCGCGAGCGCGGTGAGCAGCCCCTGCCCGACCACGAGCAGCGACCCGAGCTTGCGCTTTTCGCCGTCGTCCATCCTCGCACACGGCGTCTCGATCGAATCGAACATGCGCTATGATACGTCGGTCGCCGGTATGAAAATTGCGTGTGTTCTACGTCTTCGGGTATCGAACCGCGGCGTATCGTGGACGGGCCGGCGAAACCGTTAGCACGTCGCGAGCGAGACGGACCGTATGGACGAGCACACCCGCGATCCCGACGTCGCGCCCCCGACGGCCGGTGCCCCGACCGGGTGGTGCCCCGGCCGGGTGGCCTCCAACGGGTGGGAACACGGGACGCTCCGGCGGGCGGTGGTCCACGGCGTTCGGCTGTACAACGACGGCGCGTACCACGAGTCACACGACTGTTTCGAAGACGAGTGGTACAACTACGGCCGCGGCTCGACCGAGAGCGCCTTCCTCCACGGGATGGTCCAGGTTGCCGCCGGCGCGTACAAACACGTCGACTTTCTCGACGACGACGGTATGCGGTCGCTGTTCACCACGGCGTTACAGTACCTCCGCGGGGTTCCAGCCGACTACTACGGTGTCGACGTCACCGACGTTCGTCACGTCCTCGCGCTCGCACTCAAGGACGCCTCCCGACTCGACGGCTGGCGGATCACCCTCGACGACCGCCGTCCCACCGCCGGCGACGACAGCTACGCGTACGCCGCACACCGGTGAGACCGGCCAGCGGCAGGCATCTGCCTACGCGAGGTCGAGTAGCGTTGCGATCTCCTCGAGGTACGTCTCGTAGGTGCCCACCGCCGACTCGATCGGCTCGGGGCTCGCCATGTTGATGCCGGCGCGCTCGACGACCGCGAGCGGGTAGTCGGCACCGCCCGCAGCCAGCATCTCGCGATAGTCGGCGGCGGCCGGCTCTCCTTCGGTAAGGATCCGGTCGACGATCGCCGCCGCCGCGGAGATCCCGGTCGCGTACTGGTAGACGTAGAAATTGTAGTAAAAATGTGGGATACGCTGCCACTCGCGCTCGACCCCCCCGCCCAGCTCGGCTGGCTCGTAGTACGTGCCCTTCAGCTCGGCGTACATCTCGTCGAGTGCGTCTGGGGGCAACGCCCCGCCGTCTTCGACGCGCTCGTGGATCTGTTGTTCGAACGTCGCGAACATCGTCTGGCGGAACAACGTCGACCGGAACCGCTCGAGGTACTCGTCGAGCACGTGGGTCCGGAGCGTCTCGTCGTCGACCGTCTCGAGCAGGTGGTGGGTGAGCAGCGTCTCGTTCACCGTCGAGGCGATCTCCGCGACGAAGATCTCGTAGCTCGCGTCGTGCCACGGCTGGGCGTCCGCGGCCAGCTCCGAGTGCATCGAGTGACCGAGCTCGTGGGCCAGGGTGTACATCGAGGCCACGTCGTCCTGGTAGTTCATCATGATGAACGGCTGGGTGTCGTAGGTGCCCGACGAGAACGCCCCCGAACGCTTTCCGCGGTTCTCGTACACGTCGACCCACCGGGAGTCGAGTCCCGCCGCCATCCGCGACTGGTACGCCTCGCCCAGCGGCTCGACCGCGTCTACCACCCACTCGACCGCCTGCTCGTAGGAGACGTCCGGGCCCTGGTCGCCGGTCAGCGACATGTAGAGGTCGTGGCTCCGGAGCGTGTCGACGTCGAGCGCGGCCCGTTTCAGCTCCGCGTGCCGGTGGAGGACGTCGAGGTTGTCGTCGACGGTCTCGACGAGGGTGTCGTACACGGCCACCGGGACGTTCGGTCCGTCGAGTGCGGCCGCTCGGGCGCTCTCGTAGTCGCGGATCTCCGCGCTCGCGACGTGTTCGCGAACCGCCTTCTCGAGGGCGGTTCCGACCGTGTTCCGCACGCCAGCCCACTCGTCGTAAAACGTCTCGTGCACCCGCTCGCGGAACGCGCGGTCCGGGTTCGTCTGGAGCTTGGTGAAGTTCGCCTGGGTGATCTCGACGTCGTCGCCTTCGGGGCCTTCGACGACACCGTAACTCATGTCGGCGTTCGTCAGCATTGAGTAGATGTCACTGGGCGCGCTCGTGACCTCCGAGAGGTCTGCGAGGACCTCCTCGACGGCGGCCGACCGCGTGTGCGGTTTCGTCCGCAACACGTCGTCGAGGTAGTGGTCGTACTCGGTGAGTCCGGGGGCGTCCGATTTGAACGCCGCGACCTGTGACTCGGTCAGCGACTGCAGTGCCGGCCGTAGGTACGAGATGGCGCTCGAGGCCGTCGACTGGAGCGACGACGCCTTCGCCGACATCGCCTGATACGTCTGATTGCGGGTGTCCTCGGCGCTGCGGAGCCGCGCGTACACGGCGACCTGTGAAAGGTCCCGGAACACCGCTTCACGAAGCTCGAGCAGTTCGAGCAGCGTCTCGGCGTCGTCGGTCACGCGTCCCTCGTACGCCCGCAGCTCGTCGATCCGCTCTTCGACGTCGGCGTAGGCCGCCTCCCACGCCTCGTCGTCGGCGTAGACGCTCTGGAGGTCCCACTTATTTGCCTCGTCGATCTCGGACCGCTCGGGAACCGAACTCATACGTATCCCTGGACGCCGCGAACACTAAGCCTTGTCAACCGCCGAATCGCTCGCCCACGTCCCGAGGTCGACGGCGAGCACGAGCGCGTCCTCGCCGTCGCGGTAGTACCGACGCGCCCGCCTGATCGGCTCGAAGCCCTCGGAGGCGTACAACGACCGTGCGACCGCGTTGCCCTCGCGAACTTCGAGTTTCGCGACCGCGGCCCCGTGTGCACACAGTCGGGTGAGGCCGGCACGCAGGAGTCGTCGCCCGAGCCCACGACCCCGGGCGTCCGGCCGCACGGCGAGGTCCTTGATGTGGCCGATGTCGCGGCCGGCATTCGGGGTGACGTCGGCGACGACGTAGCCGCAGACCGCCTCGCCGCGCTCGGCGACGAGAAACGCCGGCGCATCGAGCAGCCGCTCGAAGGCGTCGTACGGCCAGGGGTCGTCGAAGCACGCCCGCTCGATGCGCACCACCGCGAGGAGGTCGGCACGCTCGACCGGCCGAATCGTGGCCACGTCGGATGTCACGCCGATCGTTCGGCTGCCGCATGAATAAACGCGACGGGGCGGTAGTCGTGCCGCTCGGTGGCGTTCGCGGCGCCCGAGAACGAAACACGTTTTTATTCGTGGGTCACACAGCGTGCACGATGAGCGTCGCGCGAGCAGCCACGACCGCCGGTGTGTCGCCGTCATGAGCCGGTTCTCACCGGGCGACAGAGAGCGAATCCGATCGGACCTCGTCGTCGAGGGGCGCGAGCTGTTCGCGCGCTTCGGCTTCGAACGGACGCGGGTGAAAGACGTCACCGACGCGGTTGGGATCGGCACGAGCACCTTCTACCAGTTCTTCGACTCGAAGGCGGCGCTGTACGCCGCGGTGCTCAGAGCCGAACGCGAAGAGCTCGAGACCCGCGTCGACGCGGCCGTCTCCGACGCCGACTCCCCGCGCGACGAAGTCGCGACCATGCTCCGGACGATGTTCACCGAGGTCCGGTCGAACCCACTCGCCTCGCGGCTGATCGTCGACGGCGAACTCCACCTCCTCACCGACCAGCTCTCCGAGTCGGAGCGACAGTCGATCGGCTCCGAGGCCCACGAGACCGACCTCCCGTACGCCGAGCGGTGGGCCGCGATGGACGCGTTCCGATACGACGACCCCGACCTCATCAGCGGGTTGGTTCGGTCGCTCGTGTTCGTCACCCGCGCGAACGACTCGCCCATCGACGCACTCCACGTCTCTGCGTACGAGGACGTCGAATCTCGGCTCATCGAGACGCTCGTCGATGGGCTCTTCGAGCCGGACGCGGAGGGGGGGTGACCGGTTGCCCCCGTTCAGAAGCGTTAAACAGCCGCCACCAGTACTGCCGCCGAGGGCGCGTAGCTCAGCGGACAGAGCACTTGGTTCCGGACCAAGATGCCGCGGGTTCAAATCCCGTCGCGCCCGTTCCTTCGCTTCGCTCAGTCACGGGCGCGACTGACCCACGCTCGCTACGCTCGCGTGGATCCCGTCGCGCCCTGTGTTGCTTCATGCCGATGCACATCCATAGACAACTATTTTCTCACAACAGCGCTATTCGTCTTCGAGAGCGTCGTAGACGTCCCGATTCGAACTGCGGTCGTCCGCTGCGACCCGTCGAGCCAGCTCCCGCCGGATGTCCGCCATCACGTCGTCAAGCGGTGATGTCGTTTCCGCTCCCTCTTCGGTGGCCTTGTGTGTGCGAACGCGTCGAACGTCGGTAATCGTTCGGGTCTACCGAATCACCTGTCAGCTCCGGTGAACTACCCACCCTACTCAGCGGCTACCATCGCTTCCTTGAGGGTGTCGTCAGAAGCGGAGCTTCTGACTGCTAATCAGCACCTTCGGTTCTGGTGATGAGGCTTCCTGCTTCCACGACGTTGTCAGACTGCGTCTGACAGCCTGTCGAGGTTCCCTCGACAAACGCGCTTTGCAGACACAGGCGTATCCACAGGGAGCGCAGTCTCTACAGGCGTTCCTTCGAACAGTCACGCGAGTAGCTCACGCGGCGTCGGCTACTCCCGGAGCGCGTCGACGATGTCCTTGAGTTCGAAGAGTCGAACATTCCCGCGCTCGGCAACAGTATCACGGATGCTCTCGGTGAAGCCGGCGCGTGAGAACAGCGCGTACTCGATGTGCCGGGACCCACCACTTGGCGGCGTCCACCGGAGCTCTTCGACGTGCGACTCCAGTGACCGGAGCGCGTCGTGGCCGGTACGTGACGAGCGGTACTTGCACTCGCCGACGACGAGCGCCTCCGCGTCAGTAAGACCGACGACATCGATCTCGTGGTCCTGATACCACCACTGTCCGACGTCGACGAGCGGGGTCTCGTCGTATAGCGTCCACAGGCTCCGACAACAGAGGGCCTCGAACGCCGGCGCGATAAAGTCGGCCATCTCCGGTTCGACCAGCCGCTCGTACGCGTTCTCACCGAACTGGTCGTACCGATCCGTGCTTCCGTACAGGAACCGGAACCAGAACCGGAAGAATGGGTCTCGGAGCCGGTACTGGCTGCGTTTGGAGCGTTCGGGCTTCTCAGTGACGGGAACGTGTCGTTCGATGAGGCGTAGTCGCGAGAGCCGGTCGAGGTACATCGACAGCTGGTTGTACTCGATTCCAGTCGTGCCGGCGATCTCGTTGCGGCTGGTCGCTCCGCCGGCGATCGCTTCGAGGATCGAAAAGTACCGGGTCGGCTCCGTCAGCTCCATCCTGAGAACATACTCCGGCTCGGTTCGAAGTGAGCCATGACGGCTGAGGACCAACTGCTGGACGTTGTCGCCGAGTGAGCGGTAATCGTCCAGTTCCTCAAGGTAGTACGGAACGCCGCCGAACACGCTCCACGCACGCACGATATCGTCTGCTGACGCCTCGTCCGAGAGAAACGCCGAGACGTACTCGAACGGGAGCTGGCGGATGTCGAGTTTCATCGAGGTCCGTCCGTACAGGGGGCTGTCACCGAGGAGCGTCGCCTCCTCCATCATGCTGATCGACGATCCCACGAGGACGAACGTGGTACTCGAGGAGTCGAACTCGTGGTCGAACAGTGCCTGTAGTACGGACGGGAGACTCTCGTCCTGCTCGATCAGATACGGAAACTCGTCGAGGACGACGGTCGCGTCACGCTTGCCGAGGTACGTGAGCAACGGTTCCCAGTCGAGGCGGATATCCTCGATACCCGGGAACGAGTCGCTCGCCGCCTCGACAAACTGCTCGATCTGGAGCTCGGCGGTCTTTTGCCGTGCTTGATAGAAGATCGCGTCTTCGATGCCTTCGAGCGCCTTCTTCACGAGCCGCGTTTTTCCGAGCCGCCGCCGACCGTACACGACGCCGAGCTCGGCACGGTCCGATTCGAAGAGATCGTGTAGACGGGCGAGTTCCTCCGACCGATTCACGAAGGCAGTCATGACGGTTAGTCGTGCAGCCGAAAGTAAAAATATTCTGAATAATCAAATACCAGAATATCATATTCTCATATATCGTCGAGGAACGTTCGCCGCTGCTCTATGCGCTCACGCTGACTCCGCCTATCGTAATCGTTCGTGTGCCGACTTTCCTTGGGATCGCGACGGAATACACATGCACACCCCCGCGTCCGACATGTCTTCGTGTCCTGCAGACGGGGGTGCGTCCAGCAACCATCACGATACTCGACTGCAACCCTCGTTTCACGATACCGACCCACGACCGCAGCACCACCGCCAGGTCCGGGCGGGCGATCATCGGTATCGACTCTTGATCACAATCGAGGACGGACGAGCGAAGAAGGCCGCCGACGACGTCTCGGCCGACATCGTCGCACGAGGCATGAAGACGGGGAGAGACCCTCCGTCATACCCTCCTCCCACTGTGTCCAGTGTCTTTTGTGAGGATCTCCAGCGATAGTGTCGCCCGTGAGCCGATCGCTGATTCGACCCGTGAGACACGGACCGTTGGTTGTACTTGACCACCGAGGACACTGGACACAGTGGGGTGAGAGAGCGTTTGCTGTGCACCTGCGTATCACAAGATAAGCCGGGAGGACGCATCTGCCGATGAGCTCGTGTCGCTGTATGCGACTCGCGACCCCACATGTGGGTAGTGACACCCCCCGCTCACTCTAGCATACTTGCAAGAACCTGTTTGAGATCTTCATCCAGATTACGCGCCTGAATGATCGTAATCGGCTCGTCAGCCTGTGCTGACACTGTGGGAGTCGCTCGATCGAGATCCTGGACGATCAAGAGCCCATTCCACCCACTGCCGAAGTACGCAGTCGTGTCTTCGGTATCGGTTCCAAAGACGTACTCCTCATTCACGCGCAGAAATGCGAGATACTCCAGTGTTTCTTTGATGCCGGTTCGGATCGTCTCTTCTCTGGTGCTGTGTTTGACCTCGGCGATGAGATACTCGTATTGTAGTGGTTCCTCCGTTTTGACCTCTAAGACGATGACGTCAGGACGACCGGTGTGATTCTGGAACTCTTTATCGAAGTAGTTGCTCGCAACCGAGTGGGCGGTCTTCTGTACCTGTTCTGCCCGTGTCAGGGTGCGCTCATCGGGAGCTGCTTCTGTGTGAAATGAGAGGCCACGGTCGCTCGCAGATGTATCATGGTACACGACAACCTCTTGCTCGCCGTCGATACGCGCGACTTCCTGCCGACCGCTTTTGATCGTCTGGAAGAAGGGTTGCGTATTCTGGAGCGTCTCGAGCGTAGAAATAACTCGAAACAGTACGTACAGTTCGAACAATCTCGCTTGGTCATCAGGCGTAATCGCGGTTTCGTTGAGGAGGTCGCGTAGTTCGTTAGGATGACCGTTATGGAGCCGCTGGCGGGTGCGTAGTAGCGCAGCAGCATCTCGGTAGATCTCTTGTCGTGCGTGCTCTGCTGTGGTGAGCATACGCTCTGTAGGCTCGTATGACTCAGGGTCACGAATACGACGCACGTGGACATTACGGTCAACTACGCGTTGTACCTCGTCGATGAGCTCTCGATTCTGCTGCCAGCTATTTGTGACCCATTCGTAGTTGCCTTTGAGGTACTCTGCAGCATCTCGCAGGGTCGTATAAATAACCGCGAGCAGTTTCTTCAACACCAGATTCTCAGGAATGTCGTAGTCTTCAGACCGGTTTTCAGTGACGAACAACGACCGATCTCGTGGATTCGTCGCATAGCGAGTCTTTACTGTCGACCCCCAGTTGATGTGCCCATCTATCCCCCCTCGCTGCGTCTTGGCGACTGTCTTCGTCTCAGTCCGAATACTCCGCAGGCGCTTTGACAACGACTCCACAAACTCGACGACCTCCGGTTTGAGAATGAAGTGCAGATCAAGCAATAGTTCATACTCTTCGAATCGCTCATCTAAGGCGTCGAACTTCAGTGAGTCTGCAAGCTCTCGCTGTGGAAAGCCGCCATTCATCACATACGCGAGAATGTCCTCGGTCAGCCCCTCAATGAGCTCTTCACGGTTCATGACTCAGTCTCAGTGTCGATCCTGACTTGAAGCATGTCGCTCGCAGCAGTTCTGAGCGTGTCGGTGTCGGTTGCGTTGACCGCTGCGATGTGTGTGATGATTTGCTTGCGTTCTGGGACGCCCTCGAGCTGCGGAAAAATATAACTGATAACGGCCTCAGTGACGCATTCTGACAGGTCGTCTGCTGCGGTCCTGTGACGGTTCGTGACGTACGCGAGCATGTCGCGGGCGATCGCAGGACCGATCGACCGATCGTCAACAGCTTGATTCGTCTGTTTCCAAACGAGTCCGATCGCGTCGCGTTCTTCATCGCTCGGGTCAAGCCCGTCCCAAACGTCGATGTAGGCATCCATTTTTATTGACAGCTCGTTATGTGCGGCGTCGCCGTCATCGGTGGCAAATTCGGGAGCGGGGATGGGGATGAACGCGAAACGCCGCATGAAAGCGTAGCTCATCTCGTACAGCGAGGTCTTATCATACGTATTCATCGTGGCGAAGATCCGCCATGAGTCGGGAACGACGTACTGGTGTGCAGCGGGTGGGCCGTCAAGCTCTTCGGTTGTGAGGAGTTCGATTTCGCGATTGTTTCGTGTGAACGGGAGCTGGACAGATTGTCCGGAGAGCAGCGTGAACAATTGGCCGAAGGCTTTGTCGATATCGGCGCGATTCAATTCGTCGATGATGACAGGCTCGTTCGATTGAATGCCAGTCTGGGTATTTTTTAGCCGATTGAGAATAATGCCAGGCGTAAATACAAGATCAGCGTCTGGCTTGTTGCCACTGGTTTCGGCTGGCATGTACCCGCCAACAGTGTCGAATGTGGACCAATCAGCGGTCGCTGTAGTGAGTTCAGATCCAGAGTACAAGTGTGGGTACGCATCGGTCAGATACGTGGCAACGCGTTCTGCGATCTCTGTCTTCCCAGTACCAGGCGGACCAGTTAGAATGATGTGGTCGCCAGCGAGGAGAGCGGCTTCAATTTGTTCGATGATCGTCTTCCCAATATTATCTGGAAAGTACAACGTCTCAAGTAGCTCTTCGGCCGGGAGTGACCCGGTAAACGGTTTCTCGTGGTTGATCGGCGGGAGTTCTGTGAGGTTCGGTGCTAACGCTGAAATGATAATGCGTGGGCGATCAAGGTCTTGTGTTCCATCATCATGCCGGAAGGTGAGGAACACGCCCTGCGTAGGAAAGCCCTTGCCTGTTGCGCTGTGACAGAGCTGTTGAACACGGTCGATCGGTATGCCGTGTCTAGTCAACGCAGTAAGCTCATCATTTAGCTCAGCGTGGCTTATTGCTCGCACATTAGTAGCTAGATTAAGTGACTCCAGATCACTCGTCACGAACAGTTGGTCGAATTCGATAGCGTTTGAGAACGTCTTTTCGGTGTCGTGTGCCTCTTCGAGCCATGGCTGCGTCTTCTGATACGTGGATCCAAATACGCCGGCACCAAACACAACACCGGGTTGCTCATCAAGCGCTGTGTTTGTCGGGGATTGCTGGGAGTGGAGGATAGCAACATCGCCAGGAACAACGTTTTCTAATTGGTCGCTGTGGCTGTCCTCCACGAGAAGTGAACGGTACTCTAATACTGCGTGCCAGTAATCCGGAGGGGCAGTGAATTTGTGTACTGTAGCTTCGCTATGAGTATCAAGATATGTGAGGATTGGGTGGTCGACATCTGGCTCAATCTGGTAACCTGTTCCCTTTCTTAGTAGGTATTTGCCGGCAGCTTCACTGAGATTATATAGGTACTGCTGGTTGATCCCGGCCGCGTTCACGGGATAATATTGTTCGAGGCGATATTCCCAAAGCTTTTGAAATATACCTGCGAATGTAAGCGATTCCGGAAATTCTGTGAATTCGGTTTCGACGCGGTAGTGGTCTTGCTCGTTGTCTTCACCGTCGCTGGTGATGATTCGAGCTGGTTCAGTGACTTTGTGGTACCCAACGACTGCACCGTTATTGTAACTGAACACTTTGTCACCAACGTCGAGTTTTGGCAAATCGTACTGGAATAAGTCATCAGTCGGCGAGCGAAGGTACTCTTCTTCAATCTCCTCTTTGCCCTGGTTCACCCAATAGTATGGTGCTGTTTCTGTAGTAGATTCTAGGACTGGCGTAGATTCTTGTGATGGTGCGAGTATCGTTTCAAGATCGTCATCATACGTTTCGTTTGTTAAGTATTCAAAAATAATATTCCAGTCATCTGCATAGTCTTGGAATGGAGAGCCATACTCTCCGAAGCTGTTGCTTGATATCTTGAGATCACCGCTTTGATTTGTTTCTGTTTCGAGGAGAGTCTGCGGTAAGAAAATAAAATGGTCTTGATTGAGTTCAAATTCGTCTCGATCTTTGATATCTAGTTGGACTGCAAACGTCACGCCGTCCGGACTGTCATCCATACGGTCCACTTCTTGATCAAATCGTTGCCAGATTGAGTCGTTGTTCCGATTGGTTTCAACAGACAAACGTACTTTTCCAACTGCTGGCGGTGATGTTTCTGTTTCGATATGAAAAATATTAGTGGGAGTAATAGAAGTTGACAACCCTATCGCATCGGCGATTGTCTCAAAATATGAGAGCCAGTCTCTGACTGCTTGTGAAGGCATTATAACGAATTAGCACTGACATATTTATAAAACCAGCCGCAAGAACAATCCATACTCTAAATAAAATTTACTTATCTGAATAGTACTAGAGACACCGGATACAGGGGGGGAGGGGGGTGCGTCCAGCAAATGAACCTCAAGAGACTACACTCCAAGCACACAGCTTACAACAGGTGGTCAAAGCCCCTTGGAAGCAGGTCTATGGATCGTAATGTCTCAGGGACCAAAGACACGACCTCCGCTCGGTATGAGAGAACGAAGAGAGGGACTTCATGAGATGGTTGACACAGAACATCAACCTGCTCGCCGATGCGTTCCGGAGCGTCCTCGGATGATTAAATGAAACTGGAGCGAGCTCTTTCGCGATCAGACCTCGTGTCGTGGGTATCCGGCATTTGATAAGTCGGGTTTGAGTTCGATGTCGTCGTTGAGACGAATGAATGGGTACGAGAGATGTGTAGCGAGTCGCTTTCCGACTCTAAACACAATTACGGTCAGTTTTTGCTCGAGATGGTCGAGGCGTACTCACAGAGGCATCTGAATTGGTACAAACGTAACCCCCGATCCTCAGACCTATCTGATCTCCAATGCCAACATAGTAGATGTCAGATTTGTAGGTTTCTTATCAGTGAGCTGTTGACCCCCAAGACGACCTGTGTGAGTGGGGAGCAGATGTGACAGACACATTCTTGGCAGAGTTCGAATCATGGTCTTTCCGCTTCTCGCATCCAACTGATCGCTGACTCTACCCATGTGATGAACTCACTTCGTAGGTGTGTTCCATTCGAAGGGACTTGTCGGACGCACCCCCCTCCCCCAGGTTCTATTTTGCGTACGTGTTTTGTTTTTGCCAGCCGTCGTCGACCCACCCCAACCCCTTCACGTCGGGAGCGCGGTGAACAGCGCGACGATGGCGACGACGAGGACCGCCCCGAGAACGGTCACAATATCGAACACAACCGTGACGCCGAGCCCAGCGATCACCCGACGCCTCAGCCACGGGTCGGTCGCGGACAGCCGGTCTTCAATGAGCCCGGCAGCCACGAGTCTCGTCTTTCCCAGCCGTCGCCGCCCGCACACGACGGCAAGATCCGCGTTCTCCGAGTCGAAAAGGCTGTGAAGTTTATCTACCTCCTCCGACCGGTTCACGAAGCCCGTCGTAGCGATTGTCTGACACATGACGTATTCGTACTTATCTCATACGTAGTAGCACCCCTGGAGGAACAACCGGCAGTCAAACACTCCGGGGTATCGGTGGCGGCGGACACGACCACGCGACGGCTGGGCGTCACGTACTGCTACTTTCTCCCGAGTCGATGCTGTGCGCGTCTGGTGACGACTGTGAAGCGTACGACCCGCGACGTCCGGACACGGTTTGCAGCCACTCCCTCCCCAGCCGACTCACTCGTCGCCTGCGGGCGACTCGTTCGTCCCTCGCACGCGCTCGCGAGCACGCCTACGGCGCGCTCACGAGGCGCGCGCCACTTCGGTGGGTCGGTCGCGTCGCTGCATCACCGCATCGCCGTATCGCCGCCCACGAGTCACTCACCAGTGCGGGGCTCCGTACGTATCGAACGATGAGAACGGCTGTCATGATATTTGTGTGTGGGGCTCGAAGACGGGGTGCCGGCTTCCAATCATGACCTACACGCTCGAGATCAGCGACGAGCTCGCGTCACGGCTCGACGACCATCGCGAAGAAGACGAATCACGCGAAGCGTTCATCGAAGAACTCGTCTCGATGTACGAGACCGAGGGTGCGTTCTTGCAGGAAGGCTACTCGGAGTGAGCCGCGGTCGTCGCGGTCGCCTCGTCGAAGAGCGCCTCGACGCGGGCCGCGATCTCGTCGCGGATCTCTCGCACCCGTTCTGGATCCTTCCCGTCGGGGTCTTCGAGGTCCCAGTCGCGCACCTCGGTGTCGGGGCCGACCGTGCCGACGTCGAGCGTCGAACAGCCCATCGTCGCGACGTAGTCCGCAGACTGGAGTTCCGCCTCGGTGATCGCTCGAGGGGTCCGGTCGGCGATGTCGACGCCGGCGTCGGCCATCGCGTTGACGACCGGTTCGTGTACGTGGTCCGCCGGGTGGGTTCCGCCGGTCAGGATCTCCACCTCGGCGTCGAGGCCGCGTCGGTCCCGCTCTCGTTCGGCGAAGGCGGCCGACATCTGGGATCGTCCGGCGTTCTGGACGCAGACGAAGGCGAGCCGCGTCGGATCGGTGTCGTGGTTTGTCATGGTTGTCGTGTGGGGCAGGGCCGGCGCGTCGCGACCGCTCGGTGTCGCGCCCGAACCGCCGTCGTCGGTTACGGCCGGCCGTCAGTAAACCGTTGCTAGAGAGCACTCCGGACCCCTATTGAGCGGTGTGAACGTCGTCGGCCCCGCCGGTCGAACAGTGAAGTACGGGCGGTGCCGACGTACGCGCATGAGCGACCGGACCATCGACGACGTCGACGCGGCGATCCTCTACGCGCTCCAGGAGGACGCACGGAACACCGCCTCCGGTGACATCGCGGCGCGAACGGGCATCTCCGACAGCACGGTTCGCAAGCGAATCGGCCGGCTCGAAGCCGACGGCGTGATCAAAGGGTACGGCGTCGACGTCGACTATCAGCGGTCGGGCTACCCGCTCCGCATGCTGTTGTACTGCACCGCGCCGATCCCCGAGCGCGGCGAACACGTGGACGACATCCTGGCGATCGACGGCGTCGTCTCGGTTCAAGAGCTGGTCACCGGCGAGCAGAACCTCCTGGTGACGGCCGTCGGCGAGTCGGACGACGACATCACGCCGGTCGCACAGGCGTTACTCGACATGGGACTCACCGTCGCCGACGAGGTGCTCGTCCGGAGCCACGAGACGACGCCGTTCGGCGGCTTCGACCCGGAGACACACGCGACGGACGGGTCGTCGAGCGAGCGGTAGGACCCGTCGATCACACCAGCACGTTTGTCACGTCGAGGGCGGTCGCGCGGCGGACGACCGCGCGGATCGGGTCTGCCGTCCCGACGAGGTTGTCCGAGTCGCCGTCGACCACGGTGAGTGCGGCGGGTCGTCCGGCTTCGACGACGCCGCAGTCGAGTCCGGCCACCTCGGCGCCGGCGGTCGTCGCCATCCGGAGGACCTCGCGTTCGGTCACGTCGTGGTGTTTCGCCGTGTACGCCATCTCCTGGAGCATCGACGGTGGGTTCAACATGACGTTGTCCGTCCCGAGTGCGACGGTTGTGTGGTCGAGAAGCTCGCGTATCGGTGGCGTCCCGACGTCGAGCACCGTGTTCGCCCGTGGACAGACGGCGACGGGGATCGACCGGTCTCGGACTCGCTCGAGGTGGTCGGCCTCGGCGTGGACCATGTGTACGAGCAACTCGGGGTCGTACGCGAGCGCGGGGTCGATGTCGCTCGCGTCCGGCTCGCCGGCGTGGATCGCGAAGGGGACGTCGGCGGTTCGGGCCGCGGCGCGTTGCTCGGTGAAGTCGTCGTCGTTCGCGCCGCTCGCGCCGAAGCCGTCGGCGACCTCGAGCACGGCTGGGTCGTCGCTGCCAAAGATGAACGGGTCGACCTCGAGCGGGGCCGCCGCCTCTCGCAGCGCGCGTGCCCCCTCGACGCCCGACTCGCGGAAGTCGAGACACGTCACGGTGCCGGTCCGGCGCACGAACTGCAGGGTACGGCGCATCGCGGTCACGAGTTCGTCGTGGCTCGCGGCCGCCAGCCGCCGGTGTTTGCGGCTGTCTGGCGGGGCGACCGCCGCTTCGAGACCGAGACCGACCGCGGCCTCCTTGGCGACGGAGTCGCCCAGGTGCGTGTGCGCGTTGACGAACGCCGGCAGGATGATGTCGGTCGAGTCGGTCTCGCCCTCCTCGACGGCCGCGATCCGTCCGTCCTCGACGACGACGCGGCCGGTGATCGGGTCGAACGAGCGCCCGGCGAGCACCGTTCCCTCCAGTACGGTCATACTGGCTATCCGGATCGGACCCCGATAGGACTTTTCATCGGGTACCTGCGCGATCGTGCGCCCGGTACCGACGTGGTCGTCGACGCCCGCATCGTAGTGAGACCATCACGGTCGTTTACTCGGATTATCGAACAATTTGGTCGTATGAACAGACTTAATACACAATCTGTTCGTTAAATAGCACAGACACGACCGAACTGGCACTCGGCGCGCGCCGCGTCGCGTCCACGCCAGCTCGGTCGGGAACCGATCACACGATGCGTGGAGATACTCAGGCAACGACGATTGGACCGCTTCCGACTCACTCGAGCGCTCGGTCACGGCGTGCGGCCGTGTCGACACGACTCGTGTGGCTCCTGTGGGTCGCGTCTCTCGGCGTACTGGCGGCCGCCGCCGCCGGTGTCACCTCCCTAGACGGGCTCGGCGTGCGCGTCGACGGGCTGACGGCCGTGATGTGGACCGCCGTCACCTTCTTCAGCGGCATCGTCCACAGCTACTCGCGGCGGTACGTGGCCGGTGACGCACACGTCGACCGGTTCTTCGGACTGGTGTTCGGATTCACGGTCGCGGTGATGGTGCTCGTGGCGGCCGACGCGTTCGCTCTCTTCGTGCTCGCGTGGCTCGCGATGGGCGCCGCGATGGCGGGACTCATCGGCCACGCGGACGGCTGGCCGCAGGCCCGGGCGGCCGCCCGGCTCGCGGCCCGGTACTTCGCCGCGAGCGGCGTGCTCGTCGCTACCGCGCTCGCGACCCTCTGGTGGCACACCGGCGTCACGCGCGTCTCGGCAGTCTCCGGGGAGCTCGCGGCGGCGACGCCGACGGTCGTCCTCGCGGCCGGCGCGCTGTTGGTGCTCGCCGCGATGGTCCAGTCCGCACTGATTCCGTTTCACACCTGGCTGCTCTCGTCGATGACGGCACCGACGCCCGCCTCGGCGCTGATGCACGCCGGGTTCGTCAACGCGGGCGGCGTCCTCCTCGTTCGCTTCGCGCCGGTGGTCTCGGCCGACGCCGGCCTCATGTTCGTCGTCGTCGCCGTCGGCGCGGCGAGCGCGATCCTCGGAAAGCTGTTGAAGACGGTCCAGACCGACGTCAAGCGGGCGCTCGGCTGCTCGACGGTAGGACAGATGGGGTTCATGATCGTTCAGGCCGGGCTGGGCTTTTTTGCCGCCGCCGTGGCGCACCTCGTCCTCCACGGGTTCTACAAGGCGTACCAGTTCCTCTCGTCGGGTGACCGCGTCGAACACACGTCGCCGACGGCGGACACCGAGCAGGCCTCGACCGGGGTGCTCGACGGCGTCGTCGTCGCCGGTACCGCGGTCGCCGGTGGCGCCGTATTCGCGGTGCTCACCGGGAAAGGGACGGGCGTCGACACGGGACTCCTGTTGACGCTTTTGGTGGTGGTGACGGTCCTCCACGCGGCCCGCGAGACGGTCGCGCGGGCCGCCCTCCCGCCGCGGCTCCGGTACGGGGCGGTTCCGGCCGTCGCGGTACCGGCCATCGCCGTGTACGCGCTCGTGTACCGAGCGTTCTCCGCGCTCTTGGGGGGCCTTCCAGCGGTCGGTGAGCCGGCCGCACTCGGCGTCGGCCACGTCGTCGTGGCGCTCGCGTTCCTCGCGGCGTACGTCGCCGTCGAGACCGGCGCTCACCGGCGAAGCACTCGGCTGTACGTCGCGTTGGTGAACGCGACACAGCCGCCGACGAACACACAGCTCACCACGACGGAGGAGTACGATGCCTCCTGAGACGACCCTGCGCGAGCGCGTCGAGGACGCGGCCGAGGCGGTCGGGGCCGTCTGGCCGCTCCACTCGTTCGTGACGGCGAACCCGCTTGCGGGCTACGAGGACCGGCCGTTCCACGAGGCCGTCGAGACGGCCGCCGAGACGCTCGGCGGCGACGGGTACCCGAGTGTCGACACGTTTCGTCGTGCACTCGAAACCGACCGGATCGACTCGGACGTGTTGTCCGCGCGGTTGGTCGACCACGGCTACGCGCCCGACCCCGAGGCGTCGCTCGACCGCCTCGCTGAGGCTCGGTCGGACGCCGAGCCGAGGGGAGTGGCCGGCGAGTCTGACGGCTCGGCGGTCGCGTCGAGCGACCCGTCGCCGATGGACCGCGTCGACGCGGTCGCGAGCAAGTGGCTGGCGGCGTTCCTCGAGCAGGGCACGGCGGCGTGGTCGATGCCGAACCGCGACCGCGGCTTCTACGAGGCGTTTCGTGCGGTCGCCCGGTACGACGCCGACGTGCCCGACGGCGACGCGATCGCGGCGCTGCCTGCGGACCCGGCCGACGCGATCCGTGCGCTGCTCGCCGACCACCCACCCGACCGGTGGGCCGCTGGCTTCGAACGACACCTCGCCTCGCTGCCCGGGTGGACCGGACTGATCAAGCGTCGGGCGGCCGACGGCGGCGACTGGCAGTCCGCGTACCCGATCACGCTTACGGGGTACCTCGCCGCACGGCTCGCACTCGCGGCTCAGTTCGGCGCGCCACTCGTGCCGGACGACCCGCCCGCGACTGCCGGTGCCGACACCGAATCGACCACCAGCGACGACGCACCCGATATCGATCCCGACGCCATCGCGGACGACGCCGATTCGAGCGTCGAGTCCGACGTCCCGCTCGCCGAGGTGTGGCTTCGCGCGTGGGAGGCGACCTACCGCGAATCGCTCGTCGACGCGCTCTCAGATGCGAGCGCGTCGCTCGACGCGTCGGCGACCGACGTCGAGGCGTCCGACGTCGAGGCGTCCGACGAGGGGCGCCCGGCCGCACAGCTCGTGTTCTGCATCGACACCCGCTCTGAGATCATCCGTCGGCACATCGAGTCGACCGGGGCGTACGAGACCCACGGCTACGCCGGGTTCTTCGGGGTCCCGATGCGGTACGACGGCCACGACTCCGCGGTGACCGTCGACGCCTGTCCTCCGATCGTCGACGCGTGTCACCACGTCGCCGAGCGACCCGCAGCGGCGGCCGACGCCGAGCCCACGGCTCACGACCGGTGGCACGACGCGGTCGAGGCGGCCGAGTCGATCGTCGAGAGCCTCGAGTCGAACGCCGCGGCCGCGTTCAGCTACGTCGAGAGCACAGGGGTCGGCTACGGCGTGGCGCTCGCGGCTCGGACGCTGCTGCCGGCGCGGGTGTACGACCTCGCGAGCGCGGTCGACGAGCGCGTCCCGGACGTCCACGCGTTCTGCACGCCGACGTTCGACGCGGAGTCCGACGCCGTCGCCGACGGCGGATCCGACGCGCTCCCCGCCGGACTCACGCTCGAAGAACGCGTCGAGTACGCGGCCGCGGCGTTCGAGCTGATGGGGTGGGACGACTTCGCTCGCCTCGTCGTCTTCGCGGGCCACGCCAGCCACACGACGAACAACCCGTTCGGATCGAGTCTCGACTGTGGGGCGTGTGCCGGGAACCCCGGCGGCCCCAGCGCTCGCGTGCTCGCGGCCATCTGTAACGACGACGCCGTCAGAGCTCGGCTGCACGACCGCGGCATCGACGTCCCGGCCGACACCGTGTTCGTCGCGGGCGAGCACGACACGACGACAGACACCGTCGAGCTGTACGCCGACGACGTCCCCGAGACCCACGCCGACGACCTCGCCGCGCTCCGGGCGGACCTCGAGACCGCGCGGGCCGGCGCGACCGCGGAGCGGGCCGCCGACCTCGGTGTCGAGACCGATGCGGGCGTCCGCGAGACCGAGCGTCGTGCGGCCGACTGGGCAGAGACCCGGCCGGAGTGGGGACTCGCCGGCAACGCCGCGTTCGTGGTCGGTCCGCGCGGCCTCACCGACGACCTCGACCTCGACGGACGGTCGTTCCTCCACTCGTACGACTGGCGGGCCGACCCCGACGGCGACGCACTTGAGGCGATCGTCAGTGGTCCCATGGTCGTCACGCAGTGGATCAACGCACAGTACTACTTCGCGACCGTGGACAACGCGGTCTTCGGCAGCGGCTCGAAGGTCACACAAAACCCGGTCGGCAACGTCGGCGTCTACCAGGGCAACGGCGGCGACCTCATGGGTGGCCTCCCGCTGCAGTCGCTCGAGGCGACCGACGGCGAGCCGTATCACCAGCCCATTCGGCTCTCGGCGGTCGTGCACGCGCCGGTCGACCGCGTCGAGGCGGTGTGTGCGTCCGTCGAGACGGTCCGGACGCTGCTCGACAACGGGTGGCTCTCGTTGACCGTCGTCGACCCGACCCGCGAGCACCGTGCGTTCCGCTACGCCGGGACGGGCGAGTGGGTCGCGGTCGACGGCCGGTCACCGGTCGAGTTGGATCCGCCGGTCGAGCCGGCGACCGCCGGCGAGTGAACCTTTTTGTTCGGTGACGAGCCATGGAGGTGCATGCAGTATCGCGAAGTCGACGCGACGGCCGAGTACGTCGCGCGGTTCGAGACGGGCACCGACTGGCGCGAGGAGATAGAGACGCTCGCGCGTGCGGAAGCCGTTGAGGCGGGCTGGTTCACCGCACTCGGGGCGGTACAGGACGCCGAGGTGTGGTTCTACGATCAAGAGGCGACCGAGTACCGGTCGGTGACGTTCGACGAGCCGCTGGAGGTTGCCGCCTGCGTCGGCAACGTCTCGATGCTCGACGACGACGTCTTCGCACACACCCACGCGGTGTTGTCGCGGCCGAGCGGGCAGGCGGTCGCCGGGCACCTCGACGCGGCGACCGTGTGGGCCGGCGAGTGCCACCTCCGCGCGTTCGCCGAGCCGCTCGAGCGCACACACGACCCGGTCACGGACCTCGACCTGTGGCTGTGAGCGCCTCCACAGTACCGACCGTAGCCGGCACCTGGATCCGATGAGACCGGCCGACGAGCGGTACTTTGCTCGGCTCGAAGAGCGTCTCGACGAGGCGTTCGACGTGGCCGAGACGGCGAAGGCGCAGGGACACGACCCCGTGCCGCAGATCGAGATCCCGGTCGCCCGCGACATGGCCGACCGCGTCGAGAACATTCTCGGGATCGACGGGGTCGCGGCCCGCGTCCGCGAACTCGACGGGCAGATGTCGCGCGAGGAGGCGGCACTGGAGCTCGTGTGTGACTTCGTCGACGGCACCGTCGGTGACTACGACTCCCGTGCGGGGAAGATCGAGGGAGCGGTCAGGACGGCCGTCGCGCTGCTCACCGAGGGCGTCGTCGCGGCACCGATCGAGGGGATCGACCGCGTCGAGTTGCTGACGAACGACGACGGGACGGAGTTCGTCAACGTCTACTACGCCGGTCCGATCCGGTCGGCCGGCGGGACCGCACAGGCACTCTCGGTGCTCGTCGCAGACTACGCCCGGGCGCTCCTCGGGATCGACGAGTACCACGCACGAACCGAGGAGGTCGAGCGCTACGCCGAGGAGATCGCGCTCTACGACCGCGAGACCGGACTGCAGTACACGCCGAAGGACGCGGAGTCGAAGTTCATCGCCGAGCACATCCCCGTCATGCTCGACGGGGAGGCGACCGGCGACGAGGAGGTCTCCGGCTTCCGTGATCTTGAGCGGGTCGACACCAACTCGGCGCGCGGCGGGATGTGTCTCGTCGCAGCCGAGGGGATCGCGCTCAAGGCCCCGAAGATCCAGCGGTACACCCGCGAGTTAGACGAGGTGGACTGGCCGTGGCTCCAAGACCTGATCGACGGGACGATCGGGACGTCGGCAGCTGGCGCGGGCGATGAGACCGACAGTGGTGACGGGACGGGCGACGGTGGTGGAAGCGGCTCCACCGACGACGACGGTGGTGGAGGAGACGCAATCGACGGCGACGCAATCGGCGGCGACGCAATCGACCGCGACACGATCGACGGCAACGAGACCGACCGCGGCGAGCCGGAGGCCGTCGAGCCCGCGGGCCCGCCGCGTCCGGAGCCAGCGAGCAAGTTCCTCCGGGATCTGATCGCCGGGCGGCCGGTGTTCACGCACCCGTCGGAGCCGGGAGGGTTCCGGCTTCGGTACGGCCGAGCGCGCAACCACGGGTTCGCGACCGGGGGCGTCCACCCGGCGACGATGCACGTCGTCGACGACTTCCTCGCGACCGGCACACAGATCAAGACGGAGCGACCGGGCAAGGCTCACGGGGTCGTCCCGGTCGACTCGATAGACGGCCCCACCGTCCGGCTCGCGACCGGTGAGGTGCGACAGATCGACGACCCCGAGACGGCACTCGAGCTGCGCAACGGGATCGAAGCGATCCTCGACCTCGGCGAGTACCTCGTGAACTACGGCGAGTTCGTCGAGAACAACCACCCGCTCGTCCCCGCCTCGTACGTCTACGAGTGGTGGGTGCAGGAGTTTGAGGCAGCCGGTGCCGACGTCCAGGCGCTCGCAGACGACCCTGCGGTCGACCTCGAGCACCCGGAGCCGGCGCTCGCGCTCGAGTGGGCGACGTCGTACGACTGTCCGCTCCACCCCGAGTACACCTACCTCTGGCACGACGTCTCCGTCGACGCGTTCGTGTCGCTCGCCGAGGCCGTCGCCGATGGCGCGGTCGTCGAGGGCGTGCTGGCGGTCGAACACACCCCGGAGACGGCGCGAACGCTAGAGCGGCTGCTCGTCGAGCACACCGCCACCGCGGACGCGCTCCGGATCCCGACGTGGCGGCCACTCGTGCAGTCGCTCGGACTCGACGACGGACTCCGGAAGCCGTGGGACCGTGACGACCTCCCCCACGAGGCTCGCACGTGGGACGACGGCGAGAACGCAATACGGGCGGTCGACGCGGTCGCGCCGTTCACGGTTCGCGAGCGAGCGCCGGTTCGGATCGGCAACCGGATGGGCCGCCCGGAGAAATCGGAGAGCCGCGACCTCTCGCCGGCGGTCCACACGCTGTTTCCGATCGGGGAGGCGGGCGGCCCCCAGCGAGACGTGACCGCGGCCGCCCGCACGATGGACGACGAGGGGCGTCGCGGTCACCTCGAGCTCGAGGTGGCCGACCGTGTGTGTCCCGACTGTGACGGACACACCCACCGGACGAGGTGTCCCGACTGCGACGTCCACACCGAGCCACACTACGAGTGTGGCGACTGCGGTACGGTCTGTGAGCCGGACGAGGCCGGTCGCGTCGTCTGCCCGCGGTGTGAGTGGGAGGTGACCGCAGCGACCCACCAGACGGTCGACGTGGGCGACGCCTACCACTCGGCACTGGAGACGGTCGGCGAGCGCGAGACCGCCTTCGAGATCCTGAAAGGCGTGAAGGGACTCACCTCGACGAACAAGACTCCGGAGCCGATCGAGAAGGGAGTTCTGCGGGCGAAAAACGGCGTCACCGCGTTCAAGGACGGAACGGTTCGGTACGACATGACGGACCTCCCGGTCACCGCGGTTCGCCCCGCCGAGCTCGACGTCACGGCCGACCACTTCCGCGAGCTCGGCTACGAGACGGACGTCGACGGCGAGCCGCTCCGTCACGACGACCAGCTCGTTGAGCTCCGCGTCCAGGACGTCGTACTCTCAGAGGGTGCCGCGGAGCATCTACTGCGGACGGCCGACTTTGTCGACGACCTCCTCGAACAGTTCTACGGGCTCAACCGGTTCTACGAGGTGGCCGAGCGCGACGACCTCGTCGGCGAACTCGTCTTTGGGATGGCACCGCACACGAGCGCGGCGACCGTGGGCCGGGTGGTCGGGTTCACCTCCGCGGCGGTCGGGTACGCGCACCCGTACTTTCACGCCGCCAAACGGCGGAACTGCTTTCACCCACAGACCGAGATCGAGTACCGAGACGACGCGGGGTGGCACCGCGAGCCGATCGAGACGTTCGTTGAGGACCGGCTGGACGACCCGCGGACAGACGACTTCGGCGCGCTCGTGGAAGAACTCGACGGCGAGGTTGTGGTGCCGTCGGTCGACGAGCGCGGAGACCGGTCGGTACAGCCCGTGACGGCCGTCTCGAAACACCCGAGTCAGGACCATCTCGTCCGGATCGAGACGCGCCGTGGGCGTTCGATTCGGGTGACGCCAGACCACACGATGCTGCGAGTCGTCGACGGGGACGTCGAGCGGGTGGCCGCGACCGAACTGACGGTCGGTGATACCGTTCCATCGAGTCCGTCACAGCCGGACGCATCGACGAACGCTGCCGCCAGCACAGCGGCAGACGGAGGTATCGAGACCGACGACGTTGCGTCGGTTTCGGTCCTCGAAAGCGACGTCGAGTACACGTACAATCTCACCGTCGCCGAGACGCACACGCTCGCGGCGAACGATCTGTTGGTCGCACAGTGTGACGGCGACGAGGACTGCGTGATGCTGCTCATGGACGGTCTTCTCAACTTCTCGAAAGAGTTCCTTCCCGACCAGCGCGGTGGAAGCGTTTCGGAGGACTCCCGACTTGTTGCCCGCGACCCGCAAGGACGAATTCGATATCTCTCGTTCGATGAGTTCTGGGACGAACTCGAATCGCCTATCGAAGTAGACGGGAAATTTAGGAAACGGACCTGCGTGCACGAGGGATGGCAGACGTACACGTTCGACGAGGATCACGAGTCGAGCCTCCAGCCAATCGAGAAGGCGATTCGATACCGTGCTGACGACGACGAGACCCTTCTCAGGGTACAAACGCAGTTCGGCCGCTCGCTTGATATCACGCCGAACCATAGTCTGTTCCGATACGATGACGGTATCGAGGAGGTGGCGGGGGATGATCTCGACCCCGGCGATCTCATCGTTGCGCCGCAGCAGCTTGATGTCGAGCAACAGGCCGAAACCGTCGTCGATGTCGCCGAATGCGTCGACGATCCGTACGTGTTTATCGACGAATCGGTCGAATCGTATCTCCGTGCGGTGTGGGACGAATCTTCGTGGGGGAGTGACGCACGAGCTGCCTTCGATGGTGGACTCTCCTACCGCCTCGCAAAAAAGAAAATCGCCCTCCGAACCCTCCGCGACATTGAGGGGGTATCGCGAAACTGGCGTTCCGAGATGAATCCACAGATCGGTCGAAAGGGCTCTTCAAAGGGAATATCACGTCATATTCCGATGAACGACGATTTTTCGTGGCTCCTTGGCCTGTTCGCCGCTGAGGGCTCGACTTCATCCGTTCGACCGACGATCACCAACGCCGACGAGGAGATCGTTCGGCAGGCCGAGCGCGTCATCAAAGACACCCTCGGTGTCGAGCCGTCGATACGGTGGTCGAACAAGGCGTACGAAATCGGGTTCCCGGCCGTGTTCGAGGACGTTCTGTTCGAATTAGGATTCCGTGACGAGGAATCATACGACTCGAGTGAGAAGATGGTCCCTGAACCGATTCGGCGCGGCGACCGATCGACGGCCCGATCGTTCCTTCGTGGATTCCTCGCCGGAGACGGGAGTGAAACGAGCGACGACAACCACACACGAATCGCGTTCCACACGACGAGTACGGATCTCAAAGACGGGATCGTGTTCCTGCTACATCGACTTGGTATCGTCGCTACCGTCTCGACACGTGATCGGGAACCGCCTCGACAACGGATCTACACCGTCACCGTCTCTGGCGGTACCTCGGATAATCCGCTTCGACGCGTTCTCGACGGCGAGGAGCCGTACCAGCCGAAGAGCCTCACGGTGGGTGTCCCCGAGGAACTCCTCGAAATCCGGCGGATGGACATTCCGGACATCACCAAGATCATTCCAAAATACCTGAAGCGGCGTGAAAACATCAGTCTCGAAAAGCTCGAATCGATCGTCGAGACGCTCGATGAACGCGAACTCCCCGCCGCCGCGCGTGAGAACCTCGACGCGATCCGTCCGCTTGTAGCCGGTGACCTCGCGTACCTCCGCGTCACTGATATCGATTCTGTCGACTACGACGGTCATCTCTATGACTTACAAGTCGGGGGAGAACCGGTCTTTACGGCAAATTGGCTGTACGCTCACAACTCGATGGACGCACCCCTCGTCATGTCCTCGCGGATCGACCCCTCGGAGATCGACGACGAGGCACACAACGTGGACATCGTGCGGCGGTACCCGCTCGCCTTTTACGAGGCGACGCGCGAGATGGCCGACCCGGAGACGGTCGAGGAGCTGATTCAACTCGGCGAGGACACGCTCGGGACCGACGACGAGTACTGCGGCTTCGACCACACGCACGACACGACGGACATCGCGATGGGGCCGGACTTGTCGGCGTACAAGACGCTCGGCGACATGATGGAGAAGATGGACGCACAGCTGGAGCTGGCCCGGAAGCTCCGCGCGGTCGACGAGACGGACGTGGCCGAACGGGTCATCGAGTACCACTTTCTCCCGGACATCATCGGCAACCTCCGGGCGTTCTCGCGGCAGGAGACGCGGTGTCTCGACTGCGGCGAGAAGTATCGTCGGATGCCGCTGACCGGCGAGTGTCGCGAGTGTGGTGGGCGAGTGAACTTGACGGTTCATCAGGGCTCCGTGAGCAAGTACGTCGACACGGCGATCGAGGTGGCCGAGCGGTTCGACTGTCGCCCGTACACGAAACAACGGCTCTACGTGCTCGAGAACGCGTTGGAGTCGGTGTTCGAAGACGACACGAACAAGCAGTCGGGGATTGCTGATTTCATGTGATACCACGTGCTCGTGTGTCGACCACGGACTGTGTGGGCAGGTCAGTTTCGTGTGTGGGAGTGCTTGTGTGACCGAGACGACACTGTGATTCCCGGGAACCACTTTGCCACGCCCTCCCCAGCCGATTCTGTACGCGTGTGAGAGTAGTCGTGCAGAGGAGGCGACTTTGCGACAGCCGGGCGCACTTTGGGCCACACCCTCCCCAGCCGATTCGCTCGTCGCCTGCGGCGACTCGCTCATCCCTCGCACGCGCTCGCGAGCACGCTTCGCGGCCCGCGAGGCGCGCGCCACCGTGGACTGGATGGGTTAGTTCGAATAGTGGACCGGCTCGAATACTAGACTAGCACAATTAGATTCGCCTGCGACTCGTCGGCTCAGCCCTCACTGCGAGCATCTTCTACGACTCGCGTGAACTCCCGGGCGGTCTCGGTGATGACCTCGTAGTCGCCGCGAGCGGCCGCCTCGTAGTCGACGAGTGCGCCCCCAGCACCGACCGCGAACGCGCCGGCCTCGACGTACTCTCCGGCGTTGGTAGGGCCCACGCCACCGGTCGGCATCAACGGGATTTGGCCGAGGGGGCCCTTCATCGCCGCGAGGTGGTCTGGTCCGACCGTCTTCGCGGGGAACACCTTCACGAAGTCGGCACCCGCCTCGTAGCCGCGGATCGCTTCGGTCGGCGTCATGACGCCGGGCGCACACACGACGCCGTATCGGTTACACGTCTCGATGACGTCTTCGTGAAGACTCGGCGAGACGACGAAGGCGGCACCGGCGGCGATCGTCGATCGGGCGGTCTCGGCGTCCAGCACCGTGCCCGTGCCGACGACGAGGTCGTCGAACGTGTCGGTGAGCGTGCCGATCAGGTCGGTGACGGCCGGCGTGTCGGCCGTGATCTCGACGACGTCGACGCCACCCGCCTGGAGCGCCTCGGCGATCCCGACGAGCTGGTCGGCGTCGACGCCGCGCAAGACGGCGACGACCCCGCCGTCGGCGATTCGCGAGAGCGTCTCGTTCATGTCTCGGCTGTCGCCGAGCGGTCACTTAAACCCGGGTGTCCGTCGTGGGCGTGTCGACGGCTCCGTATGGGACGGTTCCACAGGGGATCCCGCCGGATCGGCGGGCGTACGCCGTCTCACGGCCGAGACGAAACACTACCCTTTTGACCCTGCTGTCGGTACAAACCGGTATAATGGGCCGACGCAAAAAGATCGTACAAGAGTGTGAGCGGCTGATGGACAACCCGGAGTACATCCGGAACATCGCCATCGCCGCCCACGTCGATCACGGCAAGACGACCCTCTCGGACAACCTGCTCGCCGGCGCGGGGATGATCTCACAGGACACCGCGGGCGAGCAGCTCGCGATGGATACCAAAGAAGACGAACAAGAGCGCGGTATCACCATCGACGCGGCAAACGTGTCGATGACACACGAGTACGAGGAGACGAACCACCTCATCAACCTCATCGACACGCCCGGTCACGTCGACTTCGGCGGAGACGTCACCCGTGCGATGCGAGCGGTCGACGGGGCGCTCGTGGTCGTCGACGCCGTCGAGGGCGCGATGCCCCAGACCGAGACGGTGCTCCGACAGGCGCTCCGTGAGGGCGTGAAGCCGACGCTGTTCATCAACAAGGTCGACCGACTCATCTCCGAGCTCCAAGAGGGCCCCCAGGAGATGCAAGAACGGCTCCTCGCCGTCATCGCCGACGTCAACGAGCTCATCCGCGGGATGGCCGAGAACATGGACGACATTCCGAACGACTGGAGCGTCTCCGTCGAGGACGGCACCGTCGGATTCGGCTCCGCGCTGTACAAGTGGGGCGTCTCGCTCCCCTCGATGCAGCGCACCGGGATGGACTTCGGCGACATCATCGACCTCGAGCAGGCCGACAAGCGCGACGAGCTCCACGAGCGGACCCCGCTCTCGGACGTCGTGCTCGACATGGTGTGTGAACACTTCCCCAACCCGATCGATGCCCAGCCCCGCCGGGTGCCGCGTATCTGGCGCGGGGACGCGGACTCCGAGCTCGCAGAGGGGATGCAGCTGGTCGACGAGGACGGCGACGTCGTCTTCATGGTGACCGACATCTCGATGGATCCACACGCCGGCGAGATCGCTACCGGCCGCGTCTTCTCGGGAACGCTCGAGAAGGGCCAGGAACTGTACGTCTCCGGCACCGCGGGCACGAACCGGATCCAGAGCGTCGGGCTGTTCATGGGGTCCGAACGGGAGGAGGTCGAGCGCGTGCCGGCCGGGAACATCGCCTCCGTCACGGGCTTGCGCGACGCCATCGCCGGCTCGACGGTGTCGTCGATCGAGATGACGCCGTTCGAGTCGATAGAGCACATCTCCGAGCCGGTCATCACGAAGTCCGTCGAGGCCCAGAACATGGACGACCTGCCGAAGCTCATCGAGACGCTCCAGCAGGTCGCCAAAGAGGACCCGACGATCCAGATCGAGATCAACGAGGACACCGGCGAGCACCTCATCAGCGGCCAGGGTGAGCTCCACCTCGAGGTCATCACCCAGCGAATCCGCGACAACCAGGGCATTCCGGTCATCACCGGCGAACCGATCGTGGTCTACCGCGAGCAGCCGCAGGAGGCCTCCCGCGAGGTTGAGGGCGTCTCGCCGAACCGCCACAACAAGTTCTACCTCACAGTCGAGCCGATGGGTCAAGAGATCGTCGACGCCATCCAGCTCGGTGAGGTCTCGATGGACATGCCCGAACTCGAGCGCCGCGAGGCGCTCCAGGACGCCGGCATGGACAAAGACACCTCACAGAACGTCGAGGACATCCACCGGACGAACGTCCTCATCGACGACACGAAGGGTATCCAGCACCTCAACGAGACGATGGAGCTCGTTCTGGAAGGGCTCCAAGAGGCGCTCGACGACGGGCCGCTGGCCGCCGAGCCGGTCCAGGGCTCGTTGTTCCGACTCCACGACGCGAAGCTGCACGAGGACACGATCCACCGCGGTCCGGCACAGGTCATCCCTGCGGTCCGCGACGCGGTCCACCGGTCGCTCATCGACGGCGAGGTCCGTCTGCTTGAGCCGATCCAGGACGTCCGCATCGACGTGCCGTCCGAGCACATGGGCGCCGCCTCCGGTGAGATCCAGGGCCGCCGCGGCCGCGTCGACGACATGTACCAGGAGGGAGACCTCATGGTCGTCGAGGGGATCGCCCCGGTCGAAGAGATGATCGGGTTCTCCTCGGACATCCGCTCGGCGACCGAAGGGCGCGCCTCCTGGAACACGGAGAACGCCGGCTTCCGCGTGCTCGTCGACAACCTCCAGCGCGAGCAGATCATGGAGATCCGCGAGCGGAAGGGGATGAAGCTCGAACTGCCGTCGTCGGTCGACTACATCTGAGACGGCGGGCGTCGTCCACGTCGACCCACTCCACTTTGCGGGCCCATCGCCGAAGGCTTATATCCGCCCCGGCGACTCCGTACGCGTATGCAGACGGGCACGACTCCCGCTCGGCGCATCGGCACGGAACTACCCAGTCGCTCCGTGTCTGCCACACCGACGCGCTCGGCGGTCACCGCCGGCGCCGAGGTGATCGCGTGAGCGACCGTCGCGACGGCGCCCCTGCGGAGCCGACCGACGACGCCGACCCTGCGGTCGACGGCGGCCACGAGCCGGGGTCGTCGACGCACACGGTTCGACTCGAACTCGACGACGAGCCGGGCCAGCTCCTCGCGGCGCTCCAGCCGATCGCGTCGAACGGCGGCAACCTGCTCTCGATCTATCACGAGCGGGGGAACAAGACGCCGCGCGGGCGGATCCCCGTGGAGGTCGACTTCGAGGCGACGCCCGACCACTTCGAGGCCATCGTCGACGCGTTCCACGACGAGGGCGTCACCGTGATCCAGGCGGGAACCGAGCGATACGCAGAAGAACTCACGCTGTTGTTGTACGGACACCTCATCGACACCGACCTCTCGGACACGCTCTCGCGGATCGAGGCGTCGGCGTCGACGTCGGTGGCCGACGTGTCGCTCGCGGCACCGCGGGGGACCGAAGACGCCTCGAGTGCACGGCTTCGACTCGAGGCACGCGCGGGCGAGACGGCAACGGCGCTCGACGCGGTTCGAGACATCGCCGCCGAGAAGGGGCTCCGTGTCGTCGCGCCGCTCGTGGGGGTGGAGGCGTGAGACTCGCCGTCGTCGGGGCGGGTGCGGTGGGTCGGTCGGTCGTCGAGTTGGCGGGCGAGCACGGTCACGACGTCGTCGCCGTCGCCGACTCCTCGAGCGGTGTCGTCGCGGACGGAGCCGACTCGGGTGGGGTCGACGCCGAGGCGGTCGTGACGCGGAAGGCGGAGGCGGACATCGTCGGCGACGACGACCCGGCAGACGTGCTCGCGGCCGACTACGACGTCCTCGTCGAGGCGACGCCGACGACGCTCGGCGACGCAGAGCCGGGGTTCTCACACGTGCGGACCGCACTGGAGCGGGACCGACACGTCGTGTCGGCGAACAAAGGGCCGGTCGCCGAGCGGTACGGTGACCTCCAGGCGCTCGTCGCCGACAGCGCCGGAGACCTCCGGTTCGAGGCGACCGTCGGCGGGGCGATCCCGGCGGTGTCGACCGTCGAGGACATCGAGCCGAGCCACGTCACGGCCGTTCGCGGGGTGCTCAACGGGACTGCGAACTTCATCCTCACCCGGATGGCGGCCGAGGGGCTCGACTACGACCACGTGCTCGCGGAGGCCCAAGACCTCGGCGTCGCGGAGGCGGATCCCTCCTTCGATGTTGAGGGAACTGATGCCGCACTGAAGTGTGTGATCCTCGCGAACGTGCTCTCGTTCGGCGGGGCCGACGATCCGGCCGACGCCCGAGAGTTTACGCTCGCGGACGCGTCGGTCGAGGGCATTCGTGACGTGCCGGGCTCTGCGCTCCGGCTCGCGGCCGAGGACGGCCGGACCGTCCGGCTCATCGGCGAGGCGACCGGCGAGACGGTACGGGTCGCCCCCCGGCTCGTCCCCGAAAACGGGACGCTCGCCGTCTCGGGCACACAGAACATCGTGCAGATCGAGACCACCCACGCGGGACGGCTCAACATCTCCGGGCGCGGTGCCGGCGGCCCGGAGACGGCGAGTGCGATCCTCGGTGACGTCGGCCGTCTCGGGTGAGACGGCCTCGCTCGGGCGGGCACGCGGCTCCGGAGTGTCGTCGTCGCGAGGGGTGTCCACGGCCGGCGTGGTGTCCGAGTCCGTGCACCGTGCTCTCGTGGACCGACGTGACGGATATCACGGGACGGCGGCGCCATCGCCTGTACGGCGTATCGAAACCGTTTTAGTGGAATCTACCGAAAACGTACTCACAGAGCGCCTTAGCGCGTGATTACCCCATGAGTGACAAACCGCACCAGAATCTGGCCATCATCGGCCACGTCGACCACGGCAAGAGCACGCTCGTGGGTCGACTCCTCTTCGAGACGGGGAGCGTCCCCGAGCACGTAATCGAGCAGCACCGCGAGGAAGCAGAAGAAAAGGGCAAAGGCGGCTTCGAGTTCGCCTACGTGATGGACAACCTCGCCGAAGAGCGCGAGCGTGGTGTCACGATCGACATCGCCCACCAGGAGTTCGACACGGACAACTACTACTTCACCATCGTCGACTGCCCGGGCCACCGTGACTTCGTGAAGAACATGATCACGGGCGCCTCCCAGGCGGACAACGCGGTGCTCGTCGTCGCCGCAGACGACGGCGTCGCCCCACAGACCCGCGAGCACGTCTTCCTGGCACGTACCCTCGGCATCAACGAGCTCATCATCGGCGTCAACAAGATGGACCTCGTCGACTACGAGGAGTCCGCCTACGACGACGTCGTCGAGGAGGTCAAAGGCCTCCTCAACCAGGTTCGGTTCGCGACCGACGACACCACGTTCGTGCCGATCTCGGCGTTCGAAGGCGACAACATCGCCGAGGAGTCCGAGAACACCTCGTGGTACGACGGGCCGACCCTGCTCGACTCGCTCAACGACCTGCCGGAGTCCGAGCCGCCGACGGACGCGCCGCTCCGCCTCCCGATCCAGGACGTCTACACCATCTCCGGTATCGGCACCGTCCCCGTCGGACGCGTCGAGACGGGGATGCTCCGGACCGGCGACAACGTCTCGTTCCAGCCCTCCGACGTGGGCGGCGAGGTGAAGACGGTCGAGATGCACCACGAGGAGGTCCCAGAGGCGGGCCCCGGCGACAACGTCGGGTTCAACGTCCGTGGTCTCGGCAAGGACGACATCCGCCGCGGCGACGTCTGTGGCCCGGCTGACGACCCGCCGAGCGTCGCAGAGACGTTCCAGGCGCAGATCGTCGTCATGCAGCACCCCAGCGTGATCACCGCCGGGTACACCCCGGTGTTCCACGCGCACACGGCCCAGGTCGCGTGTACGATCGAGTCGATCGACCAGAAGATCGACCCGGCCTCCGGTGAGGTCGCCGAGGAGAACCCGGACTTCATCAAGTCCGGCGACGCCGCGGTCGTCACTGTTCGCCCGCAGAAGCCGCTCAGTATCGAGCCGTCGGGCGACATTCCGGAGCTCGGCAGCTTCGCCATCCGCGACATGGGTCAGACCATCGCGGCCGGGAAAGTGCTCTCCGTCGACGAGCGATAATCGATGCAGCAGGCACGCGTCCGCCTCGCCGGTACCAGCCCCGAGGACCTCGACGACATCTGCGACGATGTCCGCGAGATCGCGGACTCGACGGGGGTCGCCCTGTCTGGTCCGATCCCGCTACCGACGAAGACGCTCGAGATCCCGTCGCGTAAGTCTCCGGACGGTGAGGGGACGGCGACGTGGGAGCACTGGGAGATGCGCGTTCACAAGCGGCTGATCGACATCGACGCAGACGAGCGCGCGCTCCGGCAGCTCATGCGCGTCCAGGTGCCGAACGACGTCAGCATCGAGATCGTTCTCGAAGACTAAGCGCTGAGGCGCACTCGCGCCACGCTCTCGTTTTCGTCCGTCACCGTACGTCGAGCACCCGCGCTCGCCCCGCGAGCAGCCCGCACGTCGCACCCGTCGCGTGTGCGACGAGCGCCACGCCGGGCGCTGCGGTGAGGAGGGTCCCGAGCACGGCGACGCCGACGAAGAGTCCCAACTGCGTCCGTGGTGAGAGCCGGCCCACAGCCGTGTCGGCGACCTTGTTGCCGGTCAGCACGTACCCACCGAGTGCGAACACCGCGCCGCTCAGGCCGAGCACCGCTGCCCCGGGGCCGACCAGGCCACTCGCGACCACCTGTCCGACGCCGGCGAGCCCGCCGGTCGCGACGACGAAGGCGTGGAACCGGAGACGGGTCGTTCGTCGCTCCACGAGGGGACCGACGAGTCCGAGCGCGAGCGCGTTTGCGAGCAGGTGGCCGACGGAGGCGTGTGCGTACACGCTCGTGACGAGCGTCCACGGGGCGGCGTCGAACGGCGCCGACAGCGCGAAGCGACGGCCGAGACCGACGGCGCCGGCTGCCGCCTGTGCGAGCCCGACCAGACAGGCGAGCCCGAGCGTCTCGAGTGTGGCGCGCATGCCCGTACGGACGTGACTCGATCACTTATCAGCACCGCGTGAGACGGTGTGTCGCCCGGATCGGTGGGCCGGTCGCGACCGCCACGCTTATATTATTTAGGTCGGCCTAAACTAACGTATGGCCCGCGAAGCAGAGCCGGACGGAGAGGCGTCGGCGATGAGCGGCCGGGCGCGTCTCCGTATGGTGGTCACCGACGGTCGGCTCGCCGCCGTCGGGACGCTCGTGCTCCTCGCCGGCGGGGCCGTCGTGGCGGTACGGACGCTCGACGTCGGGCGGGCAGTCGACGCGGTCGTCCGCGCCGACCGGTGGCTGCTCGCGGCCGCGGTCGGTCTCTACGCGGCGTCGTGGCCGCTTCGCGGCCGCCGGTTCGGTGACGTGCTCGCCGCGATGGGCGAGCGACACGGGTGGCGGTTTCTCACCGCGCTCGTCTTCGTGAGCCAGACCGCGAACCTCGCGGTCCCTGCCCGGGCCGGAGACGGCCTCCGCGCGTACCTCCTCAAGCGCCAGCGTGCGGTCGAGTACGCGACCGGCGGCGCGGCGCTGGCCGTCGAGCGGGTGTTCGACGTGCTCGCGCTCGCGGTCCTCGGCGGTGCCGGGCTCGCGGTGCTCGTCGCTGGCGGCCGGTCGTCGGAGGTGGTCGGCGCCCGCAGCACGCTCGTGGCTGCGGGCGGGCTCGGTGTCGGGGTCGTACTCCTGGCAGGGGTGACGACGTCGCTCGCCCGGGCGGACCGCCGCTACGCACCGGCGGTCCGGGCGTGGGTCGCCCGACTGGGACTCGCTTCGACTACTGGCGTCTCACGGCTCGTTGAGGGCGCACTCCGGTTCGGGACGGGGGTCCGCGACGTCGCGTCACGTCCCCGGCAGATCGCGCTCGTCGGCGGTTCGAGCCTCGCGATCTGGGCGCTCGACGTCGCGACCGCGGTGGTCGTCCTCGCCGCGCTCGCCGAGGCGACCGGCGGCAGCCTCACGCCAGGTGCGCTCGCCGCCGTCGGCACGCTCGCGGTCAGTGCCGGGAACCTCGCGAAGGTGGTGCCGCTCTCACAGGGCGGCGTCGGACTCTACGAGGCGGCGTTCGCAGGGATCGTCGCGGCCGCGACGCCCGTTCCGCTCACGGTTGCGGTCGCCGCCGCGGTCGTGGATCACGCCCTGAAGAACGCCGTCACGCTCGTCGGCGGCGGGATCGCCGCGGCGGGGCTCGACGTCTCGCTCTCCTCGCCGCGCGAGGAGTCGGCGGACCGACCGTCAAAGTTTTAGGCCAGCCTAAAAAATAACGGAGCGATGGTCACCTCACCCGCCAACCCGACCGACGGGGACATCTGCGTGATCGTGCCGACGATCCGCGAGTACGACTGCGTCCGCGCGTACGTCGAGAACGCCCGTGCTCACGACTTCGACGTCTCTCGGCTCCACTTCGTGCTCGTGACCGAAGACTTCTGTGAGACCGAGGCGATGGCCGACATGCTGGCGGACCTCAACGTCGCCGGCGAGGTGTTCGATGGGACCCGCCGGGAGGCGTGGTACGACCACCACGGCGTCGCAGCGCACGGCGAGTTGGTCCCAGCCGCCAGCCACGCCGAGACCAGCTTCGGGCTGTTGTACATGTGGGCCGACCCGACGTTCGAGTACGGCGTGTTCATCGACGACGACACGCTGCCACACGAGGACGCCGACTACTTCGGTCGGCACCTACAAAACCTCGCGTTCGCCGGCGACGTCGAACGCGTTCGCTCCGACACCCAGTGGGTGAACGTGCTCTACCAGCGCGCCGACGAACACGGCCTCTACCCGCGCGGATACCCCTACGCGGCGATGGACGAGACGGTCGAAACTGACACCGCCACACTCGATGGCGGGAGTGTCGTCGCCTCACAGGGGTTGTGGACGAACGTCCCCGACCTCGACGCCGTTCGGATCCTGATGGACGGCGACCTCGAGGGACAGGCGCAGACCCGAACAACGGCGGCCGACTTCGAGCGCGACTTCGTCGCTGCACCCGGCCACTACCTCACGGTGTGTTCGATGAACCTCGCGTTCCGCCGCGAGGTCGTTCCGGCGTTCTACCAGCTGCCGATGGACGACAACGAGTGGGAGGTGGGTCGGTTCGACGACATCTGGAGCGGGGTGTTCTTGAAGCGTGCCTGTGACGTGCTCGGGACCCAGATCTACTCGGGAGGCCCGCTCTGTGAACACAACAAGGCCCCGCGGTCGACGTTCGACGACCTCCACAACGAGGTCGCCGGTCTCGAGCTGAACGAACACCTCTGGGAGCTCGTCGACGACGTGGAGCCCACAGACGTCGACGCCGATCTCACGGACTGCGCCGAACCGGGCGACCGTCCGGACGCCGCCGACTACGCCGCCGTCTACGCGGCGATGGCCGACCGGCTCGCCGACGGCACGTTCGAGTCGTACCGAAACGGGGCGTTCTTGACCTACGTCGGCGAACACATGCGCGAGTGGCTCGACTGTCTCGACGCGATTCGCCGGACGCCGGCGGTCGCGGACGACTGAACCGACACGACTAAGTTATTTTAGGCTAGCCTAAAAACATGACTCATCACGACACAGACGGACGCGACGTTGCTCGACGACGGTTCCTGGCGGCCACGGGGGCGCTCGGCGTCGCCGGACTCGCCGGGTGTGCCGGCGAGAGCGAGGACGCAGACGAGACGACGACCTCGTCGATCGGCCAGATCGGCTCGGGCCGGGCCGGCCGCGACGCCCCCGGCGGCACGTCGATCGCGGAGATGCCCGACCTCGCCGGAGAGCTCACGGTGTACTCCGGTCGCGGAGAGTTCCTCGTCGGCGAACTCGTCGAGTACATCGACGAGCAGTACGACGACTTTTCGTTGACGGTTCGGTACGCCGGCTCGACCGACCTGGTCAATCAGATCGTCAACGAGGGCGACGGATCGCCCGCGGACGTGTTCTACTCGGTCAACGCCGGCGCGCTCGGCGCGCTCGCCGATGCCGGGCGTACGCGGTCGCTCCCGACGTCGCTCACCGACCTGGTTCGCGGCGAGTTTCACACCGACCAGTGGATCGGTACCTCCGGTCGCGCCCGGACGGTTCCGTACAACACCGAGACCCTCGACGAGAGCGACGTTCCGGCGGACGTGATGGCGTTCCCGACCGAGTTCGACGGCGACCTCGGCTGGGCGCCGTCGTACGGCTCCTGTCAGGCGTTCGTCACCGCCATGCGGCTCATCGAGGGCGAAGACGCCACCCGCGAGTGGGTCGAGTCGGTCGTCGACGGCGGGATCACGGCGTACGCGGACGAGTTCGCGGCGTGTCAGGCGGTCGCCGACGGCGAGATCGACGCGGCGTTCGCGAACCACTACTACATCCAGCGCGTCCTCGACGGCTCGCCCGACGCCTCGATCGCGGCCGCGTTCACCCGCGGTGACGCCGGTGCGATGTTCAACGTCGCCGGCGCTGCCGTCGTCGACACCGCGGCCGACGCGACGCTCGCGGAGAACTTCGTGCGTCACCTGCTCTCGGCCGAGGCGCAAGACTACTTCGCGCGGACCACCTTCGAGTACCCGCTCATCCCGGACGTCGAGCCGATCGGCGACCTCCCCACCATCGACGAGCTCGACGTTCCCGACGTCGACCTCGCCGCGCTCTCGGACCTCGAGCCCACGATCGACCTCATGCGTGACGCCGGCGCCGAGGTGTAGCTGCGGCCACGACGCCCCGCCGTGTCATCCCCGCTCGACGTTCGTCGGATCAGCCGGGTCGTGAGCCGGGGGCGTGCGCGACTCGCCGCGACCGATCGGATCACCCTCGGGGCCGCGGTCGTCTCACTGCTCACCGCGACGACCACCTTCGTCGTCGCGTCTGTGGTCTTTACACACCACTCCGTCAACCACGACGAGGCGGTGTACCTCACGCAGGCCGCGATGCTGCTCTCGGGACGCCTGGAGCTCGTCGCTGGCGGGCTCGCCGAGGCGTTCCGCCCGTGGTTCTTCGTGCAGGACGGCGGCCGGCTCTACCCGAAGTACACCCCGGTGCCGGCGGCGATGTACGCGATCTCGATGGCGCTCGTCGGGGAGCCGCGCGTCACCCTCGCCGTCGTGGCGGGCGCCAGCGCTGCGCTCGTCTACGCGCTCGGTGGACTCACCTTCGACCGGCGAGTCGGCCTGGTGGCGGCGATCCTGTTCGCGGCCTCGCCGCTCGCGCTCGTGACGGGCGCGACGTTTCTCCCGTACGCGCCGACGACGGCCCTGAACCTCACCTTCGCGGTCGCGTACCTCCGCGGCGTCCGCGACGGGTCACGCCGGATGGCCGGGATCGCTGGCGTCGCGATCGGGCTCGCCTTCTTTGCGCGCCCGTACACCGCGGTGTTGTTTGCGGCCCCGTTCATCCTCCACGCGCTCGTTCGAGTCGGCTCGGCGCTTCGCGAACGCGGGATCCGTCCCCTCCCGGGCCCCGTCCGTCGGCACGGCCTCACGGCGCTCTTCGGTATGCTTTTGGTCGGTATTACGCTCGCGTACAACTTCCGGTTGACCGGGTCCCCGCTGACGTTTCCCTACCAGGCGTTCGCGCCGATGGACGGTCCGGGCTTCGGCGAGCGGCAGATCCTCGGACACCGCGAGACGTACACGCCGGCGCTCGCGCTTCGCTCGAACGCGTACGGCGTCTGGTTTCTGCTCACCCGCTGGGTCGCCGCCGGGCCGTTCGGGACCCTCCTCGCGGTCGTCGGTGGTGGGCTGGCGGTTCGCCGGTGGGTCGGCGGTGGACGGCCCGCCGGTGATACCGCGCGAATCGGCGGTCTCTTACTCGCCGGTGTCGCCGGATCGGTCGTCGTCGGCAACCTGTTCTTCTGGGGCACGCACAACCTCCTCGCGACGCTCTCGGACCCGACCGACGGTCTCGTCGCCTCGCTCGGGCCGTTCTACCACTTCGACCTGCTCGTGCCGATCGCCGTCTTCGGCGGGGTCGCCGTCGTCGCCGGCTGGGAGACGCGCGACGCGGCCCGGCATCGACTCGGCGCGGTCGTCTCACCGCGGCGTGCTCGCGCCATCGTCTCGGTGGGGCTCGCGGCCGCGGTGCTTGTCGGGGTCGTCGCCGGAGCCGCGGTCGTCTCGACCCCTCTCGAGCGCAACGCGGCCCAGACGGCGAAGTACGAGGCGGCCTACGAGCCGTTCGCGTCGACCGACCTCTCGGACGCGCTCGTGTTCTTGCCGACCCCGTACGGCCCCTGGCAGCACCACCCCTTTCAGTCGCTGCGTAACGAGCCCGACCTCGCAGGCGAGGTGGTGTACGCGCTCGACCGGGGTCCGACGGGCGACTTCGCCGTGCTCGAGGCGTACCCGAACCGGACCGCGTATCGGTACACCTACCGCGGGGAGTGGGTCCCCGACCCGACCCGCCACGTCGAGCCGGCGCTGGAGCCGCTCGCGGTCCACACGGGCGACCGACTCGAAGCGACCACGACCGTCGGCGTTCCTGCCCGCGTCGATCGCGCTCGGGTTCGGCTCGAAACCACCGACGGCGACGAGTCGACACGGTACACCGTGTCGTCGCCGAACGAGACGGTCACGGTCGACTGGGTGCTCGACGGCGACACGGCCCGACTGAGCGACGACCCGACCACGACGGGGGTGAACGACGCACCGCTCGGGGTCGTCCCGCTCGAGGAGACGGACCGTCTCGTGGTGACGGTGACGCTCGTCCAGCCGGACGGCTCGACGCTAACGTACAGACAAGAGGCGACGGTCCGCACCGACGGCGACCGCGTCTCGGTCGTCTGGCCGCCGGAGCGATCGGTGTGTCGGCTCGTCACCGACTGCGGGACCGAGGGAACGTACCTCCCAGACGACCCGGATGCGCACCCGCCGTGGGTCGTCTTCGAGACGCGGGTCACCGCTGCGGACAGCTGAGCTGGGGACGCACGCGAGTCGTTCGACCGCTCAACGGAATCGTTCTTCGAGACAGACCCGCAGGATCGACGTCGCGATCGCGGCCCCGCCTTCGATCGGGTCGAGTTTCGTCTCGCCGAGCCGCTCGGCGTACTCGATCGGCCGCTCGCGGACGTCGTAGCCGCGCATCAGCGGCCGGATGAGCAGCTCAGCGGAGAGGCCGGTGTTCTCGGTCCACTCGATCGACTCGACCACCTCGCGGCGGTACGCGCGCATCCCGGTGGTGGTGTCGTGGACGCGCTCGCCCATCAGCAGCGACGCGACCGCGGCAAACGCGTGGTTCCCGAGCCGGTTGAACGCCGGCATCGTCTCCGCGCCGTAGTAGAGCCGGTCACCGCTGACGACGTCGGCGCCCGCGTTGACCGCCTCGAGGAACGCGGGCAGCGCCTCCATCGGGTACGTGTCGTCGCAGTCGGTAGTGACGACCACCGGCCGGTCGGGCGCGAGGATCGCCTCGCGGACGGCGACGCCGTACCCCTGCGGCTCCTGTTCGATCACGCGTGCGCCGTGTTCGCGGGCTATCTCTGGGGTTCGGTCCGACGACCCGTCGACGCAGACCACCTCGGCGCGCCCGTCGGTGACCGCGTCGACGTCCGCGAGGACGGTCGCGATCGCCGCCTCCTCGTTGTACGTGCCCATCACGACGCTCACGTCGTCGAACGTGTAGTCGCCGTCGTCGGTCGACGTCTCGGGTGTCGTGGTTACGCTCCTCGCGTCGGTGTCGGTCGCGTCGGTATCACTGCCCGCGTCTGTCGTTGTCGCGTCCGTGATCGACGAGTCCGCCGTGCCGTCCGTGGCAGGTGCATCACTCATGCCGCGGGAGTTGTGCCGCACCCACTTGAGCGTTTAGGTCGGCCTAAAACAGTGTCAGTACGCCGACTCGACGTGGTCGGCGACGCGAAGCGCGAGCGCGGCGATCGTCAGCGTGGGATTCATCGCGCCGCCGGTTGGGAAGACGCTGCTCGAGGCGATCCAGCAGTTGTCGAGGTCGTGGGTGCGACAGTCGGCGTCGACGACACCCGCCCTGGGATCGGCGCTCATCCGTGTCGTTCCCATGTGGTGATACGCGGGGCCGGTCGCGTCGGGGCCGGCGACCCACTCGATCTCAGCGCCGAGCTCCTCGAGGATCGCGCGTTGTATCTCGTTCGCCCGCGCTATCGTCCGCAGCGCCCGGTCGCCGACCCGCCAGTGGACGTCCGGAACCGGGTTCCCGCGGTCGTCGGTCCGCTCCGGGTGGAGCCGAATGCGACTTTCTTCCTGCGGGAGCTGTTCGACGAGCCCGCCGACGGCGACGTGGCCGCCGTACGCCGTCTGGAGTCGCTCGAGTAAGGCGTCTCCCCAGTCGTCGCCCGTCAGCGCCATGCCGACCGGCGTGGGACCGGCGTAGTTGAAGAACTCCAGTTTGAACGGGGCGTACTGCTCGTCGGCCTCGTCGTAGAACTGGTCACACCCGCTCGTGTAGAAGCCGACGTGGTGTTGTCTCGTCGGCTCCTCGAGTACCCCGCCAACGCCCGCAAAGAGGTGGTCGGTGAAGAACGCGCCCACGTGCCCGCTGCTGTTCGCGAGGCCGTCCGGGTACGCCTCGGAAGCAGACAACAACAACAGCCTCGGCGTCTCGACCCCACCGCCGGCGAGGACGAAGGCGTCGGCCGCCTGCCGGTGGGTCTCGCCGTCCGGCGTCGTGTACACCGCGGCGGTGACGCGGTCGGACTCGTGGGCGAGTCGCTCGACCGGTGCCCGGCCGATCACCGTCGCTCCTGCCGCTTCGGCCCGCTCGACGTGGACGGTCGCGTCGTACTTCGCCCCGCTTGGACACACCGGCTGACACGTCCCGTAGCCGACACAGGGCGAGCGATCCCCGTACGGCTCGGAGTTGCGCGCGTTCGGCACCGAGTGCATGTCGAGTCCGAGCGACGCACACGCCTCCGCGAACAGCGAGTCGCTGTAGGAGGGCTCGAACGCCGGCATGGGGTGTGGGTCTGCTCGCGGCGGTGCGTACGGGTTGTCCGACGCGCCGGCGACGCCGAGTTCCCGCTCTGCCTCCCGATAGTACGGCTGGAGGTCGGCGTACGCGATCGGCCAGTCCGGGCCGACGCCCCGGGTCGTCCCCGAGGCGAAGTCGTCCTCGTGGAGCCGCATCACCATCCCCTGCCAGTGGAGCGTGGAGCCGCCGACTCCTTTCACCCGCGCGTGGTTCAGCGGGTAGAAGCGCTCGCCGGAGTTCGTGTGAGCGTCTCGGTCGCCACCGACGTCCCACACGTCCGGTCGGTCGAACGCCGGGCGGAGTGCGCGCTCCTGCCGGTCGACCCGGCTCGCCGAGTCGAACCGTGGGCCCGCCTCCAACACCACCACCTCGTGGTCGTCGGCGAGCCGATCGGCGACGAGTGCGCCGGCCGGCCCCGCCCCCACCACACAGACGTCGGCTCCGGAGACGGGTGTGCGGTCGCGGCCGGTGCCGCCTGTCGCGTCCGCCTGCGTCGTCCGCGTCGACCCCGTGCGGCTCACTGCGGCCCTCGCGCGTAGCTCGTGATCCCGCCCGGGTGCCCACGAGGGTTCTCGAGGCCGACCAGTTCGCTCCCGGTCGGTGAGGCGTACAGCGCGAGCAGGAGGTCGTTCACCACGTAGTACCGCACGCGTTCGGCGGTCGTGCCGTCGGGGTCCTCCTCGGCGGTGTCGGCGCCGACCTCGCGGAGGAGCGAGTCGCGGTCCGCGGCCGGAAGCGCCGCGACCGAGTCCCCGTACCACGCCTCGGCCAGCTTCTCGAGCTCGGCGACCGTCTGCCGCAGCGCGAGGGCGTGGTGGCCGCCGTCGAGTCGACCGTCGAGATAGCGCTCGAGGAATGTGTCGATTCCCGAGAGCTCGTCGGGGTACACGACCGTCGCAACCGCCCGCATCGTGGTCCGAACCGTCTCGTCGTCGGCGTTCCCCGCGGCGTGGTCGATCGCCCGCTCTCCGGCGAGGACCGCGGCGCCGGTCGCCCCGACGGCCGCCAGCGCGGCCACGGCGTCGCGTCTCGTCAGCTCCATGCAGCGGTTTAGGCTCGCCTAAATACTTGTACCCATCGGAGTCGGCGGGGTGCGGATCGGAACGCCTAATCCCCGACCCGCCCTCACCTCTCGGTAGACCCGTCGACCATGGGAACGAGAGATCAGATCGCCGCGCGTCTCTTCGGCGACGAACGACCGCCGCCGGGGTTGACGCTGCTCTCCGCGGCGATTGCGGCGACGCTCGCCATTCCGGTCGTCTGGCTCGTGTTCGAGGCGCTCACCGTCGAGCCGACTCGGGCCCGAGAGCTATTGTTCAGCCGAGGGACCGTCGAGGTCGTGATCAACAGCCTGCTGTTGATGACCGGCGTCACCGGGGGGTCGATCCTGCTTGGCGTCCCGCTGGCGTACCTCACCGTCCGCACCGACCTCCCCTTCCGACGATTCTTTGCGATCGCGGTCTCGCTCCCGCTCGTCATCCCCAGCTACGTCGGAGCGTTCGCGTTCGTCTCCGCGTTCGGCCCTCGCGGCGAATTCCACGACGTCCTCGCCCCGCTCGGCATCGAGCGGCTCCCGGACGTGTACGGGCTTCCCGGGGCGGTGTTCGTGATCACGTTGTACACCTACCCGTACGTCTTTTTGACCACCCGGGCAGCGTTGCGGTCGTTCGATACGACCCTCATCGAGGCGGCTCGCACGCTCAACCACGGCCGGATCGCCGCCTTCCGCCGGGTGACGCTCCCGGTGATCCGACCGGCCGTCGCCGCCGGCGCCCTCCTCACCGCGCTGTACGCGGTCTCAGACTTCGGCACCCCGGCGATCATGCGGCTGCCCGTCTTCACCCGACAGATCTACGTCGAGTACAACGCGTTCGGCCGCGACTACGCCGCGCTGCTCTCGTTACAGCTGCTCGCGGTGGTGTTGCTCGTGCTCGCGTTGGAGTGGCTCGTCCGCGCCGACCGAACCACCGCCGGTGACGACGCCGGCCAGACCGACGAGCGCATTCGACTCGGTCGCTGGCGCTGGGTGGCGACGCTCGTGCCGGCGACCGTCGTCGGCTTCGCGCTCGCCGTCCCGCTGTGGATCCTCTCTCTGTGGCTGGTTCGCGCGGAGGCCGGCCGTCGCCCCTCGATGGCGTTCGAGTGGGTCCAGGTGCTCAACTCGGTGTCCGTCGCGGCCGCGGCCGCCGTCGTCGCCGCGCTCGCTGCGATCCCAATCGCCTACTTCGCTGCGACCTCCGACTCGCCGCTCTCGACGTTGTTCGAGCGTGCGACGTACGTCGGGTTCGCGGTGCCCGGTATCGTATTGGCGCTGGCACTCGTCTCGTTCGGCACCGGATACCTCCCCTGGATCTACCAGACGCTCCCGCTTTTGGTGTTCGCGTACGTCGTTCGATTCCTCCCGCAGGCGGTCGGCTCCTCGCGGGCGTCGATCCTCGGGGTCGACCCGCGGCTCGTCGAGGCGAGTCGCGCGCTCGGTGAGTCGTCACTCGGCTCGTTCCGGCGGGTGACGTTCCCGCTCACCCGCTCCGGGATCGTCGCCGGTGCCGCCCTCGTCTTCTTGACGACGATGAAAGAGCTCCCCGTCACGCTCGTCCTCCGGCCGTCCGGCTTCGAGACGATCGTCACACAGATCTGGCGCGCTCAGGCGACCGCGCTCTACCAGTACGCGGTCGTCCCGACGTTGTTGTTGCTCGTCATCTCCGGACTCTCGATGGTCGTCATTCTCGCCGGCGAGAGCGCCGAGGGCGGCGGGCTGTGAGCCACCCGTCGTCGACGCACCGCACGGAGCGTTTCCACACGTACTTACGGCCCACCCGCGAGAGACGCGTATGCTCGACGACGCACACGTGCTCGTCACTGGAGGTGCCGGGCTCGTCGGGAGCCACCTGACCGCTCGCCTGCTCGCCGACGGGGCGACCGTCCGGGTCGCAGACGACTGCTCGACGGGCGACCCCGCCCGCGTCCCAGACGATGCGACGTTCCACGAGGTCGACGTGCGCGACCCCGCGGCCGTCGCCGCGGTCCTCACCGAGGAGGTCGACGTGGTGTTTCACCTCGCGGCGTACACCGACACGAACTACGAGCACGACCGCGAGCTGTTCGAGGCGAACACGGCGATGACACACACTATTCTCGAACGAGCCCGCGCGGTCGACGTCGACGGCGTCGCGTTCACCTCCTCGTCGACGGTGTACGGCGAGGCGCCGCGGCCGACGCCCGAAGACCACGCGCCACTGGAGCCGATCTCGATCTACGGCTCCTCGAAGCTCGCCGACGAGGCGCTCTGCTCGACGTACGCACACTCGTACGGGGTCCAGTCGTGGGTGTTCCGCTTCGCGAACATCGTCGGGCCGGGCCAGCGCGGGAACGTGATCCCCGACTTCATCGAGAAGCTCGCGGCCGACCCGACCGAACTCGAGATCCTCGGCGACGGCCACCAGGAGAAGTCGTACATGCACGTCACCGACTGCGTCGACGCGATGTGTCACGTGGTCGAGCACGCCACCGACCCGCTCAACGTGTACAACCTCGGCACCCGCACGACCACCTCGGTCACCGACATCGCCGACATCGTGAGCGAGGAAGTTGGTGTCGACCCGGCGTACACGTACACCGGCGGCGACCGCGGCTGGACCGGTGACGTCCCGAGGATGCGCCTCTCGATCGAGAAGCTCGCGGCGCTCGGCTGGGAGCCGTCGACAGAGAGCGACGCGGCGGTCCGCCGGTCGGCACGCCAGTTGGTCGAAGAGATCGTCGGATAGAGACGGCCGTTGCCGCCGCTGGTCTGTGACTTGGCAGCGGCGAACGAGTGGTGCCCTGTAGTCGCTTGGAGAGGAACACCCACCACCAATGCAAAATGGGTGTGCGTGCGGCTACGCGACGATGTTTGTGGACCACACAGCGGAAGCCACTACGTTCAGTTCAGTTCAACACGGAGATGGCAGGCGACGGCCGTCACCCCACGACCACGCGGCGGTTCGGAAGGGCCTTTTAGCCCGCCCGCAGAATCCCCCGTATGTTCAGACAGTTCCGGTCGGAGGTCGCCACGGCGCTCGAAACGGCGCTCGAGGCGCTCGATCTCCCGACCGACGACCTCGGCATCGAACGCCCCCCGGACGACATGGACGCGACGCTCGCCTCGAGCGTCGCCTTCCGGCTCGCGGGGACCATCGGTGAGGCGCCCCCGGCCGTCGCCGAGCGGGTGGCGGACGCGATAGACGTCGGGGCACACGCGTACCTCGTCGGCGTCGACACCGCGGGGCCGTACGTCAACTTCCACGCCGGTGAGCGCTACCTCACCGACACGCTTGCGGCCGCCGCCGGCGACGCGGCGTACGGGTCGCTGCCGGACCGCGACACGAGCGTCGTCGTCGAACACACGAGCGCGAACCCGACTGGGCCAGTCCACGTCGGCCGTGCGCGCAACCCAATCGTCGGCGACGCGGTCGCGAACGTCCTCGTGTACGCCGGCTACGACGTCGACCGCCACTACTACGTGAACGACGCGGGCCGACAGATGGCCGTGTTCACCTGGGCGTACGAAACCTTCGACGAGGCGGACCTCGAAGCGGAGCCGGCCCGCGACCGGATCGAGTACGACCTCGTCCGGTACTACCGGCGGGGCAACGCGTACCTCGAAGACGCCGACGCGGCGGCCGTCGAGGAGGCCGAAGCCGAGATCGCAGCCATCCTCCAGGGGCTCGAAGCGGGCGACGAGGCGACCTACGAGCGGGTCGGCACGGTCGTCGACGCCGTTCTCGGGGGGATGAAAGACTGTCTCGCGCGCCTTCCGGCCGAGTTCGACGCGTTCGTCAAGGAGACGCAGTTCATGCGCGACGGCTCGACCGACGAGGTCGCGGCCCGGCTCAAGACGACGGACCACGCGGTGTACGACGCAGACGCTTGGCAGCTCGAGCTCGACGCGTTCGGCATCGAGAAGAACCTGGTCTTTCTCCGCGCCGACGACACGAGCCTGTACACCACCCGCGATTTGGCACACCACGAGTGGAAGTTCGCGAACTACGACCGCGCCGTCACGGTGCTCGGCGAAGACCACAAGCTCCAAGCAGACCAGCTTGAGGCGGCCCTTGAGCTGCTCGGCACCGACACCGACCAACTCGGTCACGTCATTTACTCGTACGTGAACCTCCCCGAGGGGAAGATGTCGACGCGGCGCGGCACCGGCGTCATGCTCGACGACCTGCTCGACGAGGCGATAGACCGGGCCCGCGAGGCCGTCGAATCGCGGCTCGACGACCGGATACGCGACGACGACCTCACCGACGCGGACGTCGAACGCATCGCTCACCAGGTGGGGATCGGGGCGGTGCGCTACGACATCGTCTCGAAACAGCCCGCGAAGGCGATCACCTTCGAGTGGGAGGAGGCGCTCGACTTCGAGGCGCAGTCGGCGCCGTTTGTCCAGTACGTCCACGCGCGGTGTTGTGGCATTCTCGAGGAGGCCGCCGCGGCCGGTGTCGCCGTCCCCGAGCCCGGTGCGTCGGTCGACGTCGATGCGAGCGTCCTCGAGACGGCGGCCGCGCGAGACCTCCTCCGGGCGGTCGCCCGCTTCCCCGCGGTGATCGAGGCCGCGGCCGACGACCTCGCACCCCACACCGTCGCGACGTTCACCCGCGAGTTCGCCGACGCGTACAACGCGTTCTACCGGGAGTGTCCGGTCGTCACCGCCGAGACCGACGCGCTCCGTGACGCGCGGCTGGCGGTCGTCGCGGCCGCCAAACACACGATGGCGAACGCGCTCGACGTACTGGGCATCGAGGCACCCGAGTCGATGTAGTGGGTGCGGGGAGAACACGGTGTGGTCGCGGGTCAAAGGGCACCTGTAGACCCTCGTCGCCGCACACTTGACGACGCAACTCCCATGCCGTGCACCTGACCGCCTCCCACGACCGACGTCGGTGGCTCTCTCCTCGTTCATCCGTACAGCCGCCACCACACGACACACCTGGTCCCGCGCCAGCCCGATCGACCCGACTCGTTATACCAGATGCCGCGGCCAGGAGGCCCATGCCAGCACGCCTCCGTGTCCTCGCCGGCGACTGTACGGTGACAGAGCGCGGTGATCGGACCCACACTCATCGCGGCCACGTGGTCGTCATCGTCAAACCCGACAACACCACGCTTGTCCACGACGCAGACGGCTACCAGCCCGTCGCGTGGCTCACCCGCCCGGATACAGTCGTCGTCGAGTCGGACGACGACGGCTTCACCGTCACCGCTCGAGACGGCTCCCGTCGGCTCCGCGTCGTCGCCGAGGCCGCGACGGCCACCCGTGACCTGCCGGTCACCGAAGCCGGGCTCCCCGTCGGCACCTGTCCAGCCGACGGCGGTCCGCTCGTCCGCTCGCGTGGTGACGTGGTGTGCCTCGACTGTGAGCGCCGGTGGGGACTTCCGGCCGGTGCGAGCGTCACCGACGCGACGTGTGACGACTGTGGTCTCCCGAAGATCCGCGTCGAGCGAGGCGAACCCTTCCACCTGTGTCTCGACCCGGGGTGTGACCCGCTCGAGGATGCGGTCCGAGACCGATTCGATCGGGTGTGGGGGTGTCCAGACTGCGAGGGACGGCTGACCGTTCAGTCGGCACCTGGACGGGTGTTCCTCGGCTGTGAGCGGTACCCGGCGTGTGAGACGACGCTCTCGATTCCCGCCGGCGTCGCCGCCGACGAGTGCGTCTGCGGGCTTCCCGTCTTCGAGACGGCGACCGGCAGACGGTGTCTCGACCCGACGTGTCCTCTCGACGGTTGCTCGGCTGCTACGGCGGACTCGACACCCGAGTGAGATCGCGTGTCACTCGACGAGCTGGTCGCGCCCGGGAGCGACGAGTCGATCGAGGTACTCGGCGAGCGCACCCTTCGCGTCGGCCGGGTGGAGCTCGCCGGACTCGAGGTCCGTCTCCAGGGGCTCGTACGCCTCGTACTCGAGGTCGCCGCCGTACTCTGCGGGTCGCTCGACGACGACGGTCTCGAACCGCGGGAACACGTGGTACTCGAACACCTGGAGGACGGGGTTCTCCCGTTCGATGCCGTCGTCGGTCGGCTCGGGGTCCGCGGTGGGCGGACAGTACGCGCTGTTCACCTTCTCGGCGATGGCGTCGCGGTCGTCCTCCATCGAGATGGTGACGCCGGCACTCGAGGACATCTTTCCCTCACCCGTCGTGAGATCGGCGATGAGTGGGGTGTGGAGGCTCGTCGGCGGCTCACGGTCGATGCTGGGGAGCACGTCGCGGGCGAGCATGTGCACCTTCCGTTGTTCTACCCCGCCGACCGCGAGGTCGACGCCGAGGTACGGGATGTCGAGCGCCTGCATGAGCGGGTACACCGCCTGTGAGACGTGGACGGAGTCACCCGATTTGATCTCCGACATGGCGCGTTCTGCGCGCGCGAGCGTCGTCTCGAGTTCGAGCGCGTGGAGGTCGAGCGTGTAGTCCTCGTCGAGCTGGAAGTCGGAGCCGAGCACGAACTGGGTGTTCGACTCGTCGAGCCCGTACGCGATGAACTGGTCGCGCATCCGCTCTGCGGTGCTCCGGATGGACGCGAACGATCCCTTGTCGTTCAGGTACGCGTGTACGTCCGCCAAGAGCACGGTGACCTCGAAGCCGGCCGCCTGGAGGTCGATCAGCTTGTTCGCGGTGAGCATGTGTCCGATGTGGAGGACGCCCGATGGCTCGTACCCGACGTACGCTCGCTTGCCGTCCGGGTCGGCGGCCAGCGTCTCGATCTCCGCGTCCGTGACCACCTCGGCCGTGTTCCGGGTGATCCGCTCGTAGGCGTCCATGCGTACGGTAGCACGGCCGCTCGGCATATGACTTCTGGAAGCCCGCCGTCAGCCTCACTCCTCGCTCTCAGGGAGCGTCGTTCCCGCCCGATGTTCGGAGATGATGCGGTCGAGTCGAGCCGCTTTCGCTTCGCGGCGACGCTGTTCGGCACGCGACTCCCACTCGGCGACGGCCGCCTCGACGTCGGCTTCGGCGGCGACCGCCAGCTCGTCCACCTCGCGGACCGACACCGCGTCCGCGGGAACGACCGGCACGTCGTGGTCGAAGAGTACCTGGTCTGCGACCTCGGAGAGGTTCCCGTCGCGGATCACCGCCCGCGGCTCCGTGCTCGCCAGCCGCTCTGCGGTCCGCCGGCCCGCCCCAGAGGCGTCTCGCAGGTAGACGACGTCGCCTGCGACGAGTCCGTAGGCGTCGGCGGCGGCGTCGATGGCGTCGAGCGTGAACTGTTCGACCACTTTCACGCTGACGAGTCCCTCGTCGTCGGCCACGTCGGTGAAGTTCGAGTGGTCCAACTTCCACAGCTCTTTGAGCGTCTCGAGCTTTCGCTCTAACTCGTCGACCCGCTCGCGCGCCTCGTCGCGTTCGCGGGCGATCCGATCGGACTCGCGCTCGACTCGGGAGACGATTCGCCGCGTGCGAGCTTCGATCCGCTCCTCGCGTTTGGCCGCCTCGAGCTCGTCTTCGAGCTCGTCGATCCGCTCGTCGCGCGCTTCAACCTTCGACTCGAGTCGGTCGGTGTACGACTCCAACCGGTCGACGCGGTCGCGGAGTCGGCGGATCGTCTCTTCTTCTGGGCTCCGCTCCGGCGCGGTCGGGTCGCCCGCATCGTCGTTTCCGTCCTCGTCTTCGGCGTCGCCGTCGTCACGCAGCTCCGCGACGACCGTCTCGACCGACTTCTCGCCCGCGACGACGCCGGCGATCACGGCCTCTCTATCGATCCGCGGCGGCGTCTTCTCGCTTATCCGCTCGAACTGGTCGACGTGGGCGTCGTACGCATAGAGTGCGGCCGCCAGCGCGTCCCGTTCGTGGTCGTTCTCGTAGCCCACCTCGCGGGTGCGATGGAGCTTCTCGTCGACCGGGAGGTCCGTCGTCGGGTGCCAGCCGGCGGCGTCGAAGGACCGACGGAACTTCTCGACGGTCTCCGGCATCGGCTCGACGTCGGCCGCGACGATGATCGGGCGTCCCTGCTCGATGATCCACTCGGTTACCGCCGCGGTGTCGGCCGTCCGCGAGGAGTACCGCGCGTGAACCGTGCCGTCGAGGCCGACGACGGCGGCGGCCGTGGTCGTTCCCGGGTCGATCCCGACGATGACGCGATCTCGCCGCTCGACGAGCGGGTCGTACTCGATGCCGTCGCGGCGCTCTCGTTCGATCTCGACGCGTACGTCGCCGGCCCGGGAGGTGGAGACCGGGATGTCTTCAGGACGGGCCTGGACGGTGAAGACGGCGTTCGCGAAGCCGCCGTACTTCTCGGTCACCGCTCGCTCGTACGAGAGGTTCGTCTCGTCTAGTTTCGACTGGACCTGTCGCGTTCGCTTTCGGACGTTGCCGTGGATCCGCCGGGTGTAGCGGTCCTGACTCCACCCGCCCTTTCCGGTCGACCGCCCGCGTGCGACCTTCACCCGCGTCTCGTCGGTGAACGCCGTCACCGCGTGGCCGACGTTCGCGGCGGCGAGCCGTGCGGCCGCCTCCGCCTCCTGCATCGGCTGTTTGCCGTACGGTATCCCGTGTCGAGACGCCACCCGTGAGAGCGGCTCCGGCCGCTCGGCGCCCGTCACCTGCACCAGTCGCGTCCCGTCGGGAAGCGACCGCAACAGCCCCACGAGCGCGTTCTTGTCGGGCGCCAGCTCGTAGGCGTTGTCGGTCGCGACGTACAGCGGCTCGCGGTCGTCGATCAGCCGCCGGAGCTTCCGGAGCGAGACGACGTCACGGGTGACGCGTGCGAGCGGGCCGTCGACGTCTGGTGCGTCCGGGTCGTCGTCGTCGACCGGATCGAGCACCACGAGCGCGTATGAGGGGGAGTCGCCGCGAACGTCGCCGCTTTGTACGTCGACGCCGAACACCGGCCGGTCGCGGGCGCGGATGGTTCGGGATGTCACAGCACCCGATACGCCGGTCGGCCGTATATACTCCACGCCGCGATGGAGCCGATCGTCGAGCCGGTCCGTCGTGTCGACCCGCCCGCTTATGCCTCGTGGCGGCGTACGGTTAGTCGAATGAGTGAGGAGTTCGTCCTGCTCGAGCCCGACGATCAGCCCGGCGACGAGTGGGAGTCGCTCGACGTCTCCGACACCGAGGCCGACCGCATCGCCAGGCGGCAGGACCGCGAGTTCAGCGAGTTCCGCACCCGGGTGAAAGACACGGAGCAGTTCAAACTCCAGGCGTCGGTGTTCGACGACGCGACCCTCGCAGCCGTGTACAAGCTGGTCCAAGACGGCTACGTCGACGCCTTCGGCGGACCGGTGTCGACCGGGAAAGAGGCGAGCGTCTTCGAGGCGCTCGGCGGCGAGGCGGGCGAGCGTCCGGCGCCGGGGTCGACGGCCGCTGCCGACGAGTACGCTCGTGAGGTGGCGGTGAAGGTGTACCGGATCAACTCCTCGAACTTCAGACAGATGCGCGACTACCTGGAGGGGGACCCACGATTCGAGGGGATCGCGAACGACAAGAAGGCGGTCGTGCTGGCGTGGACGAAAAAGGAGTTCGCGAACCTCCGGCGCGCCCGAGCGGCCGGCGTTCGCGTGCCCGAGCCGATCGCGGTCCAGCGGAACGTCCTCGTGATGGAGCTCGTCGGGCACGCCGACGACCGGGCACGCCGGCTGAACGAGGTGGACGTCGAGAACCCCGAGACCGCGTACACGGTCGTCCGCGAGTACATGCGTCGCCTCTACCGCGCCGGACTGATCCACGGCGACCTCTCCGAGTACAACATGATCGTCCACGACGGCGAACTCGCCGTCATCGACCTCGGACAGGCCGTCACGGTCCACCACCCGAACGCCGGCGAGTTCCTCGAACGCGACTGTGTGAACGTGGCGACGTTCTTTACGCGGCAGGGACTCACGATCGACCCCGAGGCCCTCGAGGCGTACGTGACGGCACCGGCGTCGGCAGACGCCGGCGAGCCCGCGACGTCGGACCACGACGCCGAGCCGGCCGACGAGGAGGCGTCGGAACACGCTTAAACGGTTCGACCGGGTACGAACCACCATGCAACACGTGACGGTTCCGCAGGACCGGATCGGCGTGGTGATCGGCGCCGGTGGCGAGACGATGCGGGAGATCGAAGCGCGGGCGGGCGTGCGACTCGACATCGACTCGGAGTCGGGCAGCGTCGCGATAGAGGAAACGGACGATCCGGTGGCCGCGCTTGTCGCCCCAGACGTCGTCAAGGCGATCGGCCGAGGGTTCAACCCAGAGACGGCCCTCTCGATTCTCGATCACGACCTCCGGACGCTAGAACTCGTCGACCTCACCGAACACACCCGAAACGACAACGACCTCCAGCGAAAGAAGGGGCGCATCATCGGTGAGAACGGTCGGACCCGGGAGCTGCTCGAAGAGCTCACCGGCGCGGACGTCGTCGTCTACGGGAGCACCGTCGGCGCCGTCGGTGGCCCAGAGGAGCTGCAGGTCGTGCGTCGGGCGGTCGGAATGCTACTCGACGGTGCACCCCACGGCGCGGTGTACTCGTACCTCGAGCGCAAGTCGAACGAACTGAACGACGACGTGAGCTTTCAGCCGCCGCAGTGACGCGACGCCGCGAGGAGCGGGCGGCCGATAGCGACGGCCGTCCGCCTCGCTCACTGGCACCGACATGTGGTATAAAAGCACCGTGATACACCGACACACGATGCCGTGGGGAGCCCCCTCGTGCGGCGGTTTCGTCCAGCGGTAACGATGGGTTTATATAGAATCACAATCAATCAATGAGTGATTATGTCCCAGCGACAGCGGATGGGTAACCAGCCGATGATCGTACTCTCCGAGGAGTCACAGCGCACCTCCGGAGAAGACGCCCAGAACATGAACATCACCGCCGGTAAGGCGGTCTCCGAGTCCGTCCGCACGACGCTCGGTCCGAAGGGCATGGACAAGATGCTCGTCGACTCGGGCGGGTCCGTCGTCGTCACGAACGACGGCGTCACCATCCTCAAAGAGATGGACATCGACCACCCGGCGGCGAACATGATCGTCGAGGTCTCCGAGACCCAAGAAGACGAGGTCGGCGACGGCACCACGAGTGCCGTCGTCGTCGCCGGCGAGCTCCTCGATCAGGCCGAAGAGCTCCTCGACCAGGACATCCACGCGACGACGCTCGCTCAGGGGTACCGCCAGGCCGCAGAGGAGGCGAAGTCGATCCTCGAAGAAGACGCCATCGAGGTCACCGAAGACGACCGCGAGACGCTCGTCGAGATCGCCGCGACGGCGATGACGGGTAAGGGCGCAGAGAACTCGAAGGACCTGCTCGCCGACCTCGTCGTCGACGCCGTCCTCGCCGTCGCCGACGAAGACAGCATCGACGTCGACAACGTCTCCGTCGAGAAGGTCGTCGGCAGCTCGATCGACCAGTCCGAACTCGTCGAGGGCGTCATCGTAGACAAAGAGCGCGTCGACGAGAACATGCCGTACGCGGTCGAAGACGCGAACGTCGCGCTGTTCGACGGCGACATCGAGGTGAAAGAGACCGAGATCGACGCCGAGGTCAACGTCACCGACCCAGACCAGCTCCAGCAGTTCCTCGACCAGGAAGAAGCACAGCTCCGTGAGATGGTCGACCATCTCGTCGACATCGGTGCGGACGTCGTCTTCGTCGGCGACGGGATCGACGACATGGCACAGCACTACCTCGCACAAGAGGGCATCCTCGCCGTCCGTCGCGCGAAGTCCGACGATCTCAAGCGGCTCGCCCGCGCGACCGGTGGCCGTGTCGTCTCGAACCTCGACGACATCGAGTCCGAGGACCTCGGCTTCGCCGGCTCCGTCGCCCAGAAGGACATCGGTGGCGACGAGCGCATCTTCGTCGAGGACGTCGAAGAGGCGAAGTCCGTGACGCTCATCCTCCGTGGCGGCACAGAACACGTCGTTGACGAGATCGAGCGTGCCATCGACGACTCACTCGGCGTCGTCCGTACGACGCTCGTCGACGGGCAGGTGCTGCCCGGCGGTGGCGCTCCGGAAGCCGAGCTCGCACTGCAGCTCCGTGACTTCGCCGACTCCGTCGGCGGCCGCGAGCAGCTCGCCGTCGAGGCGTTCGCCGACGCACTCGAGGTCATCCCGCGCACGCTCGCCGAGAACGCCGGACTCGACCCAATCGACTCGCTCGTCGACCTTCGCTCGCGACACGACGGCGGCGAGTTCGGTGCCGGTCTCGACGCCTACACGGGCGACGTAATCGACATGGAGGCCGAAGGCGTCGTCGAGCCGCTCCGCGTCAAGACGCAGGCGATCGAGTCCGCGACCGAGGCGGCCGTCATGATCCTCCGTATCGACGACGTCATCGCGGCCGGCGATCTCAAGGGCGGCGGCTCCGACGACGACGAGGGCGACGACATGCCTGCCGGCGGTGCCGGTGGCATGGGTGGCGGCATGGGCGGCATGGGTGGCATGGGCGGCGCGATGTAACCGCCGGCGGCTACTTCACCTCACTCGACGACGCCCACCACCTCGACGACCACTCCGTTGCCCGGAGCCCCAAACTCTCGTTATTCGACCGGATTAGCGGCCGCTCTGCGTCTCGGTCGGCTGCACGTCGAGTCGCGACATGCGAACGGCCACCCGTAGCGTCGCGCGGAGATCACTCGATGCGTGCGGCGACGACCGGAACCGCCACCACGCCAGCGACGGCGACCGCCGTCATGAGCGTCGTGCGAACGACGTCTCCACCGAGCACGTACGCGCCGATCCACGTTCCTCCAGTGAACAGGAGCCCCGGAACGGCGAGACGCACAGAGACGGGCGGCTCTGTGCCGGTAGCGAGCTGCCAGCCGACCGCGCCACCGACGCCGGTGCCGATCCCGATGGCCGCTTCGACGACCTTCTCCGGGTGGCCGTTCGCTACGGCGACCGCCGCCGCGGCGACGGAGACGACAGCTGCGAGAACGAACACGGGAGTCGGCGTGAGCTGACCGGCGGGAGCGGTGAGCGACAGCGTGCGAAGCCGTGAGTCGCCGGCGAGCGCGAGTCCACCGGTGAGCACCACCGCGCCGAGGAGCAGGCCGGCGGCGACGTCGACCAGATAGTGTACCTCAATGACGACTCGAGACGCGGCGACGGCGACGGCGACGGTCGTCGCCACGGCGTATCGTCGCTCGGGCGTCCACAGGGCGGTACACACGAGTGCGAGCGCTCCGTACGCGACGGCCGCGCCGGTCGCGTGACCGCTCGGAAATCCGAAGCCGGTCGACACGAGCTGCGCTCGGTACCAGCCGTCGAGCACCGAGGGTAACCACGGTGGAGGCGTCACAGTGCCGGTCGCGCCGGGTGGACGCGGGACCGCGACGGACGCCTTCCCGAGTGCGACTGCGGCGTAGCCGGCCGCCACGAGCGCGATTGCGGTCGCACCTGCTCGCCGTGGTGCCGCGGCGAGTCGGTCGTCGCCGAACCAGTAGACGCCGGCCAGCAGTGCGAAGAGGAACCAGGGATCTGCGAGGTGAGTGACCGCCGCGAAGACGACCACGACGACCGCCGGCAGGGCTTCGACGACGGCGAACTCGCCGACTCCGCGGGCGGCCGGGATGTACGCCGGCACGCTCTTTACTCCTCCCGTCGACGGCGGGCGTAGTCGACGGCTCGTCCCGGCGTCTCGAGCAGGTTCAACCCGATGCCGACGAGCACGAAGAGCGTGTAGAGTCCGAGCGTCGAGAGCCCCAACACGATCATCGCGAGGATGGCGTAGGCGCCGCGAAGGTAGACGAACGCACCGAGCGTCGTCACCGTGCCGTAGAGCAAGACGAGGTACGGCCCCCAGCCACGAGCGTGGCCGCGTCGCATCCGTGAGCGCACGTATCGTTTCAGCTCGGATTCGAGTTCCGGCCTGTCGACGGTGCGTTGCTCGACGTCAGCTTCGAACGCGTCGAACTCCGCCCGTAGCCGGCTCAGCTCCTCCTGTAACGCCGTCACGTCCGGCGCCCCCGTCGGGCGTTCCTCGTCGTCGGCGTCGCCCGCGCCGTCCGACTGACCGTTCATACCAGTGGGTCGGCCAGGACCGTGTTGTACCTGCCGGTCCGCGTTCTCTCGGGCGCAGTGCGTCCTCACGGGCGTGGTGCACGCACCGAGACGCGGACCCCGATGTAGCCGACGAAACGAGGGGGAGAAGACCCGAGTCGCCGAGAAGTCGAGCTATCGGGCCGCGTCGTCGCCGAGAACCGCCTCACGCATCTCTGGGATCGACGCGGTGGTCTTGACCGCTGTGCCGCGGTAGTGTGCACGGCTCGCCTCGTAGCCGGCGTCTCGCAGCCGGTCGACGAACTCTTCCATGCCGATGGCGGGCTCGCTCCACGCCTTGTACAGCCGGTGTTGGTCGTAGTGCGTGGGGGTGTCGAGCTCGCGTGCGACAGTCGCGAGCAACCGCCGAGCGCGTTTCGCTTCCCCCATCTCGTCGGTGACGCACGCACGGACCGCGCGAGTGAACTCGGCGTCCGCGACGGGACCGACCCAGAGCGGCCCCGCAGTGAGCACGCGGCTGCTCCCACACGTCGGACACGTGTCGACGGGAGTGGGGATCAGCCCCCGGGTCGCGTCTCGCCAGAGGCAGTCTTCACAGTGGTCCACGTATCCGAGCTCTTCGAGACAGCGGTCGGCGGCCTGCGCCCCCGACTCCAACTCGAGGTACGTGCGTGCGTAGTGACGTGAGACGTGTGAGACGACCGGACGGGCGGCGGTGTCGTACCGTGCCGCGGTCCGAACCAGCGCGGAGACGAGCGTTCGGAGCCCCATCTCGGGGTGGTAGTCGGTGTTCTGTGAGACGACTCCGTACTTTCGGATCCCGCTCTGCTGGTGTGCACCACACAGCGGTGCCGTGTCGGTCGCGGTGACACACACCACGTTGCGCGTGTTCGCGAACGCGGCGTCGACGAACGGAATCGGCGTCCCGTACGGGTCGAGGTCGACGACGTCGAAGACGGACTCGTGTAACAACGCGTTGACGTCGCGGTGGACGACGTCCCCGTCGAGGTCGTTCGTGGCGAGGTTCTCTCTTGCCAGCTCGACCGCCTCGGCGTCGACGTCCGCACACGTCACGGCGTACCCCTCGGCAGCAGCCCGCACTCCACGGACGCCGGAGGCCGCCATCGCGTCGAGGTACGTCTCCGCGCGCGGCTCGCGGTCGCGATAGGCGCGCAACACGGCGACGGTGATGTCCCGGTTCAGCTCTTGGGTCGGATTGAAAAATACCCCGCTGCCGGTCCCATCGCTCGCACCGTCACGGGCCTCGGGGACGCGCACCGTACACCCCCCCTCGTCGATCTCCATACCAAACCGTCGCCGATGCGGCACAAAAGCGCCGCGCTCTCCACTGGGACGCCGACCGGTCGCCCGAACGACAACAGTGATGCGCCTCCGGGATGTACCGGTCTTCACTTGTGACTCTCTCGGCACCGAATCTGGCAATCTCCGGCGTGTTCGGCGCCGCGGCCGTCGCGTGTTTCGTCGGGGCAGCCCGCGGGTCACCGCTCCGGCAGTCGGACGCACGAACGGGGCTTCGAGCCTTGCTCGTGACCGTCGGACTGTGGGCGTCGCTACAGTCGATCCAGATGCTCGTCACGGACCACGCGGTCGCAGAGGCGCTGTATCTTTCAGGGCTCATCGTCGGATTCGGCACCGTCTGGGCCTGGCTGTTCTTCGCGTCGGCGTACACCGGCCACTCGTTTCATCGACACCGGCCGTACCAGCTCGGCGCGCTCGCGATATACGTCGCGCTCATCCTCACGAAGCTCACGAATCCGATTCACGAGCAGTACCTCGCCTCTGGGTTCGTCGTCGAGCCGTATCCACGGCTGATCATCTACCCGCGGCCGATATACTGGATCTCGTTCGTGCTGGCGTACGGCTTCACGGCGATCGGGCTCTATCTGCTGTTTCGGACGTTCACCCGCTCGTCACAGTCTTCGTGGGCACTCTCGGCGCTCGTCGCGATAACGGCCCTCTCGGCACTCCCGAAGATCGCGATCGGTGTCGTCCCCGAGGTGATCCCCGAACTCAGCTACGAACCGATCGGCGTGGCGATCTTTGGGCTCGGTGCCCTCTACTTGGTCGAAGACTCGTTCGTCAACCTCGAAGCACCGACGAGAGAGACCCTCTTCGACGAGGCAGCCGAGGGCGTCGTGACCGTCGGTGCGGACGGTGCCATCCGCGAGTACAACGACCGCGCGGCCGAGCTCGTCCCGGCGCTCGACGGAGACGTCGAGACGCTCGCGGAGCTCACTGCAACGCTTCCTATCGACCGGCTATCCGAGACGACGCACCTCGTCGAACAGTCTGTGCCCGAGGGAACACGAACGCTGTTGGTGACACGCCGCGAGCTCGAGCTCGGTCCCCACCGCCTCGGGACGACGCTCTTCCTCCAGGACATTACCGACGCGAGGCGACGAAAGGCCGAACTCACCCGCCACGACGAGCAGCTCGAGGCGATCGCCGATGCGATCGCCCACGAGCTGCGAAACGCCGTCGGCGTGACCGAGGGGTACCTCGCGCTCGCGGCGTCCGTATCTGACGCACCCACGGAGCGAGATCCACTTGAGGTGGCCCGGCAGTCAGTCCGGCGGAGCAAAGAGGTGATCGAAGATCTCGACGTGTTGACACGGTACGCCCAATCGATCGAGACGTATCACGACGTCGATGTTCGACTAGCACTCGACCGCGCGACCGAGTCGGTCGACGCCGACCTCGACGTGCACCTCGAACGTGATGCGACCATCCGAGCGGCCGACGACCGGCTCACACATCTCTTCGTCAACGCGATCCGATTTGCCGCCTACGCGGAGGCGACGGCGCTCACGGTCCGGGTGGAGACCGACCCAGGGCGACTCGTCGTGACCGACGACGGACGCTACGCCGGTAGAGCCCACGACGACTCGTTGTTCGGGTACGATGCGGCAGAGCCCACCGCCGATGCCGGACTCAAACTGCCGAACGTGCGAAGCCTCTCTCGGGTACACGGCTGGGACGTCCACCTCGATACGACGTACGACGACGGGATTCGCTATCGGATCGTCGACGTCGACGTGATCGAGACGGCTGAGACGACGACGGCCAGTGTTTGACATCCACCCACGACTGAAGTCGTGGGATTCCTCTCGTGGGAGTCTCAGTCGGTCTGAGCTTCCCCGAGAGCGACATTCCCACTCGCTGTGGTACTCTGGGTTGTGCATTCCTCGTTGGCCGTT